>NZ_JBFUJB010000019.1:0-387990 GCF_056401575.1 Rhodococcus sp. P4_E4 | reverse complement strand
GCCGCCAACCGCTGCATGAACTTACGAATCCAGACGATGCCCTCCGGATCGAGACCGTTGACCGGCTCGTCGAACAACAACACCTTCGGATCACCCAACAACGCACCCGCCAACCCGAGACGCTGCGACATACCCAACGAGAACCCGCCGGCCTTCTTCCCCGCCACCTCGGACAATCCGACCAACCCGAGCACCTCGTCGACGCGGGACTTCGGGATCCCGTTCGAAGCGGCCATCCACTGCAGATGCGCCCGCGCACTGCGATTGGGGTGCACCCACTTCGCATCCAACAACGCGCCGACAGTCCGCAATGGCGTCTTCAACTCCCGGTACGGCTTGCCGTCGATCAACGCCGCACCCGACGTCGGCTGATCCAAACCCAGGATCATCCGCATCGTCGTCGACTTACCCGCACCGTTCGGGCCCAGAAAGCCCGTCACGATGCCCGGCTTGACCGTGAACGACAAATCGTCCACCGCTTTCGTCGGTCCGTAAACCTTGGTCAATCCCCTCAGTTCAATCATGAGGAGAACTGTGCCTTACGGCGCTGACCAGCACATCGGTCCGGAGGATGACATGGACCCTGAGATGTGGAGACGGCAGTTCAGGGAAAACCCTGTCCTCGACCGGAAGTCGGAACTGCCGCGGCATGAGGGTAGGGCGCGTCGAAGTCGCCGTCGAACAATCGCCAGTAGAAGTCGTTCATTCTCGCAGCGGCGGGCGCGTGCCGGGTCAAGATCGCGGCCACCTCCGGTGCCACATCACCTGGGACATGACCTGTGGCGCATCGTCGTACGTACTGGTTGCGGGCGACTGGTCCGCCGTGTTTCGGTCTCGGCACTCCGCAGACCTCGGTGACCAGCCAGTTGACCAGAAGCATGGCGGCGTAGTCGGCGTCATGGGTGGCATGGCGCCGGACGAAGTCATGTTCGGTAGTCGACAGGTCGAAGTGTGGGGATGTGGCCAGTCCGAAGTCGGTGAGATAGATCCGCTCCATATCGGTGCGCATGTTGCCGAAATGTCCGTCCATGTGCAGCAACTGTCGATCGCGTAAGAACGCCACGATCTCCGAAAACTGTCGCTCGACTTCGGCAGCTTTGGCGGCCGGGTTGTCATGCAGCCAATCCGAGATCGGGTGTGCGATGTACTCGCAGAACAGTACGAGGCTGCACGGCGCAGTGGCGAGTGCTTCGAGGCGGACCCGCGCTTCACTACTGGCGCAGGCGGTGGGAACGGAAGCGATGTCGGCGTGTTCGGGTGCAACCGGCGATCGACCGGGCAGCACCCGCCAGTGGTAAAGCATTGGGAACGACTGTGTTTCGCCGGCCAGAACGGCCTCTGTGACCATGACGTTCGCGGCCAGCTCTCGCCAGGCGTTGAAGCTCGGGCCCCCAATGCCGTACTGGCAGAACGTCGGCAAGTCGAAATGGTTGGAAGTAGAGCCCACGTCGGCGAGTTCCTGTTCGGTCAGTGGGATGCGTTTGGTGAATACCGGAACGCTGTCGAACCCGTTTTCGCAGACACCGACGAGTCCTGCGGCGCCGCCCACGCCTACGCTCGAGACTCGAGCGGTGTCGACCAGTCGGGCCAGTTCGACATCGTTCTGGGAAGACAGGAATGCTGATAGTTTCCGGTGGCGGTCAATCCTGACGTCCGTCATTCCGCGACTGTGCCACAGGCTCGTCCGGCTTCGATTTCGCGGAGCCGTCTGTCGAAGTCACCGATTCTGGCGGTGTCCTCGTAGTAGTCCTCCTGCTCGACGATTCTTCCCCACTTGGTTCGAACGAGAAGCACTGTTCGATTTTGATAGATGACGGCGCCGTCCGGGCCTAGGGCTCGGTCGTCGAATCGGACGAGCAGTGTCATGCGCCAGAGCGGACCACCGAAATACGCTTCGGTGACCGCGCCTTGAAGCCCCGCGTCGACAAATTCCTGGAGAAACGTCTCGATTTGGTCCCGTCCGGCATGCACTCCTGCCCACCGATGATCACCCTCGGCGAATCTGAGCACCGCGTGGTGGTGATAGGAATTCAACAGCGGCCGGTAGTTGCCGGAATTGAGTGCACGGACGTCGCGTCGGAACTTGAAGATGAGTGCTTTGCGCAGAAGTGATCGCGAGACGATCGCCGTTCCGAAGCCCGCCGCGAACCATCGTTTCATCTTCGAAGCTTGTCGTGGCATCGAATGCCCTGTCAACGAAATGCCGGGGTCTGCTGATATCTGACAGAGAATTGGATATTGACAGTGACTGTCATAATAGGTGAGACTCGCATTATCGAGAATGGCCGGATCTCGGCCGAGGCGGGAGGACGTTGCTGATGTCACTACGGGAGAGACAACGGTTGCAGGTGCGAGCAGACATTCAACGTGCGGCATTCGATCTGTTCGCGCGTGACGGTTTCGAGGATGTGACCACCGAGCAGATTGCGGCAGCAGCGGGGGTGTCGGCGAGTACGTACTTCCGGCACGTTCGTAACAAAGAGGATCTGCTGTTGGACCCGGTCAGGCAGGGCGGTGCCGGGATCGTGACACTGCTCGAGAATCGCCCGGCATCTGAGTCGGCTGATCTTGCGATCTCGCGGGCAATCCTCGAGCGTTCCAATGCTTTCGAGTCCGCGGAGATCGATCAGTGGCGAGCAGCGTTCCGCACCGCGCCGCACCTGATGGATCGAGTCGCGCTGATCGCGCCCGAGCATCGTGATCGGTTGGTGGAGTTGGTGGCACAACGAATGCAACTCGATCCTGAAAATGACAGCCGACCAGGACTACTCGTTCACTTGATGTTGGCGGCGGCGGAGTTCGGCTATCGGCAATGGATACGTAACCCCCAGAAGCGTGGGGCATCACTTCCCGTGTGCGTCGAGGGGGCACTCGACGCGGTTCAGGGATCCCGGTGGCGCACGCAGGATGACGATGACACGAAAGGTCGTGATCAGTGATGAACGAGAACTCTCGCAACTCCGAGCTCTCGGTAGTGGATGTGCCAGTGGTGGATGTGATCGTTGTGGGATCGGGGGCTGCCGGCATGTCCGCAGCCATCACTGCAGCCCGCAACGGACTCTCGACAATTCTCGTGGAGAAGTCGGAGTACTGGGGCGGTTCGTCGTCCCGGTCCGGGGGCGGAGTGTGGATTCCGGGAAACTCGATACTTCGCCGCGAGGCGCCGGCAGATGATATCGATTCTGCGCGAACATATCTGAAGAGCATTGTCGGAGAGGATGCAGACAGCGACCGTATCGACACGTATATCGATCGAGGCCCGGAAGCCCTCGATTTCCTGATTCGGCACTCCGCACTCGAGCTCGAATGGGTGAAGGGTTACTCCGACTACTTTCCCGAGGCACCCGGCGGACTTGCAAGCGGCCGCTCGTGCGAGCCGCGCCCGTTCGACGCGCGAGCTCTGGGCGACGATCTCGCGACCCTTCATCCGCCGTACATGAAGGTGCCGCTCAACATGGTTGTCCAACAATCTGATTACCGTTGGCTGAGCACGGGGGTTCGGCATTGGAGGGGGCCGGTGCGAATGCTTCGGGTGGGAATGAGATCCCTGGTCGCGAAGGCTCGGAAGAAGAAGCTGATCGGGCTCGGGCCGGCGCTCATGGCGGAACTGATGCTCGGAGTTCGGGACGCCGGCGTGACGGTCGAGCTCGGGACGAGGCTTGTGGATCTGGTTACCGACAATGATCGTGTCGTGGGTGTGCGACTCGAGTCCGGGGGAGTGCAGAGAACCATGCAGGCTCGATGCGGTGTCATCCTCGCGTGCGGCGGGTTCGACAACAACGACGACATGCGAGGCGAGTACCAGCGCCGGCCGAGTAGTGCGCAGTGGACTCTCGGGGCACCGACCAATACCGGAGACGGTATACGTGCAGCTCTACGCGTCGACGCGGCAATTTCGTACATGGACGACGCGTGGTGGGCCCCGTCGATCCCGCTGCCCAAAGGCCCGTGGTTCGCCTTGGCGGAACGCTCGTTGCCTCGAAGCCTGATGGTCAACGCCAGCGGTCAGCGCTTCATGAACGAGTCGCTTCCCTACGTCGAAGCCGCGCACGCCATGTTCGGCGGAAAGTACGGCCGAGGTGAAGGACCCGCTGAAAACATCCCGGCTTGGCTGATCTTCGATCAGACGTACCGTGACCGTTACCTGTTCGCGGGAGTGCCGGCGCGCAGGCCGATACCTCGGTCGTGGATCGAATCGGGTGCGATCGTGCGAGCTGGATCTATTGCCGAACTCGCTGCCGAGATCGGAGTGCCGGGCGATGCGCTGTCCGCGACCATCACACGATTCAACAGTCACGCGCGCGACGGAGTCGATCGCGACTTCGGCCGTGGGACAAGCAGATACGACCACTACTACGGCGACTGCACCAACAAGCCCAACCCCAGCCTCGGAGAACTCACGAAGGGTCCGTTCTATGCCGCGAAGATGGTGCCCGGAGACCTGGGGACCAAAGGCGGCATCAACACGGACGCTCGCGCGCGAGCGTTGCGCGCCGACGGTTCGGTCATCGACGGGCTCTACGCAGCAGGAAATACCAGCTCGCCGGTCATGGGTCATACCTATGCCGGTCCAGGTGCAACTATCGGTCCCGCAATGGTTTTCGGATATCTGGCCGCGCTCGATGCGGTCGGACGATCCCATGACGGTCGTGAACTCGACACCGAAGGCCGGAATAATGGTTTGGCAGATCGCCGTGGGTAGGGTTCCCTTGAGAGCGTGACCCACCTCAACATCGCCGACGTCGACTACTTCCTTCCTGATGGTCGACAACTGCTCAGCGGTGTCAGCTTTCGGGTCGGAAACGGTGCAAAAACTGCACTGATCGGGCCCAACGGGACTGGTAAGACGACATTGCTTCGCATTGTCGCCGGAGACGCCGTCGCTGACGAGGGCGCTGTCACTCGATCCGGAACACTGGGCGTGATGCGGCAATTCGTCGGCCAGGTTCGCGACGAGTCCACCGTGCGCGATCTTCTGTTGTCCGTCTCTCCGGCGCGGATCCGGGATGCAGCACTGGCGCTCGATACGGCAGAAAACGCGATGATCGAGCGCGACGAGGAATCAACTCAAATGAAGTATTCGCACGCGCTGGCCGATTGGGCCGATGTGGGCGGCTACGAGACCGAAGACTTCTGGGACAAGGTCACTACCGCGGCTCTCGGTGTTCCTTATGACCGTGCGAAGTGGCGCGCGGCCAACTCGCTCAGCGGTGGCGAGCAGAAACGGTTGGTTCTCGAAGCACTGTTCGCTGGGCCCGACGACGCACTCCTGCTGGACGAGCCGGACAACTACCTCGATGTTCCGGGCAAGCGATGGCTGGAAAAGGCGATCTCGGAATCGTCGAAAGTGGTTTTGTTCGTCAGCCACGACCGCGAACTGATCGCCAACGCGGCCACCCACATCGTGACGCTCGAGCCCGGAATCAGCGGCGCAACGTCGTGGACCCACGGCGCTGGGCTGGCCAGCTACCACCAGGCCCGCGAAGATCGGAACGCTCGATTCGAAGAACTGCGTCGACGCTGGGACGAGGAGCACGCGAAACTGCGTGCCCTGGTTCTGCGATTGCGTGAAAAGGCCAAGTTCAACGACGGCGTCGCTGCGCGGTATCACGCCTCGCAAACCAGGTTGGCGAAGTTCGAGGAGGCAGGGCCACCCGAAGCGATTCCACTTCAGCAGAAGGTGACAGTTCGGCTGGCGGGCGGGCGAACCGCCAAGCGCGCGTTGGTATGTCAGGATCTCGAGTTGACCGGATTGATGAAGCCTTTCGACACCGAGATCTGGTACGGAGATCGGGTTGCCGTGCTGGGCTCCAATGGATCCGGGAAGTCACATTTCCTTCGTCTCTTGGCGGGTGGTGGGACCGATCCGGGGACCGAGCATCTGCCCGTCGAGGCGCTCGACATCGCGCCGGTCGAGCACGGGGGTACTGCGACGCTGGGTGCCCGGGTACGTCCCGGATTGTTTGCGCAGACCCATTCCAGGCCTGATCTGACCGGGAACACGCTGCTCGAGATCCTGCACATGGGCGACGAACACCGAAACGGAATGGGGCGTGAAGCGGCGAGCCGCGCGCTCGACCGTTACGGATTGTCCCAAGCAGTCGAACAGAAGTACGACGACCTGTCCGGCGGACAGCAGGCGCGCCTGCAGATTCTGCTCCTCGAGCTTTCCGGCGCCACGATGTTGCTGCTCGACGAGCCGACCGACAACCTCGACCTTCATTCGGCTGACGCGCTCGAACAGGGCATCGCACAGTTTGCCGGCACCGTCATCTCGGTAACCCACGATCGTTGGTTCGCGCGCGGGTTCGACAGGTTCCTGGTATTCGGATCGGACGGGAACGTGTACGAGAGCGAGTCTCCGGTGTGGGACGAGGCCAGGGTCGAACGAGCGCGCTGAGATCGAGTAGCCGCTTGCTATCTGGGGAGTGGCGGCAACTCGTTGAGCATCGCGCGCAGGAGGCCCGGATCGCTGCGATCCGATCGAGGTGGGGGACAGCGCGAAAGATCGAGCAGTGTCGGGAAGCCCCACAGAACGCGACCTGGATCCACCCTGTCCACCGCCGAGTACCAGTGGGTGAGCGGCTCGGCGAGCGCCGCGTGAAGCTCGAAATGCCGTCGTCGGCGGCTGGGGTCTCCTTCGCGCTGCAGTCGAAGTTGCTTCGGTGACGGTATCGAGATGACGGTCAGATCCGCGAGACCCAGTTCGAGGCGCGTAAAAGCCGTCTCGACTGCCTCGAGCTCGTACTCGAATCGCTCCCGAGGTGCGGCGCCCACCGCGGCGAGACACCAGCTGTAGTGCAGTTTCAGCGGGTCGCTGTCGCAGAGCGCGATCCCGGTTCTCGATTCGAGTTCTTCCGCTTGCGACCATCGCTTCGAATTGACGGTTGCCCAGTAACTTGCCTGGACGTCGAGATCCGTGCCGTCCGGCTCGCGCCCCGTGGGCTGATACTCGGCGACGAATCCTTCCGGTGCCGTTTGTCCACCGAGTTGGGTTCGGCACCAGGTGGTCTTGCCGGCGGCGCTGGGTCCTTCTACTGCGACGATCACCAGTTCATTCTCCATAATGATTGGGGCGGTTGGTTTTTGCTCGTTGCCAGGACTCTCTTAACATTTGAATGGGGCTGTTTTGCGTTCCGACACGGCCTGTTTCGGTGCGGGGGGTCACAAAATCGCAGTGACGGTTGCCACATAACGGACGGATAACGATCGGTATGGTTGAAGCTCGAATCAACTAGTTGACCTGTGGTTATTTCTTGAATCTCGACTGAATCTGGTACGGCAGTGCCGGAAAACTGCCCCGTGACCAATCCGTGACCATCGCCTACGGTCGTTGACAGCCCGAAACTACCGGGCAAACACCGACCCGCAACTGCGTGCTTCTGCCCCGCGGGTCCGGTACTCCCGAAACCTTCGCGGGGCAGGAGTGAAACAGACGAGTCGATCGACGAGACGTGAAAGCGTCCGGGCCGACCTCGTCCGCGGTAGCGGAGAGGATTTACCCAATGACCAGCATCACCTTCAAGCGCGCCCTCGGCGCAGTTGCAACCGCAGGCGCAGTCGTCGCAATCCCGCTCGCCATGAGCACCGGCACCGCTTCGGCAGCCGGCCACGACTGGTCCGGAGTCGCAAACTGCGAGTCCTCCGGTAACTGGGCCGCCAACACCGGAAACGGCTTCTACGGCGGACTGCAGTTCACACAGAGCACCTGGAACGCGTTCGGTGGATCGGGCAACGCTGCCAACGCCAGCCAGTCTGAGCAGATCCGTGTCGCCGAGAACGTTCTCGCAGGCCAGGGCGTCGGCGCATGGCCCGTCTGCGGTCAGTACCTGACCACCGGCACCACCGCAGGCAACTACGAGGCCGCAGCAGCCCCCGTCACCGCTGAGGCTTCCGTCGAGTCGGCTCCGGCAGCAAGCACCGGAAGCGGCAACTACGTGGTCAAGGCAGGCGACACCCTGTCGAAGATCGCTGCTGCACACGGCATCTCGCTCGAGAACCTCGCCAGCCAGGTCCCGAACATCAACCTGATCTTCCCGGGACAGTCCCTCTCGGTCTAGTCTCGTGGCCGTTTAGGTCCTCATTGCGTCGAAATTGTCCGGAGCTGATGCAGCCCCGGACAATTTCGGCGTTTCTGCGTTCGCAATTAGCTCTGCCGCTTCCGTGTGGATGGGATCAAGATCCTGGCGCCACCCCAGAATGTGCAGTGCCGACCCGGCGATGACGGCGGCGTTGGGGATCGGGGTGCCTTCGAGTGCGTCGGCTCGCGCGCTGATCACGCTTTCTACCAGGCGAAACGGAAGCTCGGCCAGGTGAGTTGATGCTGGATCGTCAATCGCGTCGAGCACTGCCTGGGCGAGGGCCCGGTATTGCTCGCGAAGCCGATCGCGATCGGCTCGGAACGACATGAACCTGTCGCTTCTCAGTTCCGGCAAGAGATAGAGGACACCGAGGTTCCACCGTCCGGTGATCAGTTGGGCCGCGTCGATGTACGAAAGCGCGTACAGCTTCACCTCGGGTGAGGTGCCGCGTGGCCTGAGATTCTCCGCGAAGTCGAGCGCCGGAGTCACGGTGTCGGCGAGCAGTGCAACCAGGATGTCGTCCTTGGTGGCGAAATGGTTGTACAGCGACGCCTGACGCATTCCGACTGCTTCGGCGATGTGGCGTGTCGACGTCGCGGCGAAGCCTCGGGTGGTGAACAGTTCAGCGGCTGCATCCAAGATCTCCGCCCGGGCAGTCCCACCCGGGCGTCGGCGAGCGGTCAGGCGGGGTCGTCCGGGGCCGGCGTTGGTCACGCCTTCCATAGTGGCAGGCTCTGGCCTTACATGCGGGGTGGCCGTCGCTGTGAGCATTCGGTCACGTGCTCGAAACGTACTCAACGAGCCTGTTACAGAATCAGGCGAATCGTATACGCGGGCGTCACCTGCGGCGAGTGGATTTCGCGAAAACTATCAATCGACAGTTATTCGCCTCTGAATCGCTTCGCCGAAGGAGTACGCCGTTGAGTGCAACCACCCCGGCTGCGCAGCCCACCACCGCATCCGCACTCGCCTCTTCGCCTCACGACGACGGTGACCTCGCGGAGTTCGGCTACGAGCAGCAGCTGCATCGATCGCTGGGAAAGTTCGCGTCGTTCGCCGCGGGCTTCTCCTTCGTTTCCATCCTGACCACGATCTTTCAATTGTTCGGCCTCGGTTTCGGTTTCGCGGGTCCGGCGTTCTTCTGGACCTGGCCCGTCGTATTCATCGGTCAGTTCATGGTGGCCCTCAACTTTGCGGAACTTGCTGCCAGATATCCGATTTCGGGTGCCATCTACCAGTGGTCGCGGCGGATGGGTGGTGAAATCGTCGGCTGGTTCGCGGGTTGGTTCATGATTCTCGCTCAGATCGTCACCGCGTCGGCCGCCGCGATCGCCTTGCAGGTCGTGCTCCCGAATGTGTGGAGCGGGTTCCAGATCATCGGTGAGGACAGTGCACTCACCTCCTCGAGCGGTGCTGCCAATGCCGTGCTGCTCGGATCGGTACTTCTGGTTCTGACCACCTTCATCAACTGCATCGGCGTCAACTGGATGTCGCGTATCAACAACATAGGCGTGACCTGCGAAATCGTCGGTGTCATCGCGGTGATCGGGATGTTCTTCACCCACGCTCAGCGCGGACCGGACGTCGTCTTCGACACCGGCAGTGCCGGCGGTCAGCCGGGATACGCCTGGGCGTGGATCATGTCCGGACTGATGGCTGCCTACGTCATGGTCGGCTTCGGTTCGGCAGGCGAACTGGCCGAGGAGACCCGCAACCCCCGACGCGTCGCACCTCGTACGATCCGTCTTGCACTCTCCGCTTCCGCACTCGGCGGCGGCTTGATGATCCTCGGCGCGTTGATGGCAGCGCCCTCACTCACCGACGGACGCCTGGCCACGGAAGGTTTGCCATACGTACTGACCTCTATTCTGAGTTCGCCGTGGGGCACGGTCTTGTTGATCGACGTCTCGATCGCAGTGTTCGTGTGCACCTTGGCCATTCAGACTGCTGCTTCACGGCTGATGTTCTCCATGGCCCGCGACGGGCGGCTTCCTGCCTCGCAGGTACTGGCAAAGGTCAACCCCCGCACCGGAACACCTATCGCGCCGTCCGTCCTCATCGGTCTGGTCTGCATTGCCGTCCTGGCCGTCAACGTAGGCAACTCGGCAATTTTCGCAACCCTGTCCAGCGTATGCATCATCTTGATCTACTTGGCCTACCTCATGGTGACCGTGCCGCTGCTGGTTCAGCGTCTCAAGGGATGGCCTCGCACGGCAGTCGGCCCCAAGTTCGACGCCGAAGGCAAAAAGCTTTTCTCCCTGGGCATCTGGGGAGTTCCGGTCAACATCGCCGCGGTTGTGTACGGCGCGCTGATGGTGATCAACCTGTCCTGGCCACGAGCCGAGATCTTCAACCCCACCGGGGAGTACCCCATTCTGCAGTGGGCCGCGCCCATCACGGTAGCGCTGGTCGTGGGGCTGGGAGTCGCTTGCTTCCCACGTGGCCGCGCCACCCCGAATCCCGTCACGATCGGAGCCTGACCATGAGTACTCAGACCACCGCCGGAGCGCGCGAGCATGCCCGGTCCCAGGCCGGAACAATCACAGACTCCATGCCGGTGTTGCCGGCCACCCGCTGGCCGAACCCGCCCGACGACGTCGCTCCCGAACGTCTGACCTGGGCTGAAACAGTGCCGGGTGGGCGATACACGACCAAGGTTCTCGCCCGAGGAACCCGATTGCGACTTCGCGACATCGTCGGCAGCGCCTGTGCAAACATCTTGCTATACCGCGCCGACGCCCCCTGGGAGCGTCTCAACGTCGCCGATACCGTCAAGGTGCCATGGCAGGCCTATCTCGGTGTCGGGCACCCGTTGCTCTCCGATCAGGGGCGAGTCCTCGCGACGGTGGTCGCCGACACGTCGGGGCACCACGACGCGTTCTGTGGAACGACGTCACGCGCTACCAACGAGGCGAAGTACGGGCAGGGTTCGCTGCACAGTGCCTCACCCGCCGGTCGTGAACTGTTCACCGTCGCTGCCGCGAAGAACGGACTCGGGCCGCAGGACATAGCGCCACCGTTGTCCTTCTTCCATGGTGTCCGCGTCGAGGCGGACGGCGCTCTCACCAGTACGGGTTCCGCCGGCGCCGGCGCGACGGTCGACCTTCTGATCCACCTGCCGGTCATCGTGATGATCGCCAACACCGCGCACCCACTCGATCCGGCGCTGGAGTTTCCCACCACGTCCCTCGAAGTGCTCGCGTGGAACGCGGCCGACGAACTCGGCAGCCGTGACGATCTCGGGCCGGAATACCAACGCGCAGTGCTCAATACCGAAGACGCCTGGACGGCTTCGAACCTGGAGGAGATCGCATGACCACCACCCTGGATGTCCCCGCCCTCGTTCCCGGAACGGTGATCCTCGACGAGATTGCTGACGCGTTCGGGCCGTGGTCCGCAGTTGTCCGCGCCGGCGACGTCCTGACAATCGTCGATCTGCACGGAAATCAAGCCGTCGACACACTCGTCTTTGCCGGTGACGATCACAGCGTTCGGTACTCGGCAGCAGCGACGGTCACAGCGCAGCAGAATCTGTTTCTGACCACAGGATCCGTGCTCCGAAGTGACGACGGAACTCCACTCATGACCCTGGTCGCGGACGAGGTCGGAAACCACGACACCGTCGGCGGAGCGTGCTCACAGGAATCGAACACCCTGCGATACGGCCACCACACCAAGCATCAGCACGCGTGCGTAGAGAACTTCCTCGTCGAGGGCGCAAAATGGGGGCTCGGCAAGCGGGACCTGGTGTCCAACATCAACTTCTTCATGAACGTCCCGGTCGACCCCGACGGCACACTCGGAATCGTCGACGGACTGTCTGCGCCAGGCAAGCGGCTCGCGTTGCGTGCCGAACGCGACGCGCTCGTCCTCGTGTCCAACTGCCCGCAGATCAACAACCCGTGCAACGGCTTCGATCCGACGGCCGTCCGCATGATCGTCACACGGCCGGAGGCAGACGAATGAACGCAAAACTGACCATCGTGCGTCCCGGAATGTTGACGACGGTTCAGGACTATCCAGGGCGCGTCGGGTACTGGCAGATCGGTGTCCCACCGTCGGGCCCGATGGACGACCTGTCGTTTCGGTTGGGAAACACCGCACTCGGAAATCCCGAAGGCGCACCCGGCATCGAATGCGCGATGGCCGGACCTGCGATGACGTTCGACGAGGACACCACGGTGTGCGTCACGGGCGCTCCGGTGTCTGTGACCGTCGACGGCATCGCCCACGGTCAGTGGCGTCCTGTTTTCGTCCCCGCTGGAGCGGTGCTCGACGTCGGGACGCTCAGCGGCCCAGGACTGCGCATCTACGTACTCGTACAGGGCGGAATCGAGACCGACGACTATCTCGGCAGTGCGTCGACCTTCACCCTGGGCAGGTTCGGTGGACACGAAGGTAGGACTTTGCGGGCGGGGGACGTTCTCAAACTCGGACAGGCGACCGGGGCAGCGGGAGGTGTTCCCGCCGAGCATGTTCCGGCGATACACACGTGCTGGGAACTTGCGGTGACCGAGGGCCCGCACGGGGCGCCGGAGTTCTTCACCCGCTCCGACATCGACACGCTGTACGCGACCGAGTACGAGGTCCACTTCAACTCCGACCGCACCGGAGTCCGGTTGATCGGTCCGAAACCTGACTGGGCCAGAACCACCGGCGGCGAAGCGGGACTTCACCCTTCGAACATCCACGACAACGCGTATTCGATCGGTGCACTCGACTTCACCGGCGACACGCCCATCCTCCTCGGACCCGACGGACCGAGCCTCGGCGGCTTCGTCTGCCCGATCACGGTGGTGTCTGCTGATCGCTGGAAGCTCGGACAGTTGGCTCCCGGGAACAAGATTCGCTTCGTGCCGGTCCGCGCCGACCGGGCAGCTTCCCGCCGTGACCTCGGAGTATCGCGTCGAGCGTCCAATTCGGTTGTTCATTCCTCCGGTGGTGACGGCGACGACGGCGTCATAGCTCGCCGTGACGGCGACACCGCGGTCACGTACCGGCGCTCAGGCGATGACAATGTGTTGGTCGAATACGGCGACATGAATCTCGACCTGGCGCTACGTGCGCGTGCACATGCACTGCATCAGCGACTCGAAGCCGAGAAGCCGGCCGGACTACTCGATCTCACCCCGGGAATCCGCAGCCTGCAGGTCCGCGTCGACCCGGACGTGCTGCCCGTCGGCAAACTGATGGGAATGCTCGCCGAGGCGGAGGACACCTTGCCTGCGGCCAACGAACTCGTTGTGCCCAGTCGCACTGTGCGGATGCCACTGTCGTGGGACGACCCGGCTACGCGCGAAGCGATCCAGCGGTACATGCACGGAGTGCGTGCGGACGCGCCGTGGTGCCCGTGGAATATCGAGTTCATCCGCCGGATGAACGGTCTCGAATCCGTGAACGACGTGTTCGACACCGTTTTCGGCGCCGAATACATGGTGCTCGGGCTCGGCGACGTCTACCTCGGAGCTCCGGTCGCGACGCCGCTCGACCCACGTCATCGCCTTGTCACGACCAAGTACAACCCCGCCCGCACCTGGACCCCCGAAAACGCCGTCGGGATCGGTGGGGCTTACCTCTGCATCTACGGCATGGAAGGCCCAGGTGGGTACCAGTTCGTCGGACGTACGACGCAGGTGTGGAATCACCGTCACCCCGCGAAGTCGGGCCCGTTCGAGGAGGGCACTCCCTGGTTGCTGCGATTTTTCGACCGGATCTCCTGGTACCCCGTCGAGCCGGAAGAGCTGATGGATCTGCGCGCGGACACTGCGGCCGGCCGCGGCGGGGGAGTCGAGATCGAGGACGGCAGCTTCTCGCTGGCTGAGCATCAGGAGTTCCTCGCGTCGTACTCGCGCTCGATCGAGGAGTTCCGCGCGATGCAGTCCGTCGCATTCGGAGCCGAGCGTCAGCGCTGGTCCGACGCGGGAGAGTTCGCGCTGCCCGGTTGATGGTCGAGTGAGCACCCTTTTCTTCGAGTGAGCACCGCTTCCAGCGTGTCGGAAGCGGTGCTCACTCAGCAGTAACGGTGTTCAGTCCGCGGTGGTTGTCATCATTGGTCATTCATGGTTGGTCATTGTGGAGGTCGACGAGGTGAGCGACACTCAGCCATGCGATTCGTGACACTGCCCCAAGGAAGCCTGGACGCCGACGAGTACGGCAGCCGGAACATCACCATGATGCAGCTCGCCCGTTCGGTGGACGGTGGAGAATTCAGGAGTCACTTCGCGTGGTGTCGGCCGAACAGCCTGTTGGGGAAGCACTCTGCGAACCTCTGGCAGCTGTACGTCGTCGTGGACGGCTCGGGCTGGGTAGCCGAAGGCGACGGTCGACGGGTCTCGATGGCGTCAGGCGAGGCAGTGTTGTGGAGCCCTGGCGAGATCCACGAGTCCGGTTCGGATCACGGGATGCTTGTGGTGATAGTGCAAAGCGGCACTCCGTTCACCGGGCTCGTCAGGGAGTCAGAGCGCGATTGAACAGATCGATGAACGGGCGAGGCGACGGGGTCCCGGTGGGCCGGAAAGGCGCAGAATCCCTGGACGCGGATACCCACTCGGTTCTGCTCACCCGCGACAAGTCGAGCTGATATCGGGTGTCGGCGGCGAGTCGGTGCAGGAAGAGTGTTCCGGTTCGCCCGTTTCCTTCCCGAAACGGGTGGGCATGATTGAGCGTCGAGTACACCGATGCGAGCGCGAACGACGCAGCGCCGTGATCGAGCGCTACCCAATCGACGGCGGCGATGATCTCTTCCACCTCGGACAGGTAGTTCCGAATCGCCGAGACCGGAGCAAACGTTGCCGCACCTTTCCTGATGTCGACGGTTCTGATGTGTCCGGCCCACTGGTACAGATCTTGGAAAACGTGCTGGTGAAGTAGGAGAAGTTCGGCTGTGTCTCGCGTGTGCGGTACGAGGTCGCCGCCGAGATGCGCCTCACCCAGACGAAGCGCGGTCGCCGCGAACTCGAGTGATTGCAGTGCGGCGGGATCTCGCACGTCGAAATTGTTCTCGAGCACCGATGTACCGCGATAGACGTACGGCGCTGATCTTCGCCAGCGGATCCGCGGGGGAATTGGTGACGACAGGCCGACGGCTCGCGCCAATTCCTGCTCGAAATACTCACGCCGAGAGAGCATCCCGATCATGACGGCCTCGAGTTCCGCGATCTGCTCGTTACTCGGATCCCAGCCTTCGAGGCGCTCCGCCGCCAGAACCTGTTCGAGCGCAGTGCGATTCACGGGTCGATGTCGGGTAGCGCCGACGCGGACGCGGCATATTCGAGTCGTCGTTGCACACCTGCGACCTCGCGCACTGCATTGCTCAGCAAGCTCCGCGAGAGCGGAGTGAGTTCGGAGATCACGACTTCGTCGGTCGGTGGCCGACCTGCCGCGAACTGATCGGTCTGGTGGCGGACACGAATCTGCTGCAACACCTCGAAAGATTCGATCAGTACCTGGGCGTCGTCGTCGAGTAGGAAACCGCTTCCCGCTGCAGCCTTGAGACGTTCGAGTGTCGAACTCGTGCGGGCGCCCACGGAAATCCCCGCCCATCGAGCGATGTTCACGATCGGTTGGACGGCGCTGGCTTTGAGGTCGACGGTTCCGGTCCGACGCGTCATCACGTCCTTGAACGAATGGAGCTTTGCCTTGTCTCCGACCGCTTCGCGAAGGAGCAGTCGCATGACGGCCGGGTGCAGTCGCAGTTGATCCAACGCCGCAGGGCGAGGATCCAACGCCGGATCGCCTGCGACGACGCGGGCATCCGCCAGCATCGACAACATGACCAGGGCTTGGTCCTGGTACGGATTGGATACCCATTTCCGCAGCGCAGTGCGCCATTGTGGGAGCGTCCGAGCAAACCTGGCCTGGGTCGCGACGGCGTTCTTGGTGTCGCGAGGGAACCCGCAGAGATCGAGGATGTCGTGGATGGTCTTCGCGGCGTCGGCTCCCTCGTGATGAGATTCGCCGCCCCACACCAGCGCACTGTCGATATCCGAAGAGGGGAGCGCTTCACGCCTGGCGACGCTGCCGAGCGACAGCCACGCGAAATCCGGTCGCTCGTCTCCGCCCACCACCAATTCGATGGCTCGCCTGACCGTCACGTCGATCAGCACGGCCAGCGTCGCGCCGATGTCGAGCGGTGAGACCCGTGAGGCCACCAATTCCGTCACCAGAACAGGGACCGCGCGGGCTGTTTCGACGAGGTGGGCGTCGTCCTGTGCTGTGGCGAGCGCTGCGCGCAGTTCGAAACCCTGATTGGTGGCCGAAGTCAGGAGGTCGCTGAGTTCGAGCACACCCATCAGTGCGCCTGCCTCGGTCACGACCGGGAGATGGCGCAATCCGTACTCGAGCATGTCGGTCACGGCGTCGGCGCCCAATCGATCCGGATCGACTGTCACTGCTGACGGCGTCATCACTGTTGATACCGGCTGATTGCTGTCGATACCACCGACTACCACGCGAGCGCGTAGGTCACCTTCGGTGAAGATTCCGAAACCGCTTGTCTCCGTCGGGATCACAACAGCACGGCGGCCCGCATCGGTCATCAACTTCGCGGCCTCGCGGATGGTTGCCTGGCCGTCGCAGACAATTGCGGGCCCGCGCAACAGGTCTCGCACCCGGCGCATGGCGGGACTCTGGATGCCTTGCCCCGCCGAGTGCCCCGTCATGGGGTCATTGTCGCAGGTGTGTCCGTTTCAGGCAGCGGAGGGTGAGATGTCAGAGACCGCCGAGTCGCGAGAGTACGTCGAGAGCGGAATCCGTAGTACGCCAGAGTGCGTCGATCTCCTGTTCTGCGCCGGGACGTGTCTGCGGATTCTGGAGGGCGAATCCGTTGGCCAGTGTGATGGTGTTGTATCCGCTGTCGGCGGCGCGGAGCAGCAGTTCCGAGGGCTGCGAGTTTCCGGCCAATCGGTCGAGTCCTTCGCCGACGAAGTAGAACCGCCAGAGCGGCCCCAGATCGGCGTCGTACTCGGCCTTGGTGAGGGTCACGATCGAACCACCCTTGACGGCAATGGAATCGACGATTTTGTAGAAATCCGTGACATCCTCCGCAGTGGTTCCGGACGTGGCGACGGCGTGAGCGAGGTCGACGGTGAGATGCGCGTTGTAGCCGGCCATGGCAACCCGTGCTGGACTGGCATCGCACTGACGTGTCAGGGCGAAGTAGTTGGTCCACGCCGGATCGGTGGGAGTACCGGTGAACTCCGCATGGACGTTCACCAGGTACCTGCGCAGCAATTCGAAGCTGACGGAATGGGCCCACTCGTCATCGGCGAAGGCCGCAGGGTCTCGCTGCAGCGGCATCACCGCCTCGTGTTCGACAGCGTCGAGGCCGATGGAGAACAAGCCTCGCCAATCGTGGTGTGAGACGAGGATCGACGTGATCTCACGATGACGTTCGACAGCGGTCTCGAGCCGAGGCAGTCCGGCACCGTTCAGCGTCGTGACGTCGCTGAGTTCGGCAATCCGGCCTACCTCGGCATTGCTCAACTGGCTGCCGCAAGCCGTCGAAAGACTCTCGCCCGGATCTGCGAGTGCAGAACCGGGCGAGAGGAAAGCGGCGGTGATGCCGAGCGCGAGCGTCAACGGATACAGCCGCATCGGTTTCATCGGCTCAGACTAGGCGCCCATTTCACAAATGTCCGGATTGGCGATCAGCTGAGAACCGCGTCGGCCTCGATCTCGATGAGCAGAGCGGGGTCGATCAGCGAGCTGACCTCGAGGATGGTCGTGGCGGGACGAATCTCGCCGAACACTTCACCGTGCGCGAGAGCGGCCTGCTCCCACTGCGTCATGTCGCGCAGGTACATGCGAGTGCGGATGACGTCGTCGAGCGAGGCGCCGGCCTCGGCAAGTGCTGCCTTGATAGTTTCGAGCGCTGCGCGGGTCTGATCTGTGAGGGTCTCACCAGGAGCGGTGGTGCCAGAGACTGCGATCTGGTTACCGATGCGCACGGCACGGGAGTAACCGATCTTGGGTTCCCATTCGGAACCGGACGAAATATTGATTCTGTTCGACATGCCCCGAATTCTGCCAACAACTCCCCGGCCGTGGTGAGGCACGGTCGGGTATTCGCTCCATCTTGACATACCTTAGAACAAGTGTTCGACTTGGGGCCATGAGGTGGTCGGGTCAGGCATTGGATGCAGATGACGGAGCGCTACCCGGACTCGAACGGGCCGGGTTGGTTCGCTCCGTGCAGACTCCCGAGTTCGAGGGAATCACGTTTCACGAGGTGCTCTGCAAGAGCGCGCTCAACAAGATGCCCGAAGAGTCGACGTTGCCGTTCAGCTTCACCGTCAACGCTTTTCGTGGTTGCTCGCACGCATGCCGATATTGCTTCGCGAGACCGAGTCACGAGTACCTCGACCTCGACGCCGGCGCGGATTTCGATTCCCAAGTGGTCGTGAAGACGAACATTGCCGCGGTGCTCCGCAAGGAATTGGCGCGAAAGTCCTGGAAACGGGAGGCAGTGGCACTGGGTACCAACACTGATCCTTATCAGCGAGCGGAGGGCCGATACCGCTTGATGCCCGGCATTATTCGCGCGTTGACCGAATCGGGAACTCCCTTCTCGATCTTGACGAAGGGAACTCTGCTCCGACGGGACCTGCCGCTGTTGAAGATGGCGGCGGCGCAGGTCGACGTCGGAATCGGAGTGTCATTGGCGATCAACGACGCTGCACTTCAGAAGCAGATCGAGCCTGGTACCCCGTCACCGCGGGCGCGTCTCGAGATGATCCGGGCCATCACCGACGCGGGATTCTCGTGCAATGTCATGGTGGCGCCGGTCATTCCGTTCCTCACCGATTCCACCAGTCACCTCGACGGTCTGTTCGAGGCACTGTCCGAAGCCGGTGCGACGAGTGTGACGGTCTTCCCGATGCACCTGCGGGGGAGTACTCGGGGTTGGTTCATGAATTGGCTTGCTCAGGAACATCCGGCACTCATCCGTCGCTACCGCGAGCTGTACGGGCGGGGTGCGTATGTCACTCCCGAATACAAGCGTTGGCTCGCAAGCCGTGTCGAGCCATTGGTCGAGCGTCATGGGTTGGGTGGTCGTTCGGAGCATCGAGATGTCAGTGCAGCTGGCAGTGAATCGCGTGAGGCGCCTCGGGAACTGGTGGGTGCGGGAGCAGCTCTCACCTTGTTCTGACGGCCGCGGGCGCGTAAATCGGAGGCGCCCCGGACGTTTGCCGGGCTACATTCGCCTGGTGCTACTCACACTGACGTCCACCCCGACCCCGCAGACTCCTGATGCGACCGCGTTGAGCTACCTGCTGCACAAACATCCCGACCGCGTGCAAAGCTTCGACTTGGCGATCGGCACCGCCACGGTTCTGTACCCGGAGGCCACGGCCGAAAAGACCACGGTGGCAGTGATTGTGGACGTCGACCCCATCGAACTTGTGCAGAGTAGGTATCGACGCGGCAAGAGTGGCGACAACTTTTCGCTGGGGGAGTACGTCAACGATCGGCCGTATGCGGCGTCGTCCATACTCTCGGTTGCTCTATCGAAGCTGTTTCGCACCGCGTTGACGGGAACGTGCAAGTCGCACCCGGAACTCGTCGGAGCCGAACTCGCGTTGACCGTCTCGATTCCGGTGGTTCCGTGTGGCGGCGATGCGGAATTGCCTCGTCGGCTGTTCGAGCCGCTGGGCTGGGACGTGACCGCGATACCGGTGCAGCTTGATCCGCACCTACCGACGTGGGGAAACTCCGACTTCGTGTCGCTGACACTGACCGGGGAACACACGGTGCAGAGTGCCCTACGGCACCTCTACGTGCTGTTGCCCGTCCTCGACGATGTGAAGCACTACTGGGTGGGACCTGACGAGGCAGACAAATTGATCCGCGTCGCTGGAGAGTGGTTGGCGTCGCATCCGGATTCCGCGCTGATCATGTCCCGCTACCTGGCTCGTCGACGCGACCTGGTCGAATCGGTGGTCGATCGACTGATTCCCGAACAAGCTGAGGCGCAGATCGAAGCACCGAGACCGGATCCGCCGCTGGCACGCCTTCGCGTCGACGCAGTTTTGGCGACGCTTCAGCGACTGCACGTGAGAACAATTGTCGACATCGGTTGTGGCGAAGGTAAATTGCTCGAGGCGCTGATGCCGCACGCTCGATTCGACAAACTTGTCGGCGTCGATGTGAGCGCGCGCGAACTGACCCGGGCGCAACGCAGATTGAAGTTCACCGAAATGTCCGACGTCCAGCGTGAACGTGTGTCTTTGATGCAGTCGTCCGCGACGTACCGCGACGCACGCTTGAAAGGCTTCGACGCAGCCGTGCTGATGGAGGTGGTCGAGCACGTAGACACGGCGCGCCTGCCGGCGCTGGTCAGATCGGTCTTCGTGGACGCAGCACCGCAGTATGTGCTGCTGACTACTCCGAATGCCGACTACAACGTGCTGTATCCGGCATTGGCCGCGGGAGAGTTCAGGCACCCCGATCACAGGTTCGAGTTCTCACGGACCCAATTCGACGACTGGGCAACCGAAACGGCCCGAGTCCACGGCTATTGCGTGGAGTTCGAATTTATCGGAGCAATTGATCCGGTCCTCGGCGGGCCGACACAGATGGCAATCTTCACGAAGGAGGCACGAACGTCATGACGGTGTACGAGATTCCAGATCTCGCCCTGGTAGTACTCATCGGCGTCAGTGGCTCGGGAAAGTCGACCTTTGCGGCGCGCCACTTCGGTGAGTACGAAACCCTCTCGAGTGACACATTCAGAGGGTGGGTCAGTGACGATCCGAACTCACAGGAGTCGACGTCCGATGCTTTCGAAGTGCTGGAGTTCGTCGCGGCCAAGCGTTTGCGACGCGGACGCCTCACGGTGATCGACGCGACCAACGTCCAGCCCGCTGCGCGCAAGCGACTCGTTGCGTTGGCTCGCGAGCACGACATACTGCCGGTGGCAGTCGTGCTCGATGTTCTGGAATCGGTCTGCTCTGCACGAAACGACGCTCGCTCTGACCGGACGTTCGGACGCGACGTGATTCGCCGCCAGCACCAACAGTTGACTCGCTCGCTCCGCGGGTTGGGTAAGGAAGGTTTCCGTTCGGTTCACATCCTCAGAGGTGAGGACGCGGTTTCCGAAGCCACATTCTTGCGCCACCCGCTCCGCAGCGATCTGCGTGTCGAGCGTGGTCCGTTCGACGTCATCGGTGACATCCACGGATGTCGAAGTGAGCTCGAGACGCTCCTCGTGAAACTCGGCTACACCGTCGACTTCGGGACGGATGGCAGAGCTGTCGATGCGGTGCCGCCGGACGGGCGAACTGCCGTCTTCCTCGGTGACTACGTGGATCGAGGTCCGGATTCGGTCGGTGTGCTGCGTCTGGTCATGGGGATGGTCGCGGCGGGACATGCGATAGCGGTTCCGGGTAACCACGAGAACAAACTCGTCAAGGCGCTGCGCGGTAAGAAGGTCACGCCGAGTCACGGACTCGCCGAGACCCTCGAGCAGATGGCCACCGAGTCGGCGGAGTTCCGCGAAAGCGTCGTCGACTTCTGTGACGGTCTCGTCGCGCACCTCGTCCTGGACGACGGCAAACTCGTTGTCGCGCACGCCGGTCTCAAGGAGGACTACCACAACAGGGCGTCCGGCCGAGTGCGAAGCTTTGCGCTCTACGGTGAAACCACCGGTGAGACGGACGAATTCGGCTTGCCCGTTCGGTACCCGTGGGCGCAGGACTACCGAGGATCAGCGATGGTCCTCTACGGTCACACTCCGGTGCACGAGGTGGAATGGATCAACAACACCGCGTGCCTCGACACCGGCTGCGTGTTCGGTGGATCCCTCACCGCCCTTCGATACCCGGAACGAGAGATCGTGTCGGTTCCGGCGAAGCAGGTTTGGTACGAGCCGGTGGTACCGCTGGCACCGCCGACTCGCGATCCGGACGTGCTCGATCTCGCCGACGTCCTCGAAACAACAGGCGTCGACACCGAACTGCGCGGTCGAGTGTCCGTTCGCACCGACAACGCTGCCGGCGCCTTGGAAGTGATGAGCCGATTCGCCGTCGCGCCGCAATGGCTGCGGTACCTACCGCCGACCATGGCGCCCTGCGCGAGCGCCCAATCCGATGATTATCTGGAACACCCGTCGACCGCGTTCGACGCATACCGGGCCGGCGGAATCGGAACAGTGATCTGCGAAGAGAAGCACATGGGTTCGCGGGCAGTGGTGCTCGTGTGCCGTGATCGATCGGTTGCTCAGTCCCGCTTCGACGCACCGGATGCGCTCACCGGGATGGTGCACACCCGCACCGGCCGCCAGTTCTTCGACGACGACCTGACTCAGCAGTTGATCGACGACATCGCCGCCGCAGTCACCTCCGCTGGGTTGTGGGAAGAGTTGGGCACCGACTGGCTGCTCCTCGACTGCGAACTGTTGCCGTGGAACGTCAAAGCGGAAGGTCTGCTGCGCTCGCAGTACGCGTCGGTCGCGGCGGCCGTGCGATCAGACCTCACAGCTCGCGAGGCCGTGTTGGCGCAGGCCGGGGCGCGGGGCCTGGACGTGGCGGAGATGTTCGAACAGACAACTGTTCGGGCCGCCAGTATCGAGCGCTTCGGAGAGGCCTACCGACGGTACGTGTGGCCGACGAACGGACTGGACGGCGTCACCATCGCGCCGTTCCAGATTCTGGCGGCCGAGGGCAAGTCGTACGGGGAACGGGATCACGAATGGCACCTCGGTATTTCGGACCGCCTGGCCGCGGCCGACCCGAATCGATTTACCACTACACGTCGCCTGGTGGTCGATCTCGGTTCCGAAGACTCGGTGTCCGAAGCGACGAAGTGGTGGGAGTCACTCACCGGTGACGGTGGTGAGGGGATGGTCGTCAAACCGCTGGCGAATCAGATTCACGGACCGCGGGGGTACAACGCGAAGGTTCAGCCGGGGATCAAGGTCCGCGGCCGGGAGTACCTGCGATTGATCTACGGTGCCGACTACCTCGAACCGTCGACTCTTGCGAGATTGCGTAACCGCAACCTCGGACACAAGCAGTCGATGGCGCTGCGCGAGTACGCGCTCGGCATGGAGGCGGTATCCAGGCTCGTCGACCGTGAACCTTTGTGGCGAGCGCACCAGGCCGTGTTCGCAGTGTTGGCTCTCGAATCGGAGCCGGTCGACCCGCGGTTGTGACGGCCGGTGCCCGGGCTCGGATTGATACCGTCGGGTATGGGTGTGATTGCGCGCTTGGACGGTTTCAACCGACGCCATCCGTGGAGTCACAACGATCACTACGGCCGGTGGGTTCTACGTAATCTGCGCGGGGTCAGGTCCGGTCGCGCTCTCGACGTGGGGAGCGGGACCGGCAATCTGATCGACCTCTTGCGGCGGCGGTTCGACGTGGTGGTCGGTGTGGAACCTGACCTGACGACGTCGGCCGCCGTGCGCGCAAGGTTTGTCGACGACGAGAACGTGATCATCGAAGCGCGGCGGATCGAGGACTTTGCATACGAGGCGAAGTACGACGCGATCACAGTCGTTGCAGCGTTGCACCATCTTCCACTCGAGGAGTCGATGAAGCGGCTGAGCGGCCTGCTCGAACCGGGCGGCCGGCTCGTCGTGGTCGGGTGTTATCGATCGACCACAGCCACCGACGCACTCCTGTCGGTGTTGGCGACCGTGTGCAATCCCGTTGTCGGCGTCGTCAAGCATCGACGGGTTGCCTCCGAGCCACTGAAGGCGATGACGGCTCCCACCGCGGAACCGGGTGAGTCGATGGCTGACGTCCGACGCGCGGCCGCGTTGTGTTTGCCAGGTAGCCGGATCAGGAGACGACTGTTCTGGCGATACACCCTGATCTACGACGCGACCGTCGCTGCCGCGTCGGTGGGGGAGTGAGTAGACCGCTGCGGTTCGCGGGGAAATGCGCGTCGGCCGAACCCGACTATCACCAACGAACCGATCATCAGAGTGGCCCCGATGCCCGCCAGATGTGAGAGCCCGCCACCGTCGACGACGGCAGAGCCGAGCAGAGCGCCCGTTGCAATCGCGATCTGGAACACGACGACGTAGACGGCGGAGGCTCGGTCGGTCCCGATCGGAACGGCGCGCAGAACCGAGGATTGGAGGCAGATCGGAACGGTGGTGAACGCCGCACCCCACAAGATCGTGGCGACGACGGCGAACGCTCCCATCGACGGCGCCAAGAGCCAGAAGATGGCCAGCGCGCCTGCCACCGTCGCGATCGAGATGAGCGTGAAGAGACGCGGTCGGCGGTCGTAGTACTTGCCGGCGACCCACACTCCGACTGCGCCGGCGGCGCCGTAGACCAGAAGCATCGCGGTACGGATGCCACCGGACGAGCCGAGGCTTTCCTCCACCAGAAGTGTGAAGAACGTGTACGAAGCGAACTGCCCCAGGGCGGCAAACAGCGTTGCCGCGCAGATGACGGCGAGTGCCCGTTTCATCTCCGGTGTCGGCTTCGGCTTGTCTCGCTTGCTCCGATGGTGTTGATCGACCGACATTTCGGGCAACGCACGATGCAGTGAGAAAGCGATGACCACTGCCACCGCGCCGATTGCCGCCGACGCAGTCCGCCAACCCCAGGACTGGCCGATCGCCGAAGACAGTGGACCTCCGAGAACAAATGCGAGAGACGTACCGGCATACACCATCGCGATTGCCTTGCCCTGTTGTCCGCGCGGAACCAGAGTGGCTGCGACCGGGGCAACGACAGCCCAGAACACTCCGTGCGTCGCAGCGCAGAGCAATCGTCCGATCACCAGCATCGGATAGTTGACGGCCAATGCTGCGACCAGTTGCGACACCGCGAGGGTGGCCACCGTCAGAACGACAACGCGTCGGCGCGGCCAGGTTTTGACCGCTCCGATCAGCGGAAGCGTCAAGACCGCGACACCGTATGCGTAGAAGGTCAGCAGTAGGCCGACACGCCCTTCGGTGACGTCGAGATCCGTCGAGATTTCGCTGAGCAGTCCGACGGGGAGCATTTCGGCCGTCACGTAGGCGAAGGCTGCTCCGGCCAGTGTCATCAGCCGTAGCGTGGTTGCCTTCGGCAGTCGAACAGTCATGTTGTGTAACGATACATGTATCGATACACACCTGCGCAATGGATATTTTGCACTCGCTATGCTGATGCTCATGGCCATACGTGCGCAGCGTTCGAGTCGACCGACGATGGCCGACGTCGCCAAGGCCGCAGGCGTGTCGGTGATGTCGGTGTCGTACTCCTTCGCACAGCCCGAGCGCGTGTCTGAATCAACGCGAGCCAAGGTGTTCGCCGCCGCCGAAGAGCTCGAGTACGCGGGCCCTAACCGGGCGGCGCAGTCCTTGCGGAGCGGGAAATTCAACAACATCGCGGTCGTCTTCAGCGAGAAGCTGACGTACGCCTTCGAAGACGCAGTAGCTCGGCGATTCCTCTCGGGAGTCGCCGAAGCGTGCCTGGATGCGAACGCCGGGCTGATGATGCTGCCGAACTCGGGGAAACCGGGAGACGTCGACAGAGTTCGCGACGCGGCAGTAGACGGTTTTGTCGTCTGGACCACCGTCTTCGACGATCCCATCCTCGACGCGATTGTCGGCACCGGAAAACCCGCATGCATCCAGGGTGGGCCGTTGCACGAGGGTGTGGATCTCGTCGGGATGGACGATGTTGCCGGCGCCGTTGCGATCGCGGCAGTCGGGTTGTCGGGGGCGCAGCGGCCCGCGGTGATCAGCCTTCCGTGGGATCGTGAGCGTCGGTCCGAGATTCGGATGGACGTGGTTTCAAGTGAAGCCTTCTTTCCGGTGTCCCGCCATCGGCTCGAGGGCTACGAGCGCGCCGTCCGCGACGCGGGCCTCGATTGGCCCTCGGTGCGGGTGGGGGTCGTCACCGTCAACGAGCGGAGCGAGGGTGCGCGGATGGCTCGGTCCCTTCTCGACGTTCCCGAGGGCCGAAGGCCCGATGTCATCTTGGCGATGAGTGACGAACTGGCTCTGGGGGTTCTGGACGCGATCCGTGAACTCGGCCTCGCGCTGCCCGACGATGTCGCAGTCGTCGGATGGGACGACACAACAGCCGCATCGGACGCCGGCTTGACCACAGTTCGCCAGTCCCTGTTTGATCAAGGGCGCAATGCAGCTCGCGTGGTTCTCGGGCTGGACGATGCGGTGGAGCCGGTCGAGTGGTCGGTGCGTCGGCGAACTTCGACACGATGATCACGCCGGTAGTGGTCGACGCTCTGAGTCTTCGGTGGTTCGTTCCTCCGGAATTGGGGGAGACCGTCCGGTGGGGACTCTCCTGGAATGTCGACAGCCCGAGCAGGTGGGCGGTAGTCGAGCCGGCGTGGCTCTTGACGGCGGAAGTGCGAACGAGTTCGAAACCATTGATGTGGAGACTGCCTTGCGAGGGGTCAGACATCCGGGAGCCGGTCCAGCCGGCGATCGCTCGCGTCGGCGCACTGCAATTCATGTTCGACGCCGAACTACCGTTGCCGTCTCGGATCGAAGCCGCGGGCGCTTTGCAACTACGCGCCGGAACTCCTCGTGACGACACAAATGCCCGTCAGGCGTGGACCGATTTCGACGAGAATGCCTCCACTACCGGAGTGGTTCGCCGTCTACGGCTGATGTCGATGGAGTCCGACATGCTGCCCGACCCGAAGTTTCCGCACGGCCCGAACTGGGGTTGGGCATCGAGGCAGTTCGTGTCCGGGTCCGAGCGGTTCTACGAATTGGCCCGCGCGCCTCGCGCGTTGCGCTCGTATCAGCTGACCGATCGTGAATACGGGCCGCGGCGCGAGGACCTCCTCCTGGTCGACCTCGAGACGGCTGCTTGATCGTTGGGACCTGACACCGTTTTCATTCAGTGGACACAGGCACCAGCTGACCGGAACCAGTGTCTGCTCGACGAAACCGGTGCCAGGTGCTTCGACTAGCGCGCTCTGCCGACCACGTTCAGTGCGTATTTACCGGGCGGCGCCCCGACATGCTTGACGAAGTGCCGCGACAGGTGGGATTGATCGTGGAATCCGACGTCGACGGCCACGTCCGCCAATTCGCGCCCGGCGAGGATTGCGCGTCGCGCCAGATCGATCCGACGTCCCGTCACGTACTTGTGAGGCGGAAGCCCGAAATGCTTCGCGAAGTTCTTGATCAGATACGTGGGGTTCCGTTGCAGGATGTTCGACGCTTCCCGCATCGTGATTCCCGTTGTGAGTCGCGCATCGAGCAGGTCCCGAAGTTGATCGGCAACGCGTTCGTCAACGGTCGGCGTGTGAAGGGATCGACCTGTGGCCGGTGTGAGGATCTTGTTCAATCTTTCAGCGAGGAACCTCAGGCGACTTTCGGCTTCGAGTGATTCGCCGTCCGGGCCGAGTGCAGAGTGCAGTTGATCGATGCGGTGGCGCAGTAGAGGGTCTCGAATCTCGGGGCTGTCCACCGCCGGGCCTATGAGGACCTCGCCGAGAACTGACGTGTCGAGGTAAAGGATTCGTTGACGAAATCCGGCCTCGGTGACCGGAACTCCGTCGTGTGCGATGCCTGGCGGCAACAGAGTCACGATCTCGGGTGCTGCGCCATGAGCGCGATGATCGAGGTCGTATGCAATCGTGCCGCGGTCGACGAGCATCAGAGACCACTGATCGTGCGTGTGTTTGGGATAGGCGTGTCCGACGAAATCGGCATGGAAGACCTCGGTGATTCCCGCGAGGCCCGGTGCCCACGCGGTGATCTGTGCGCCGCGGGGATCCATGTCAGAAACGTACAAGACGCAGCTGCCGCGGGTGACGAAGAGTGGCGGGGTCGTCATCGCGGTGGTGGCGCGCCCGAGGGAGGAACAACATGAACAGTTCGGCAACAGCGGTATCGCTCCGCGAGAAGTTCGGTCAGTTCACCGAGCACTGGTCGCCCAAGAAGATTGCGGTCCTCAATGATTACGAGATCAAGATCGTCAAGATCAAAGGTGAATTCGTCTGGCACTCCCACACCGACACCGACGAAATGTTCCTGGTGACGAAGGGGCAGATTCGAATCCAACTCCGAAACGGCGATGTTCCACTGGGGCCCGGTGAACTGTTCGTGGTACCTCGCGGAGTCGAACATTGCCCGATCGCCGAGGAAGAAGCGGAGGTGATGTTGATCGAACCCGTCGGCGTGGTGAATACCGGGAACGTCGGAGGACCGCGAACTGCAGTGCTCGAGGACTTTTCGTAGTTACCGGCTCTTCCAATCCAGGGGATTGGTACGCAACGGCAGGGCCATTCCCGATCTCCAGAGCGTCGCCGCGCGAGAGTGCGGACGGAGCTCGACCTCGCGCCGCATCGATTGCGCGAACTCGTCGGTGAACCCTGTTCGCGGGTACTCCGCGATTGTTGCATGAACAGTTGCTCGCGGAATTTCGGGCGCACGCCGACCGGCAACGTCGAAATGCGCTGCGGCATGCAGTAGATAGGCGTCAGCGCCCGCGCCGCGGTCGACGGTCAGATCCATGTGCAGACGGATCGCTTCGCCGATTCGCCGTACCGACCTCTCCGAAGTTCCCACTCGGGTCGCGAGTTCTTCTGCGTCTGCGGCACTGATGTAGGTGAAACACCCGTGCTCGGCCGATCCTTCTGCGCCCAGTCCGACATCGTGAAGGGCGCACGCAGTGAAGAGATCTTCGGGGTCGTACTCGATCGCATCGATCTGCGCGAAGGCGTCGGCCCAGATCCAGCAGCGCAGGCTGTGGTTCAAGACCGCGGGGGAGAGGGTTCCTCTGGCGTGATCGAGCGCTTCGCTGCACAGCTTGGTGTCCGGGAGTGGGCGTTTGCGCAGCTCGGGTGTGCGAGTGGGGTAGCGGCCGAGCCGCAGCCAGAGCATCGACGGCGTGCTCATGGCCTGCGTAGCAGCCGCGCGGGCCATGAGTTGTATCTGCTCGAGAGTGGTGAGCTCACCAGGGCGCATCGAATTCCTGTTCTGGGTGGGGGACAGCTGGATACGAATCTAGTTGGCAGGGAAACTTCTTCACAGATGTCTAATATCTGTCAATGACGGAAACACGGAATTATCCGAATATTGGTTGATAGCAAGTGCCATCCAACGGCAACCCCGAATCTGTAGCCTCACCTCTGCACATCGCAAGAACCATCAAGCAACGACGGCGGGGGTGGCTCAGATGACGCCGAACCCGACGATCCCCGGGACTTCCGACGGGACGATGCGATGGAGCATGACCTTGTTGTTCTCGTTGCCGCCGACGGTCGTCAGAGTGCCGCCGTCGTTGACCAGAACGACGTTGACGTGTTGGCCGAAGGGGCTCGAGTCGCCGTACAGGATCGTGTCGCCGACCTTGGGCTGGTAGTCCTGACCGTAGGGGACAAACGCGTCGACGGACTCGTAATACTCCTGCAGCGTGTACACCCCGGGGATGCGCCACGACCCTGAGTTGGGGTTCGAGAACGGCGTGCCGATCTGGTTCATCGACCAGCTCACGAAATCGGCACACCACGATTCTTCGACACCCTCGGCGTATTTGGTGCCGGGACTCCCTGACTCCCACTCCTGCTCGAGGACGCCCAGTAGCGCACTCTGCTGAGCGCTGAGAATGCTGTGGTCGACGGCCGGGAACGAATCGAGATTCTCGCCGGCAAGAGCGTCGTCGCCGCGCGCGAACCACCACAGTGCGCCGGCGACAACTACGACCACCACAACGCCGAATACGCCCAGAACAGCGAGAGTGCGTCTGGGCGTATTCGGTGCGTGCGACATCACGCCACGATAGTCAATTAGTCGAGCGGGGGTGCCGAGCGATCGATCGTTGTCGCGAGTGGCTTCTCCTTGACGAAGAGCAACAGGACAACTGCCGCGATGACCAAGGGGACGAGATACAGGAAGATCGGCGCCAGCGCGTCGTTGTACGCACCGACGATGATCTCGCGAACCTGGCTGGGCAACTTCCAGAGGATTCCCGGGGTCAAGGAGTTCTCGTCACCACCGACCGCGCCGCCATTCGCCGGGAGTCGCTCGGCCAGGAGATTGGTCAGACGCGAGGCGAACAGGCTGCCCACGATCGCGCTGCCCAACGACGCACCGATCTGACGAAAGAAGTTGTTCGACGCGGTGGCCGTTCCCACTTCGGCCGCGGGGAAGGTGTTTTGCACGATCAAGATCAAGATCTGCATGACGAGGCCGAGGCCGATACCCATGAGTGCGATGTAGCAACCGAAGACCAGCAGTGAGGTCGACGGCGTCAGACGTGAGAGCAGGACAAGAGCGACTGCGACGATGGATGTTCCGACGATGGGGAAGATCTTGTAGCGGCCGGTCTTGCTGACCAGCTGACCGGATCCGATGGAGGCGACCAGCAGGCCTGCCATCATCGGAATCATCATCAGTCCTGCTTCGGTGGCGTTCTTACCGGTCACCATCTGGATGTAGGTCGGCAGGTAGGCGAGCGCACCGAACATCGCGATGCCGATGATCAGACCCGCGACCGTGGTCAACACGAAGTTTCGTTGAGCGAACAGGTGCATCGGAATTACCGGTTCGTCAGCACGCTTCTCGACGAAGACAAACGCCACTGCGGTCACGATGCAGCCGATGATCAACCCGATGATGACGCCTGACCCCCAGGCGTAGGTGTTGCCGCCCCAAGTGGTGAACAGGATCAGACAGGTTGCGGCCGTTGCGACCAAGACCATTCCCAGATAGTCGATGCGAGGCTTGCCGAGGTTCGGCTTCCGCAGGTGAAGGAATGCCATTGCGCTCGCGATGGCGAGGAGCCCGAGGGGGATGTTGATCCAGAATGCCCAGCGCCAGCCGATGCCCTCGGTGAACCATCCACCGAGAAGGGGGCCGGCAACCGAAGCCAGTGCGAACACGCCGCCCATCGCACCCATGTACCGGCCGCGTTGCCTGGCGGGGACGACGTCGGCGATGATCGCCTGGGACAGCAGGATCAATCCGCCGCCGCCGAGTCCTTGCACGGCTCGACCAGCGATGAGTGTGGTCATGTCGTGGGACAGACCGCCGATCACCGAACCGACGATGAAAATGCTGATGGCGCCGATGAAGAGGCCCTTGCGCCCGATCAGGTCACCGAGTTTTCCGTACACCGGCATCATGACGGTCGAGGCGAGGATGTATGCCGTCGTCACCCAGACCATGTGGTTGACGCCGTTCAATTCACCCACGATGGTCGGGAGCGCGGTGCTGAAGATCATCTGGTCGAGCGATGCCAGAAGCATCGTGATCATAAGCCCGACAAAAACGAGGATGATCGACCGTTTGTCCGGCGCGGCCTCGGTATCGGTATGCGTGCCGTCGGGCTCGACGGTCGCAGCTTCTCGAGTGGACATGTAGTTCCTTAGTTGAGTGACAGCTGGTGCGAGAGAGTGTGGATCAGCTCTCGGACCTGAGTATTCGAGCCATCAGGAGTAGTGCCGGATCAAGCAAGTCGGTTCTGGGGCTTGCCCGTTCACTGTTCTGCCATTTTCGGAAGACGTAACGCATCGCGGCGCCTGCGGTGATGACCGTTGCCGTGGCTTCGTCGGCAGCGGCTGTATCCGAGTGCAGGCGGCGATACTCGGTTCTGTGCGACAACTCCCGCGTGAGGATCCGGGTGAGCGTGTCTTCAAGATCGTGGAAGGTGGCCAGATGTTGTTGCAACAGCGTGGGATGACGTTCGAACAATTCGCGTCGATGCGCGAGCAGATCGGGTCGCTCGTCGACGATCTGCATCGCCGCCTCGAAGACCGCGAGGGCGCCGCGCAGCGGATCGTCCGGGTGCTCGCCGATGAGCGTGAGCATGGTTGCCTCACTTGGCACGACGAGCATGAGCCCACCGATCGCCGCGTCCTTGGTGGGGAAGTAGTTGAAGAACGTGCGGGTCGACAGATTGCAGGCCTCGCAGATCTTCTCGACGGTCACTTCGTCATAGCCCAGGTCGAGGACGAGTTCGACGGCAGTGTGCTCGATCAGCTGCCTCGTCGCAATTCGTTTTCGTTCGCGCAATCCGAGAGTTTCGGTTCCCATTTCATCCATAATTGCACAGAGTGCAAAGTTTCATCGAATGCAATATTTCGCCCAAGAATGCCTCATGAAATGCAAAAATGGGGATCGGGTGCCTGGTGGATAGGATGAACCGCGTGGAAGACACCTTGCCCCCTTGCCCCGAATGCGCCGGCGAATACACCTACGAGATGGGCGCGTTGATGGTCTGCCCGTCCTGCGCGCACGAGTGGGCGCCGACCGATAGTGCCGGCGAGGACTCGGGTGTGGTGAAACTGGGTGTGGTGAAAGATGCCGTAGGCAACATCCTTGCGGACGGAGACACGGTGACGGTCGTCAAGACGCTCAAGGTGAAGGGCAGTCCGACCGGCATCAAGTCAGGTACGAAAGTGCGCAACATCCGCCTTGTTCAGGGCGTTGGCGACCACGACATCGACTGCAAGGTCGACGGCATCGGACCGATGCAATTGAAGTCGAGCGTCGTCAAGAAGGTGTGACCGGACAGCGATAGATGTCGGCTCGAAATCCTGTTCAGTTTCGACGGTTCGATAGCCACAATCGAGGAGATCTTCGACCGCTCGAACGAATGGACCGAACTGTGCCGAACTCGATCTGCCTGGCGCCCGCACTCGATAACACCACACTCGATACAGACGAGCAGTGGGAACGCATCGTCGATGCGCTGACACGCAGGGGATTCCTCGGCGCCGGGCTCGGTGTCGCGGCTGCGACATTGCTGGCAGCGTGCAGCAGCGACGAAAACGGCTCGGCGCCAAGTGGTCTCGTCACAGTGCAGGATGAGACGGGCAGAGTCGAGATTCCGTCGGATCCGCAGCGAATGGTCATCGCCCACGTCAGCGCCATGGCGACGGTCCTCGACCTCGGTGTGCCGCCGGAGAAGATCGTCGGCGGCTTCTTCGGTCTCGAAGGGGTGGGCGGCGACGCGGTGTTGCGCACGATGCCGGAGGCGGCGAACATCCCGAACCTCGGCACGGCGGGAACGTGGAACAAGGAAGCGATCATCGGCGCGTCGCCGGATCTGATCGTCATGCTCCTGACCGCCGGAAATGCTTATGCGGCAAAGTCCTACGACGAACTCTCTGCGACCGGTGTTCCAGTGTTCGCCGGCTTCAACGGGTACCTCACGTGGGACGAGATGAAGAAGTTGGTCACCTCGATGGGCGTCGCGGTCCGACGGGAAGAAGCTGCTGCGGAATTGAACGCGAGAACGGAAGAGCGCCTCCTCACAATCAAGGATCGGCTCTCGGCCCTCGGCTCGCTACCGTCGGTGACGCTGCTGCGTACCGGCGAAAACGGTGTCGTCTACAACCAGGTCGACGCTCTTCTCGATGCTCTCGGTTTCCCGGGCGATCGAGCTACATCGGAGGAGTTCACCCGCACACTCACAGCGGAGCAACTCGATCAGGTGACCAGCGACGTGATCATCGTGGGTGCATTCCAGGACCAGCAGGACGTCCGCGCGCAGTTGGCAATGAACCCGCTCTGGGAGCGTCTTCCCGCTGTCCGCTCGGGGAACGTCCATTACGTCGACGACAGCCTGTGGGGCTCGGGCTATTCTCCTCGCGCGACCGAGCTGCGACTCGACGACATCGAGCGGATCTTCAGCTGACTCCGTCGTGTCACCTCGACTTATCGGTGCATTACCTCGAGAATCATGATCATGGACAAAATCAGGTTCTTCGAGCTTGTCACCGAATGGTTCGAAGTACTCGGTGTTGTCGCCATGGTCCTCGGGTTCGTGTTCGCATTCGTGATCGCGGGGCGCGCCTGGAGTCGAACGCGCGACGGTAGTTCAGCGTTTCGCACTCTGCGCGAGACGATGGGTGCGGTCATCCTTCTCGGGCTCGAGATCCTTGTCGCCGCTGATCTGGTGAAGACTGTGACGTCTTCACCGTCGCTGACCGACGCCGCAGTTCTGGGCATGATCGTTCTGATTCGGACCGTGTTGAGCCTGTCGATTCAGATCGAGATCGACGGGGTACTTCCGTGGCGCAAGGCGTTGGTGTCAAGTCCGGAACTCCTGGTACGCGCAGCGCGCGGATCAGGAGGCCGAACGACGCCCGACGCGTCGAGTTCGTAGCGATAGCCGTTGCGAGTGAAAGGTCGGGCAGATGACAGCAGTGCGTACCGAGCATCCCACTGTCGACGAGAGGCGGGCGCGCGGCCGCCAGGCGCGTAGAGATACGCCATTGGCCGCGCTCGCGGATCTGACAGAGAGTGACCGCGATCCGATATCACTGCTGGAATTGCAGGCGAAGTCGCGGGTACAGGACCTGGTGCCCATCCGATACGGGCGCATGTCGGCGTCCCGGTTCTCGTTCTTCCGTGGTGCTGCCCTGGTGATGACGGACGACTTGTCCCGAAGCCCTGATTCCGGCCTGAACAGCCAACTCTGCGGCGACGCACACCTGAGCAACTTCGGTATCTATGCGACGCCCGAGCGAAAGCTCGCGTTCGACATCAACGACTTCGACGAAACGTACCCGGGGCCGTTCGAATGGGACGTGAAACGGCTGGCCGCCAGTTTGGCGATCGCAGCGAAGGACAACGGATACTCCGGCAAAGAGCGTAAGAAGATCGTTCGCGGGTGTGCGGCCGAGTATCGCGAAACCCTGATCGCTCAGGCAGGATTGGGGAACCTCGCAGTTTGGTACGCGCACATCGCACCCGAAGACGGACTGGAAGAACTTCGCGTCGATTTGAAGAAGCGAATGCTCGAGCGGACCCAGGCGACGTTGGACAAGGCTCGTCGCCGAGACAGCGCTCAGGCGGCCGGCAAATTCACCGAAATCGTCGACGGGAGAAGGCGGTTCATCAGTGACCCGCCGCTGATCGTGCCGGCAGAGGAATTGTTCGCGGGCACCGACCTCACTCAGATCGAGGAGTTGCTACGTCAGCGCGTTCGTTCCTATCGAAGCACGTTGCAGTGGGACCGTCGGGTGTTGCTCGAAAGCTTCGAGATGACGCACATCGCGCGGAAAGTTGTCGGTGTCGGGAGCGTCGGAACGCGCGCGTGGATGATCCTGATGAAAGGCGTCGACGACGACGATCCGTTGATCCTGCAGGTCAAGGAGGCGCAGCCGTCCGTTCTCTCGGCGTACGTCGATGGCCCCACCTTCTCCAACGAGGGTGAACGAGTAGTGAACGGGCAGCGCCTGATGCAGGCCACCAGTGACATCTTCCTGGGGTGGGAGCGCGGACCGGGACTCGACGAGGATGAGCACGACTTCTACATCCGCCAACTTCGGGACGGCAAGGGATCAGCGGTCATCGAAACCATGAAACCTGAAGGGATGGAACTCTACGGGCGACTATGCGCGAGGGTCCTGGCCTATGCGCATGCTCGCTCGTCCGATCGGATTGCGATCGCCGAATATCTCGGTGACGGAACCGAATTCGATTTCGCGATCGGGGAGTTCGCGGCTTCCTACGCCAAACGCAACGCACGCGATCATGCCGCTTTGCTGACCGCGATCGACGACGGTCGCGTGTCAGCAGAGCGGGGAGTGTGACGACTCAGGCGAACACGCCGTCGAGCCAGGCCTGCCACGCTGTCGTTGCTGATCCACCGTCAGCGCCCTCTGCGAAGAGGTGATGGGCCGCGTCGACGGTGCCGCCGAAGGCGTTTCGTCCGTAGAACCGCAGCAATGCGTCCTCGGTACGCAAGCCGATGAACCAGTCGTTGATGTAGTCGACAATCGCGTCGACGGTTCCGATTCCGGGGACTTCCACCGACGCGGCTTCACCGACAGCGGTGCCCGAGGTGATTCCGAGGGCGCTGCGAAGCGTTCCCATCGCTTGCGGCGAGGAAGAGGATTCCGGGCCTTCGGCTGAGACATAGGTGACGGGTTTGCCGGCGAAGTACCGCACGTATTGGCCGAGACTGTGCAGGTAGAAGTCCGTGTGCTTACTCGCGCCGTCGTACTGGTTGTCCCAGTCCTCGGCAAACACTCCGGCGTGGACGTAGCGGACAACGGCGGTGCTCTCGTCGCGGGCCTCGACGACGTACTCGAGGTTGTTGAACCAGCCGTCGGGGCCTTGCATGTGGATGGCTAGCTCGCGGGGCGGCTCCCACGTCGCGATGATCGGGCTGTCCGGACTACTGCCGTCCGCAGGGATTTCGAGCGGGGACGGGAACATCCAGCCGGCCGTCTCTGCCGAGATTGCGGCCCAGATCTGCTCGGGAGTTCCGGGGACGACCACCTCGCGGCGGATTTCGAATTTCTCGGACATCGCTACTGCTCCGTTTCGGGTGTGGTGACGTGGCGTGTGGTGAGACTGGGATGCAGGGCGACAACCAAGCGGTGTTTGCGCCCGGCTTCGGAATTGCCGTCGTGGTATTTGGCCACGAGTGAGTTGACCGACTCGCCGAGTTCGCCGGCGAAGGCGGCGCGGTCGGCCGCCGTGGCAAAGGTGATGTCGCTGTCGATGGCAAAGGACGCCAACGGTTTTCCGGCCGCAGTTGCGCCGGCGATCAGTTCGCCGACCTCTCGGACGATCCGCGCCGCGAGAGTGACGAGCCAGCGCGCCGAGAGCTGATCCGGGAACCGGCTCGGGTCCGGCGCGAGCGCCGACATTGCAGCGGGGGAGATGACGTACGACGCGGCGCTGGCCTGCATGATCCGCTCCGTCATGTTTCCCCGCTTGCGCTCCTCGACGAGTTCGACGAGTCCGTGTTCCTCGAGAGTGCGCAAGTGGTAATTGATCTTCTGGCGCGTCAAGCCCACTCGGGGTGCCAGCGAGGATGCTGATGCCGGGACTGCCAGTTCAGCCAGAATCCGTTGGCGGATCGGATCGAGCGAGGCCTCGGCAGCTGCGGGACGATCGATGACTGCAACTTCCAACATGAGAAAACCATCCCACCGACAATCAAATCTGTCAAGACAGAAAAAATTGTCGGCGGGATGGTATTTCGGAGGTTCTCTACCGCTTCAGATCGGGCGGATTGTTCAGATCCCGCGCCGAGTACGTGTCACACGACGAGATCTGGCCCGTCTGGTATCCGGTCATGAACCACGCCTGACGCTGTGCGGAGGAACCGTGTGTCCAACCTTCGGGGTTGACCCGACCGGTCGTGGACTTCTGGATACGGTCGTCGCCCACCGACGAGGCGGCGGACAACGCGTCGCGAATGTCGTCTTTTGACAAGGGCTTCAGGAACGGTTGACCGGTCGCCTGATCGGGAATCGTGTCGGCAAAATGCGCCCAGACGCCTGCGTAGCAATCGGCCTGGAGTTCGGTGCGAACCGCACCCGACTGCTCACCCTGCGGGTCGGCCTGCGCGCGGCCGATGTCGCCGAGTTGATTCTGGATGTGATGTCCGAACTCGTGAGCGACCACGTACTCCTGTGCGAGCGGTCCGGCACTGGAACCGAAACGGTCGACGAGCAATTGGAAAAAGCTCGTATCGAAGTACGCCGTTTGGTCCGCCGGGCAGTAGAACGGACCGACATCACTCGACGCCTGGCCGCAACCGGTGTTGACCGAACCGCTGAACAGAATGACTTCAGGTCGCACGTACGCCGTGCCGGTCTGCTTGACCAACTGCTGTTCCCAAACGTCGTCGAGGCTTCCGACGGTCAGTGTGACGCGGCAGTTCACATCGGCGTTTGCCTGAGCGCCGGTGCACTCGTCGACCGACGACAGTCCGGTCGACGAACTCGAAGTTTCGGTGGACGTGCCCAGTAGTGAGCCGGGGTCACCGCCGAACAACAGCGCCAGGATCAGAACGATGATGCCGCCCGCGCCACCGCCGATCGCGATCTTGCCGCCGCGGCCACCGCCGCCCCCGCCGCCTTGAACCTGAACGCGTCCCGCTTCGCCGCGGGCCCCCTCGTTGAAGGTCATCTATGTCCGCTTTCTGCTGTCGTGAACAAGTGCTTGCCGTCACTTCTGGAGATAGCTTCGCATGGGATGCGGGTCCGCGTTTCCGCTCTGCGCAGTTCGCTCCGTAGGATCGCAGGCAAAGTAGTCGGTCGTCGGTTATTGGAAGTAGTTCGAAAGGAATCCCGTGCTGCGCACACATCTCGCCGGTTCATTGCGACCCGAGCAGGCAGAGCAGACCGTAACGCTCACCGGTTGGGTAGCCAGGCGTCGTGATCACGGCGGAGTGATCTTCATCGATCTCCGTGATGCATCCGGAGTTGCGCAGGTAGTTTTCCGGGCAGGTGACGTGGCCGAGCAGGCGCACCGTCTGCGCGCGGAATACTGCGTTCGCGTAACCGGAACGGTCGAGGTTCGCCCCGAGGGCAACCAGAACTTCGAGATCCCCACCGGAGCAATCGAGGTCAACGCCACCGAACTCGAGGTTCTCAACGAAAGCGCACCGCTGCCGTTCCAGCTCGACGATCAGGTCGGCGAAGAAGCACGCCTCAAGTACCGATACCTCGACTTGCGTCGTGAAGGGCCCGGATCCGCAATTCGCTTGCGTTCCAAGGTAAGTGCTGCAGCGCGCGGCGTACTCGCGCACCACGAGTTCGTCGAGGTCGAGACTCCGACGCTCACGCGTTCGACGCCGGAGGGTGCCCGTGACTTCCTCGTACCGTCACGCCTGCAGCCCGGTAGCTTCTACGCACTGCCGCAGAGCCCGCAGCTGTTCAAGCAGCTACTCATGGTCGGCGGCATCGAGCGCTACTACCAGATCGCGCGTTGCTACCGCGACGAGGATTTCCGCGCCGATCGTCAGCCCGAGTTCACTCAGCTCGACATCGAGATGGCTTTCGTCAACCAGGACGACATCATCCTGCTTGCCGAGGAAATCCTGACGGCGCTCTGGAAGCTCGTCGGCCACGAGATCAAGACGCCGATCGACCGCATGACCTACACCGAGGCAATGCGTCGTTACGGCAGCGACAAGCCGGACCTGCGTTTCGACATCGAACTCGTCGAGTGCATGGACTTCTTCAAGGACACGACGTTCCGCGTGTTCCAGGCGGAGTACGTCGGCGCCGTCGTGATGCCCGGCGGTGCAAGCCAGCCGCGCAAGCAACTCGACGCCTGGCAGGAATGGGCGAAGCAGCGCGGGGCCAAGGGCCTGGCGTACGTGTTGGTCGGCGAAGACGGCACTCTCGGTGGACCTGTTGCCAAGAACCTGACCGACGCCGAGCGTGAAGGCCTTGCTGCTCACGTCGGAGCTCAGCCGGGTGACTGCATCTTCTTCGCAGCCGGCGCAACGAAGCCGATGCGCGCCCTCCTCGGCGCAGCCCGTGGTGAGATCGCCCGCAAGAAGGATCTCATCGATCCCGACGCGTGGGCCTTCGTGTGGATCGTCGACGCTCCGATGTTCGAGCCGACCGCCGACGCCACTGCATCCGGTGACGTTGCTCTCGGCCACTCCGCCTGGACCGCCGTGCACCATGCGTTCACGTCGCCGAAGCCGGAGTTCTTCGACACGTTCGACACCGATCCGGATTCCGCTCTCGCCTACGCCTACGACATCGTCTGCAACGGCAACGAGATCGGCGGCGGCAGTATTCGTATCCACCGCAAGGACATTCAGGAACGAGTGTTCAAGGTGATGGGTATCTCCGAGGAAGAGGCGCAGGAGCAGTTCGGCTTCCTTCTCGACGCCTTCGCCTTCGGCGCGCCTCCGCACGGCGGAATTGCTTTCGGCTGGGACCGCATCACCGCTCTCCTCGCCGGCATGGATTCCATCCGTGAGGTCATCGCGTTCCCGAAGTCCGGTGGCGGCGTCGACCCGCTGACGGATGCTCCGGCACCGATTTCTGCGCAGCAGCGCAAGGAATCGGGTATTGACGCGAAGCCCGAGAAGAAGTCAGAGGACAAGAAGTCCGAAGGCGACGCCGTCGAAGCCAAGTAGAGCCGACACCGGATCGCCATGCTGCATTTGCGGGTGATCTGCCCGACCGAGCGCACCGAGCAAGTTCTCGGTGCGCTCGCGTCGCAGCGGGGCGCGACACACATCGTCGTATTACGTGATGTCGCGGTTCATCCCGCCGGCGACATGGTGGAGGCCGACGTCGCCCGTGAGGCGGCCAACGACGTCGTCGATGCTCTGACCGCTCTCGGCGTCGCCGAGGACGGCGGAATGACGCTCGTACCAGTCGAGACGGTGTTGTCGGCGGCGGCGCGCAAAGCCGAGCGCGACGTGCCGGGTGATCCCGCGGATTCCGTCGTGTGGGAGGAATTGCTGTCCCGCACTCGGGAAGAATCAACTCTCAACGGATTGTTCGTCGCGTTCCTGACGATCGCATGTCTGCTCGCGGCAATCGGCGTTGTCACCGACTCTCAGATCACGATCGTGGGCGCCATGGTCGTCGGCCCGGAGTTCGGGCCGCTGGCCGCGCTGGCTGTGGCACTCGTACGGCGGGATCGACGGTTGCGTCGACGTTCGATTCTCGCGCTCGCCGTCGGATTCCCCATCGCGATGGGCGTGACTCTCGCCGCAACGTTCGTGGTGAAGTTCTTCGGGTGGATGGACGTCGTGAGTCTCGAATCGCTCCACGAGGTCGATTTCGTCTACAAGGTCGGGCCCATCTCGTTTGTCGTCGCGCTTCTTGCCGGTGCGGCTGGGATGCTGGCACTCGTCTCGTCGAAGTCCGCTGCCTTGGTCGGAGTGTTCATCTCCGTCACCACGGTTCCTGCCGCCGGTTTCGCGGTGGTTGCGGCAGCAAACGGAGAATGGCGGATCGCCGGGTTGTCGTCGCTGCAACTGGCTGTCAACCTGGTCGGGATCGTCACTGCCTGCGTGCTCGTCCTCTGGGTCAGAACCCGGGCCGACGAGGAATTCGAAGCAGCGTTGAAAGGCATTTCTCGATTTGTCGACGAGGACAAAACTCCATGACATCGCCGGTTCGGAGTTCTGCTCACCGACAGCAGAATTCTCGCGAGAACTGTGTGCCGATGTGGCGATTAGGGACTTTTGTCATCGCCGCAGGTAGACGGCAATTTCTGTCGCTGTGAGGGCTTGAATTCTCCGCTGTGAGTGGATGAGCTGGGCATGATCGGAGTCACTAACGGGTAAGTTGGTCGGTGATGACCGCATTACTGGCAGACCCCGTTTCCGAAGTCGTCGCAGCTGCTGAGCAGTTGCTGACACGCCGCACAGGGGCACCCGTAACCCTGGTGGATCCAGTCGATCTCGGGGGGAGTGGCCGCACCGTCGTGCTGCGCGTACGTGTCGCCGAGAACCCGTTCTCCCTGCCTCGAACGCTGGTGATCAAGCAGGTCCGCGACAACTTCCAGGGAGCTACCAAAACCGCGATTGCGCTCCCCGCCGCGTCCGAAGGTGACTTCGACGTCGAGACCGCTTTCCTTCGTGAAGCGGTGTCGTATCAGTTCGCCAACGCGCTTGCCAAGGACGCACGCCCCGGCGCCGAACTGTTGGCGTCCGACCTCGATGCTCGCCTCTTGATCCTGAGTGATCTCGGCGACGCCACCGCCATCAGCGTCCGACTCGAAGACTCCGACCCGGACACCGTCACTCACACGCTGATGGCCATGGCGCAGGCCATGGGGCGCATGCACGCCGCGACCGTCGGCCGTGAGGACGACTTCACCGCACTGCTGCGTCGAGCCGAGGTCGCCCATTGCTCCGATGAAGTGGCGGATCAAGTGGGACGCGCAGTGGCCGGTGTTCCCGCGATGTTGGTGGAAAGTCTCGGCATCGATGTGAGCTCGGACATTCTCGAGCAGGTTCGGCACGCGCAGACACTGTTCAGTGGCGGTCGATTCCGCGCCTTCAGTCCGTCGGACCTGTGCCCAGACAACATCATCGTCAACGACGACGGCGTGCAGTTCCTCGACTACGAGTGGGGTGGCTACCGGGACGCCCTCCTCGACATCACCTACGCGTTGGTGTCGTTCCCCGGTTGCCTGTGCAACATCGACCTGACCGAAGAGCGGGCGTCGGCGATGGTCGATGCCTGGCGGGCCGAGGTCGTCGGGATGTGGCCGGCCCTGGCCGACGAGGCCGAATTGGGGCGCAGGATCGTCGAGGCCCAACTCATCTGGGTCTGGCTCAGCACCTATCTGTACCTGCCCGAGGATCATTCACGTATCGCCGCTGTCCGCGAGCACTATCTCTCGATTCCACGGGCCGACGCACTGGTGGGACGCTGGGCAAGACTCGCGCGTTCGGCGAAACTCGCCGGCAACGACGCCGTCGAGGCACACGCCCGCGACGTCGTGGCGGCGCTGCGCACCGAGTTCAGTTGAGTCTCTGACTGATCACACGCAGAAGGGCGCCCGTGCATGCAGCACGAGCGCCCTTTTTCGGTAGTCTGCTCAGTTGTCGGAGACCAGATCGTTCTCGGACAGGTCCGTCGCCGCGAGGGCCGTCGCCAGATCAGGATGGCGGAACGTCGACGTCACCTGGTCGGCCACGACTCGGAAAGCCGAGGCCAGGGTCGCGGACTTGTCCGGTTCGGCCGCCCACGTTGCGGTCTGTTCGACGACGACCACGCCGTGGTGGACGTACATCTTCCCGGGGACGAGCGTGATGCCGGCGTTGGTGGCCCACTCGCGCAGGGCAGCGAGTCCCTGGCTCGCGCCCTTGGGGCCGCCTACCTCGATGTCGTCACTCGACAACTGCAGAAGTGTGTCGATGTCTTGGGAGTTGAGTGCATCGTGCCACGCGAGGACGGTGGCGATCTCGGAGGTGCTCATGGCGACAACGCTATTACAGCGCCTTTGCCGAGGACGTGAGGGCTGGCGGAACCGCGGGTTGTGTCAAGCGTCGGTGGTCTCTAGTAGCGTCGATTCGTGAGCGATTGGCAAGCGGAAGACAGTGTGGGGGCGAAAGACGGCGTGGTGGCGGAAGACGGCGTGGTGGCGGAAGACGGTCTGTTCGAGGCAACTCCGGAGGAATCCGCGATCGTCGACGAACCCGATGTCGTGTCTGTCGCCGAGCGTGCATTGTCCTCGGTGCCGCCTGGAGCTCCTCTGGCCGTCCGCATGCGTCCCCTCGCCCTCGGTGAAGTTGTCGGTCAACAGCACCTGCTCGGCCCTGGTGCTCCGCTGCGCAGAATGGTCGAGGGGTCCGGCGCCGCATCGGTTCTCCTGTACGGACCTCCCGGCACCGGCAAGACCACGCTCGCCTCGTTGATCTCGGGCGCTACCGGCCGTCGGTTCGAGGCACTGTCTGCCCTGTCCGCCGGCGTCAAGGAAGTCCGCGGTGTCATCGAACTTGCCCGCCGCCGTCTGCTGAACGGCGAACAGACCGTCTTGTTCATCGACGAGGTCCATCGTTTCTCCAAGACCCAGCAGGACGCCTTGCTCGCCGCGGTCGAGAACCGGATCGTGCTCCTGGTCGGCGCGACCACCGAGAACCCGTCCTTCTCGGTCGTCTCCGCGCTGTTGTCGCGCTCGTTGGTCCTGCAACTGCAATCGCTCACCGCTGCGGATGTCCAGGAACTGCTCGAGCGTGCGGTCGCCGACGAGCGCGGGTTCGGGGGAGCGATCGCGATCGACGACGACGCGATGGAACACCTCGTTCGTCTGGCGGCCGGTGACGCACGCCGAGCCCTGACGGCACTCGAGGCCGCTGCCGGAGCTGCACTGGACACGGCCGGTGACTCTTCGGGCCCGGTGGTGCTCGACCTCGCGACCGTCGAGGCCAGTGTCGACAAGGCCGCGGTTCGGTACGACCGTGCCGGAGATCAGCACTACGACGTCATCAGCGCCTTCATCAAGAGCATTCGCGGCTCCGACGTCGATGCCGCCCTGCACTACCTCGCTCGGATGCTGACCGCGGGCGAAGACCCTCGTTTCATCGCGAGGCGTCTGGTGGTTCATGCCAGCGAGGACATCGGCATGGCGGACCCGATGGCGCTGCAGACTGCCACCGCCGCTGCCCAGGCAGTGCAGCTGATCGGTATGCCGGAGGCTCGTCTGGCGCTGGCACAGGCCACCATTCATCTGGCGACGGCTCCCAAATCGGGTGCGGTGATCGCCGCTCTCGGTGCAGCCATGGCCGACGTGGCCGCCGGAAAATCCGGACTGGTACCGCCGCATCTGCGTGACGGGCACTACAAGGGTGCCGAGCAATTGGGCAACGCAGTCGGATACAAGTACCCGCACGACACACGTGATGGTGTTCTGCGGCAACAGTATCCACCGGACGATCTGGTGGGTGTCGACTATTACCAGCCCACCGCACACGGCAACGAGCGAGAGATCGCCGATCGGGTGAGCAAACTCCGCCGAATCGTTCGTGGCTGACGCCTGCCAGGTTCCACCGGTCGACGCGTTAGTCTGGACACCCATAGCTCGACGCTCTTGAAGGTAAGGACCGGTTAGTGCAAACCCACGAGATCCGCAGGCGATTCCTCGACCACTTCGTCAAGGCCGGCCACACCGAGGTGCCCAGCGCCTCGCTGATTCTCGACGACCCGAACCTTCTGTTCGTCAACGCGGGCATGGTTCCGTTCGTGCCGTTCTTCCTCGGGCAGCAGACGCCGTCCTACTCGCGCGCGACGTCTGTGCAGAAGTGTGTCCGCACCCTGGACATCGAAGAGGTCGGCATCACCACCCGCCACAACACCTTCTTCCAGATGGCGGGCAACTTCTCCTTCGGTGACTATTTCAAGAAGGAAGCCATCTCCCACGCCTGGCAGTTGCTGACAGGTTCGGTCGAGGACGGCGGATACGGCATCGATCCCACGCGCTTGTGGGCAACCGTCTATCTCGACGACGACGAAGCGTTCTCGATCTGGCGCGACGAGGTCGGTGTGCCCGAAGAGCGCATCCAGCGCCGCGGCATGAAGGACAACTACTGGTCCATGGGCATTCCCGGACCGTGCGGCCCCTGCTCCGAGATCTTCTACGACCGCGGCGCCGAGTACGGCGTCGAGGGTGGCCCGGAAGCCGACGAGGATCGCTACATCGAGATCTGGAACCTCGTGTTCATGCAGAACGAGCGCGGCGAGGGCACCAACAAGGGCGACTACCCGATCCTCGGACCGCTGCCGAAGAAGAACATCGACACCGGCATGGGCGTCGAGCGCGTTGCGTTCCTCCTGCAGGGCGTCGAAAACGTCTACGAGACAGACCTTCTCCGCCCCGTCATAGACAAGGCTGCCGAACTGACCGGCAGCGTGTACGGGACCGATCACACTTCTGACGTCCGTTTCCGCGTCATCGCCGACCACGCACGCACCGCCGCGATGTTGATCGCCGACGGTGTGAACCCCGGCAACTACGGCCGCGGATACGTCCTGCGCCGGTTGCTGCGTCGCATCGTGCGCTCGGCCAAACTGCTCGGCAGCGAGCAGCCCACCATGCGCGAGTTCATGATCGTCGTCCGCGACACGATGGCGCCGTCGTACCCGGTTCTGGAAACCGACTTCACGCGCATCGAGAACGTTGCCGTCGGTGAGGAGACCGCGTTCCTCAAGACGCTGGCGTCGGGTTCGGCCCTGTTCGAGAATGCTGCCGAGACGGTCAAGTCGTCCGGAAAGTCGGTCATCGCCGGCGATCAGGCGTTTGCACTGCACGACACCTACGGCTTCCCGATCGACCTCACGCTCGAAATGGCATCCGAGGCCGGTCTCACCGTCGACGAAGACGGCTTCCGCACGCTCATGGCCGAGCAGCGCAAGCGCGCCAAGGACGACGCTCAAGCGCGCAAGCACGCGCATGCGGACCTCACGGTCTACAAGGAACTGCTCGATCGAGGTGCCACCGAGTTCACCGGTTTCGACGAGCTCGTCTCCGAGGCTCACGTCCTCGCACTGATCGTCGACGGTGTCCGCGTGCCGGTCGCGAAGGCCGGTCAGGACGTCGAGGTCATCCTCGACCGCAGCCCGCTCTACGCAGAGTCCGGTGGACAGATCGCCGACATCGGTTCGCTCACCGCGCCGGGCCTCGAAGCCAAGGTCAACGACGTGCAGAAGATCGCCAAGAAGGTCTGGACGCACAAGGTGACGGTGCAGAAGGGCGAGATCACCGAGGGCGACGTCGTGCTCGCGCACGTCGACGCCGAGTGGCGCAAGGGTGCAACCCAGGGGCACTCCGGTACCCACATGGTGCACGCGGCGCTGCGTCAGGTGCTCGGCCCCAACGCCGTTCAGGCGGGTTCGCTCAACAAGCCGGGTTACCTCCGCTTCGATTTCTCCTGGCAGGGCGCGCTGTCCGACTCCCAGAAGCAGGACATCGAGGCACTCACCAACGAAGCCGTGGCGTCCAACTACGCGGTCAACACATTTGTCACGGATCTCGACAAGGCCAAGGCGATGGGTGCGATGGCACTCTTCGGTGAGAACTACGGGGACGAGGTTCGTGTCGTCGAAATCGGCGGTCCGTTCTCGATGGAACTGTGCGGCGGTACTCACGTCGGAAGCTCCGCCCAGATCGGTCAGGTCACGCTGCTCGGTGAGCAGTCGGTCGGCTCCGGAATCCGACGCGTCGAGGCGTACGTCGGTTTGGACTCCTACCGCTACCTCGCCAAGGAACGCGCTCTCCTCGCCGGACTCTCCTCCTCACTGAAGGTTCCTTCGGAAGAGGTACCCGCCCGCGTCGAGGCGCTCGTCGAGCGACTCAAGGTGGCCGAGAAGGAACTCGAGCAGACCAAGGCCAAGGCTGTGCTGGCGTCGGCAGGCGAGTACGTCGCCAAGGCCAAGCGCATCGGTAGCGTCCTGGTCATTGCCGAGCCTGCTCCCGCGGGAGTCGGCGGCAACGATCTGCGCAGCCTCGTCACGGACATCAAGGGCCGACTCGGCTCCGAACCCGCCGTCGTAGCTCTCCTCGGTGACGTCGACGGCAAGGTCCCGTTCGTGGTCGCCTCCAGCAAGGCAGCCCAGGGTCTCGGTGTGAAGGCCGGCGAGCTTGTCGCGTCCTTCGGTCCCAAGATCGGTGGCCGCGGCGGCGGAAAGCCCGACATGGCCCAGGGCTCGGGTTCGGACTCCGCCGGAATCCCGGCGGCGCTCGATGCGATCCGGGACAGAGTCGGAGAGCTGGCGGGCGGCAGCTGACGGTGGTGGCTACGCAGCAGGGTCCCGATCGCCCCGGCATCGACGACCCTGGTCGCGGGCGGCGCATCGCCATCGACGTCGGCAGTGTTCGCATCGGCGTCGCGTCAAGCGACCCCGACGGCATCCTCGCGACACCGGTGGAAACGGTTCCACGCTCGAAGGAGCGTGGGCCCGACGCGCCGGATATCCGGCGCATTATCGCCATCGTGTCCGAATACGAGGCCGTTGAGGTTATCGTCGGACTGCCACAGACGCTGCGCGGTGAGCAAGGTAAAGCCGCCGGTATCGCGACTGCATTCGCCAAACGACTGCAGCGGGCCGTCGAACCGATCCCGGTGAGACTGTCCGACGAACGACTGACGACCGTCACGGCTGCGCGCAACCTCCGCGAAAGTGGAGTCAAGGCACGCGGCCAGCGGCCGATGATCGATCAGGCTGCGGCGGTGGAAATCCTGCAAGGCTGGCTGGACGAGCGGAGTAGAGCTGTGAAACCAGGGGAGTCGTCGAAGGACGCTGCACTGGAGGGCGATCTGTGAACGCGCGGTGGGATGAGGGCGGCGGAAGCCGGCCCACCAGTTCGTTCGACTTCGACAACGACGAGACCATGGTCATGCGTGCGTTGCCGCAGAACATCGATCCGCCGCATATGTCGCGAGCGGAGGCACGCAAGCAACGCGAAGCGCGCAACAAGCGCGCCAAGCGAGGTAAGAAGGTTGGTGTTCTCGCTCTCCTGGTGTTGGTGATCGCGGTTCTCGGTGTCGGTGCCTACGGTGCCCTCTGGTACATGGATCGCAACAAGGCCGCGGAGGACTTCGCCGGCCCGGGCGGCGCACCCGTGGTCATCCAGATCAACAGTGGAGAAACCGCATCGGAGATCGGTGCGACGCTGGAGGCGAAGAACGTCGTCGCGAGTTCCGCTGCTTTCTACAACGCTGCGATCGCCAATCCGTCGGAGATCCAGAAGGTACAACCCGGCTTCTACCAGGTGCCGGTGCAGAGTAGTGCCGCGAGCGCACTCGACAGTTTGGTTGCCCCGGACTCCCGAGTCGGCAGTGTTGTCATCGCCGAAGGGCGTCAGCTGCACGACAGTTCGGACGCGCAGACGGGCTCGCTCAAGAAGGGCATCTACAACCTCATTTCCGAGGCGAGTTGTGTCGGCCCGGTTTCCGCTCAGAAGTGCGTCTCGACGGACGAATTGAACACTGCGGGAGCGTCTTCCGATCTGGCTTCGCTCGGCGTGCCGGACTGGGCGATGTCGTCGGTCAAGAGCGTGCCGGACAAGGACCGTCAGCTCGAAGGCCTGATCGCCGCCAGCAGTTGGGATTTCGACCCCACTGCGACGCCGACCGAGATCCTGCGTTCGTTGGTCGAGGGCAGCGCCGCTAAGTACGAGGCCACCGGGATCCTGACAGCAGGCAGCGGAGTCGGAATGTCGCCGTACCAGTTGTTGGTGGCAGCGTCGCTGGTCGAGCGTGAGGCATTGCCTGGCGACATGGCCAAGGTCGCGCGGGTGATCGTCAACCGACTCGCAGTCGATCAGCCTTTGCAGTTCGACTCCACGGTCAACTACTCACTCGACACCACCGAGGTCGCCACGACCGATGCGGACCGTGAGCGCGTCACGCCCTGGAACACGTACGCAATGCCCGGTCTGCCTGCGACGCCTATTGCTTCACCGAGCATCGACGCGCTGAAGGCCGTGGAATCGCCGGCGGCCGGTGACTGGTTGTACTTCGTCACGATCAACAAGGAAGGCCAGACGCTCTTCACCAAGAGTTACGAGGAGCATCTGGCCAACATCGAACTGGCACAGCAAAGTGGGATTCTCGACAGTGGACGGTAGTACCGCGACTTCGCTCGCGACGCCGCGTAAGGCGGCAGTTCTCGGAAGTCCGATCGCTCACTCGAAGTCGCCGTTGCTGCATCTGGCCGCGTACGAGGCTTTGGGGCTGAGCGATTGGACCTACGAGCGGATCGAATGCACCGGCGAGCAGTTGCCTGCCCTCGTTGACTCACTCGGCCCCGAATGGGTCGGCCTCTCCGTGACGATGCCGGGCAAGATCGCAGCACTCGAATATGCCACCGAACGCACACCGCGAGCGGTGACCATCGGCTCGGCCAACACCTTGGTTCGCATCGACGGCGGTTGGCGTGCCGACTGCACGGACGTCGACGGAGTCAGCGGTGCGTTGATCGCCGGCGGCGTCGGCGATCTCAGCGGCACTTCGGCGGTAGTTGTCGGCGCGGGAGGCACCGCGCGGCCGGCACTGGTCGCGTTGGCCGACATGGGAGTTCGGACAGTCACCGTGGTCGCGCGTGATCCGGGGCGAGCATCCGGTGCCATCGAATGCGGCAGTGCTGTCGGGTTGGACATTGATCTGGTCTCCTTCGACGACGCACGACTCGGTGGGATCTGTGCCGAATCCTCGGTCTTGGTCAGCACCGTTCCCGCAGAAGCGGCCGCGCCTTTCGCCCAGCAACTGGGGAGGGCACGATTTGTCCTCGACGCGATCTACAACCCTTGGCCGACGCCACTCGCTTCGGCTGTCGAGGCGGCTGGTGGCACGGTGATCGGTGGCCTCGAGATGTTGCTCAATCAGGCCTTCGGGCAGGTAGAGCAGTTCACGGGCAAGCCCGCTCCGCGAGAGGCGATGGCAGCCGCTATCGCTTAGCTCTGTTCACAGTGTCGAGGTAGTCCACAAGACGATTCGTAGAGTGCCGCTGGTGAACGCCAGACACCAAGCTCGAAACCATGTGGACGTTGGTGGTCTTGGCAGGCGCTGGGGTAGTCGGTGGTGTCGGTGCTCGGGCGATCGTCGACAGTTGGTTGCGACGACACGGTTATCGACCAGTCGTGGCTCTCTGTTGTGTGCCCCAGTGCGGTGTCGCCACAGGTTGGGTTGCCGTCGGCGCACTGAATACCTCGGTGGTGCAACTGATCTCAGGTCTTGCCGTGGTGTGGTGGTGCGTCGCAATCTCGACTGTCGACCTGGCCGTGCGCCGGCTGCCCAACAGTTTCACGCTGCCGGGTTACGTCGTCGTGATGGTCTACGCGGCGGCGTCGGGAACGGTGTGGGTTGCTGCAGTGGGATCGGCACTGCTCGCCGGAATCCACCTCCTGGCGCACGTGATGTCGCCTGGTTCCATGGGTCTCGGCGATGTGAAGCTCTCTCTTCCGTTGGGCGCTCTGACCGGATTGGTGGGCGCTGACGCCTGGCTGTGGTCGTTGGTGTCTGCATCGGTGCTCACCGCAACCCTGGGTGTCGTGATCGAACTGCGAAAACTGGGCCGGCGACAGTCGGGGCCGGTAGCCCACAATTCGCCCATCGCGCACGGTCCCTCGATGTGCCTGGCAGCCTGCGGTTCGATGGCGTTTGCCTGGTTGACGTGACGAGTGCAACATCCGCGGAAAACCTTGCGTTATTGACTGTTCAACGACGGACCGTGATCTGCAGGAAAGACGGAACCGTCGGTTTCATAAAGGCGGGTATCGCAGGCGCGCAGTCCCAGCATGCGGCGAGTCGGACTTGCCGAATGTCCACTCCCTGACGTTGACTGAGGCTTCGGAAATGGGACAAAACGAATCTCGTTTCGCACTCGATTATCGGGGGAACCTATGCGCACAAGGCTTTTCGTCGCTGCGGCAGCCTGTTTGGCGGCTGTGGCTGCAGGGGCGGGCGTCGCCGGCGCCGCGCCTGCACCTTCGTCGGTGGCACTGGGCGGGGGCTCAGGAATCCTGCTGCCGGACGTGGATCATTCCGATCCGGAGCAAGTTGCGGCGTGCACGTTGACCGCGGTCGGATACGACAACGCCGGCTCGCTCGTGGCACTCACCGCCGGACACTGCGGAGTTGTCGGGGACCGGGTGTTCGCCGAATACCTGCCCGAAGCCGGCCCCATCGGTCGGTTCTCCTACTCGAGTCCGGTCTCGGATATCGCGGTGATCGATCTCGACGACGCGAAGGTAGCCCCGCTACGTACCGTCGGCGGCACGACGATCAACGGAATCGGCGCTCCGCCGGCACCGGGCACGATCGTGTGCAAGGAAGGCCGTTCGACCGGCAACACGTGCGGTATCACCTGGGGCTACGACTCCGTCTACGGTGAAATTGTCGAGCACACGTGCTCGATTCCCGGAGACTCCGGTGGACCACTCGTCGTCGGCGATCGCCTGGTGGGCTTGATCAGCAACGGCTTCGAACCGTACTGCTTCGAGCCGCTCCCGCCGCCGTTCCATGCTCCCGACAACTCGGCGGACATCAACATCGGTTTGGCTGACATCAATGCCAACGGTGGAGGATTCCGCCTGTTCTAGACCCGCAGGAACCTCTGAGATGGCCCACACGCATCGTGCGTGTGGGCCATCTGCGTTCACCCGGAGGGCCACTGTGACAACTGAGGTCTGCGACGTGGAAAGATGGTCGGCGTGCTGCGTTGGATAACTGCCGGAGAATCCCATGGTCCCGCCCTCGTCGCGATGCTCGAGGGCATGGTCGCGGGGGTCGAAGTGACCTCTGAGGCCATCTCGTCCGAACTTGCCCGTCGTCGACTCGGTTACGGCCGTGGCGCGCGGATGAAGTTCGAGGCCGACAAGGTCACCATCATCGGTGGTGTCCGCCACGGATTTACGCTCGGTGGCCCCGTGGCCATCGAAATCGGCAACACCGAGTGGCCCAAGTGGGAAACCATCATGTCCGCCGACCCGGTCGACCCGGACCTGCTCGCCGATCAGGCTCGCAATGCCCCGCTGACGCGCCCGCGTCCCGGTCACGCCGATTACAGCGGCATGCTCAAGTACGGCTTCAACGACGCGCGTCCCGTCCTCGAGCGCGCCAGCGCTCGCGAGACCGCAGCCCGTGTAGCCGCCGGAACAGTCGCACGGTCGTTCCTGCGTCAGGTATTCGGTGCCGAGGTCGTTTCACACGTCATTTCCATCGGTGCTTCCGAGCCTTACGTCGGGCCCGTGCCGGATGGCAAGGACCTGGACGCGATCGACGCGAGCCCGGTCCGCGCATTCGACAAGGCTGCAGAAGAGTCGATGATCGCCGAGATCGAATCGGCCAAGAAGGACGGCGACACCCTCGGTGGCGTCGTCGAGGTCGTCATCCACGGCCTGCCGGTCGGACTCGGCACTTTCGTCAGTGGCGCCGAGCGTCTCGATTCACGACTTGCCGCAGCTCTCATGGGAATTCAGGCCATCAAGGGTGTCGAGGTCGGTGACGGCTTCGAGACCGCGCGTCGTCGTGGCAGCGAAGCTCACGACGAAATCCGCCCGGGCCCGGACGGCATCGTGCGTTCCACCAACCGCGCAGGCGGTATCGAAGGTGGCATGACCAATGGTGAGGCCCTTCGAGTTCGCGCCGCGATGAAGCCGATCTCGACGGTTCCGCGCGCTCTGGCGACGGTCGACATGGAGAGCGGCGAGGAAGCGGTTGCCATCCACCAGCGCAGCGATGTGTGCGCGGTTCCGGCCGCCGGCGTCGTCGCCGAATCGATGGTTGCGCTTGTCGTGGCTCAGGCCGCACTCGAAAAGTTCGGTGGTGATTCCATTGCTGAAACCACTGCCAACTACCGTCGTTACGCCGAGGGCATCGCAGCCCGACCGCCTCGATAGGACTCACGTATCGATGAAGCCGAAGGCTGTACTCATCGGTCCGCCCGGTGCCGGCAAATCGACCATCGGTCGACGTCTCGCGCAGGCACTCGAACTCGAATTGGTCGATACCGACGCCGAGATCGAACGGACCACGGGTAGAACGATCCCGGAGATCTTCACCCACGACGGAGAGCCTCGGTTTCGTGAGATCGAGGAATCGGTGGTTCGCGACGCGTTGCAGGCCACCGACGGAATCGTCTCGCTCGGCGGTGGTGCGATCCTGTCCGATCGCACGCGCGAACTGCTCCAGGGTCACACGGTCATCTACCTGGAGATCAGTGTCGCCGAAGGGCTTCGCCGCACGGGGGCGAACAATCATCGTCCGCTGCTGGCCGGCGGAGATCCCAAGGTCAAGTACCAGGAGCTGATGAGGCGTCGTCGTCCGCTGTACCGGCGTTCGGCCACGATTCGGATTCGGACCGACGGCCGAAGCCCGGCGCGTGTCGTCGGGCAATTGGTGTCGAAACTTCAAGACAAATGAACAACCGGAGCGGAGTAGTGGAGCAGTGACCGAACCCGTACGTGTAGAGGTGAAGACCGCAAGTCCCTACCCGGTCGTGATCGGCCGCGGCCTGCTCGGTGACCTTGTTGCCGAGTTCGACGGCGCGCGCACTGTCGCGATCTTCCATCAGCCGCCGCTGGCAGAGACCGCGGAGGCTGTACGGGCTGCGTTGGCGGAGAAGGGAATCGACGCTCACCGCATCGAAATCCCCGACGCCGAGGACGGTAAGGATCTTGCCGTCGCGGGCTTCTGCTGGGACGTGCTCGGCCGAATCGGCCTGACTCGCAGCGACGCGATCATGAGCTTGGGCGGGGGAGCGGCGACCGACCTCACCGGCTTCGTCGCGGCTACGTGGATGCGTGGTGTCAAGGTTGTTCACGTCCCCACCACTTTGCTCGCGATGGTCGACGCAGCAGTGGGCGGCAAGACCGGTATCAACACCGAAGCGGGCAAGAACCTCGTCGGTTCGTTCCACGAGCCGGGAGCGGTGTTCATCGATCTCGCGACGCTCGAGACTGTGCCGCACAACGAGATCGTTGCAGGCATGGCCGAGGTCATCAAGACCGGATTCATCGCCGACCCGGTGATCCTGGACCTCATCGAAGCCGATCCCAAGGATGCTCTCGATCCGTCGGGAACTGTTCTGCCCGAGCTGATTCGGCGCTCCGTCGAGGTCAAGGCCAAGGTCGTGGCCGCGGATCTGCGCGAGTCGGATCTGCGCGAAATCCTCAACTACGGCCACACCCTCGGCCACGCGATCGAACGTCGTGAGCGCTACAAGTGGCGCCACGGTGCCGCTGTCTCCGTCGGCCTGGTCTTCGCTGCCGAACTCGGACGGCTCGCGGGCCGACTCGACGACGCCACCGCCGATCGTCACAAGTCGATCCTCGATCTCGTCGGGCTGCCGACGTCGTACGACGGTGATGCGTTCGGCGATCTGATGAAGGGAATGCAGACCGACAAGAAGAACCGTGCCGGGTTACTCCGTTTCGTGGTCCTCGACGGCCTCGCCAAGCCGGGCCGCCTCGAAGGGCCGGATCCGAGCCTGCTGGTCGCGGCGTACTCCGCGATCGCCCGTGATCACAGGCCGGCCGGCGGAACGGTCCTGCTGTGAGGATCAACGTCGTCAACGGACCCAATCTGGGGCGTCTGGGTAAGCGTCAGCCCGAGGTCTACGGCGCGACCACACACGACGATCTGATCGAATTGTGCGTCGCGGCAGGTAAGGACCTCGGCGTCGAGGTGATCGTCCGTCAGAGCGATCACGAAGGCGATCTGCTCGGTTGGATCCACGACGCGGCGGACGCGGGGGAACCGGTGATCCTCAATGCCGGTGGCTTGACGCACACGTCGGTGGTTCTGCGAGATGCATGCGCCGAACTGACCGCAGGTCTCGTCGAGGTGCACATCTCGAATGTTCATGCGCGAGAAGAGTTTCGGCACCATTCCTACCTGAGTCCGATTGCGACCGGCGTGATCGTCGGACTCGGCGTCGCCGCGTATCCGCTGGCGATCAGGTTCCTCGCCGAGCGAGGCTGAACGAGGGAAGTCGAAAAGCCGACCACACGAATGCGGCCCCGAGGAAAATTTCCTCGGGGCCGCATTCGATTGTGTGGACGGCGGGCGTTACTGCTCGCGCTTGCCCAGATCGATCGCTGGGAAGACCGCGGTATCGGCGTCGGATTCCTCGACGGACATGGCGGCTCCGCTGTATGCGTGCTGCTCGGTGGGGGAGTCGTAGCCCTCGCTGACGGGCACCGGTTCGTGGTGACGCTCGTGGGACGGGGTCTGCGGAGCGGTTCCGTTCTTGCGCTGCTCACGACTGACGAAGAAACGTCCGACGGTGATGGCGATCATGGCAGGGACGAAGATGAGAAGGATCGTGAACGCCGCACCGGAGGTCACCTCGAAGAACAAGCCCTGCTGAGTGAGTTCGAGGGAGGGGACCAGGCTGAGTGCCCAGCTGGCAGCGCCGGCGACGAATCCGCCGACCAAAGCAGCTTTGAGCCACAGCATGGTCAGATCGGCGCCGTCCTCGGGTTCGGGGAAGTTTCGGCGGTCGCGAATGCCGTCGATACCACCCCAGATCGCGGCGAAGACGATGACGATCAACAGGGACAGCCAGCGCAGGGTGGACCCCTGAAGTGGCCACTGTGCGATTGCTGCACCGAGCAACGCACGAAACACAACATGTATCAGGGCCATGCCGAGGCCACGTACCAACCACGCATTCATGGGTACAGCCTAACTAGAACCCATTACACCTTGTGGCCTAACCCACACTTATTGCTGTAACCGTGAGTTTCGAGTTGATCGGCAGGTCTGCGAGGGCGGTAGGTTCGAGGGATGCCGGTCGACTTCAGAACACGCCGTGAATCCCTCAGACGCCTCCTCGCGGAGCGCGAACTCGACGCGATTCTCGTCACAGATCTCCTCAATATCAGGTACCTCACCGGTTTCACCGGTTCCAATGCTGCGCTCGTCGTCAGTGCGTCCGATTCGGAGTCCGACGAACGCGCGACGGTGATCTGCACCGACGGTCGTTACGTGACGCAGGTGGCGGAGCAGGTTCCGGACCTGCGCGCTGAAATCGCCCGTTCGAGTGCTGCGCACTTGATCGAGAAGTCGACGATGCCCGTTCTCGCGTTCGAGTCACACGTCGCGACGTTCGCCGAACATCGCGCATGGACCGAGGCAGCACCGAAGATCCGGTTCGAACCGGTGAGTGGACTCGTCGAACAGTTGCGCATGGTCAAGGACGAGCACGAGGTGGAGTTGTTGCGCGCCGCATGCACTTCAGCCGATGTCGCGTTGGCGCAGTTGATCGCTCGCGGCGGTCTGCGACCTGGCCGAACCGAACGAGAGGTTGGTCGTGAACTGGAAAACCTGATGCTCGACAACGGCGCAGACGGTATTTCCTTCGAGACGATCGTGGCGGCAGGCGTCAACTCGGCGATTCCGCATCACCGACCGACCGACGCGATCCTGGCGTCGGGCGACTTCGTGAAACTCGACTTCGGCGCACAGGTCGGTGGGTACCACTCGGACATGACCCGGACGTACGTGCTCGAGTCCGTTTCCGATTGGCAACGGGAGATTTACGAACTCGTCGCGCGGTCACAAGCTGCCGGTTGCGATGCCCTCGCTCCGGGTGTCGAATGTGCGGCCGTGGACGCCGCCGCCCGTTCGGTGATCGACGATGCAGGCTACGGCGAGTTGTTCCTGCACGGCCTCGGCCACGGTGTCGGCCTCGAAATCCACGAAGCACCGGGAATCGGCAAGCTCGGCACCGGTACACTTCTTTCCGGCGCGGCGGTGACCGTCGAGCCGGGCGTGTACTTCTCCGGGCGCGGAGGTGTACGGATCGAGGACACGCTCGTTGTTCGTGAGCAGGGGCCAGAGCTGCTCACACTGACCGCAAAAGACCTTACCGTCGTCTGAGACGGTTTCCCGACCCCTAGGAGACGCGAAGCAAGTGGCTTCCACCAGTGATTTCAAGAATGGTCTGGTTCTGCAGATCGAAGGCCAGCTGTGGACGATCATCGAGTTCCAGCATGTCAAGCCCGGCAAGGGCCCTGCCTTCGTGCGCACCAAGCTCAAGAACGTGCTCTCGGGCAAGGTAGTGGACAAGACGTTCAACGCCGGTGTGAAGGTCGAGACCGCCACGGTCGACCGTCGTGACATGACCTACCTGTACCACGACGGCAGCGACTACATCTTCATGGACGGCGACACCTACGACCAGGTGTCGATCAGTGAATCCACCGTCGGCGACCAGTCGCGTTTCCTGCTCGAGAACATGGCCGTCCAGGTCGCGACCCACGAAGACGTTCCCCTCTTCGTCGAGCTTCCGGTCACGGTCGAGCTCGTCGTCAAGCACACCGATCCGGGCCTGCAGGGCGACCGCTCCACCGGCGGCACCAAGCCTGCCACCCTCGAGACCGGTGCCGAGATCAACGTGCCGCTCTTCATCAACACCGGTGACAAGCTCAAGGTCGATTCCCGTGACGGCAACTACCTCGGGCGTGTGAATTCCTGAGTGTCCGGCACACATAAGAAACTCGGTGCACGCCACAAGGCGCGCAAGCGTGCCGTCGACTTCCTCTTCGAAGCCGAGGCACGTGACCTCGATCCGGTCGCGCTCGCATCGGAGCGTTCCGATCTGTCCGTCAAGGATGACGCGGTAGCACCCGTCGCGGCCTACACCGTCACGTTGGTGTCCGGCGTTGCGGAGAATCTGGACCGGATCGATCAGGTCATCTCCTCGCATCTGCAGGATTGGACGCTCGAGCGTCTGCCCGCCGTCGACCGTGCGATTCTGCGTATCGCCGTGTGGGAGCTCTTCCATGCGACGGACGTTCCGCCGGTTGTCGCCGTGGACGAGGCCGTCGAACTCGCGAAGCAGCTCTCGACGGACGACTCTCCGGGATTCGTCAACGGAATCCTCGGTCAGGTCGTTCTCGTTGCGCCGCAGGTTCGATCGGCTGCAGCTGCGACCTCGCAGCGCGCGCAGGAATCGGATTCGGGTACCGAGTAGCAAGTTCTGTTCCACCACCGCCGTGCGAGTGTCACCGTGCGCGTTGTGTGTCTGCACACAACCGGTCTCAGTCGCTGCTCGCACGGCGGGATCAGGTCTGTCGGCTGATAGGGTGGGGACCGTCAGACATCCTTTAACGATCCGTCCAGTGAGGCGGAGAAGGAGGTCGCTGTATGAGCGTGCCCGAAGGGTCTCGCCCATCCGATCTTGCAGGTCCAGGCAGCGCCAAGGCATCCGCTGGTGCCGAGGCAAGTAGTGAGACCCGTGAATTGTTGTCCGCCCAGGATGTGGGCCGGACCATCGCGCGGATCGCTCACGAGATCATCGAGAAAACCGCACTCGACGGACCCGAGGGAACAGCCCCTCGTGTGGTCCTGATCGGCATCCCGACGCGCGGAACCACACTCGCCACGCGACTGCGCGCCAAGATCGAAGAATTCTCCGGTGTGCGTCTTCCCATCGGATCTCTCGACATCACGCTCTACCGTGATGATCTCCGCACCAAGCCGCATCGCCCGCTCGAGCGCACGTCCGTCCCCGAAGGTGGCGTCGACAATGCTCTGGTCGTCCTGGTGGACGATGTCCTCTTCTCCGGTCGCACCGTGCGCTCCGCCCTCGATGCGTTGCGCGATCTCGGTCGCCCCCGGGCCGTCCAACTCGCAGTGCTGGTCGATCGCGGTCATCGCGAACTGCCGCTGCGCGCCGACTACGTCGGCAAGAACGTCCCGACCGCGAGGTCAGAAGACGTCAAGGTCCTCCTCCAGGAACACGACGGCAGGGAAGCGGTAGTCATCTCCGGAGGTAAGAGCGCGTGAAGCACCTTCTTTCCATCGCGGACCTCGATCGTGAGTCCGCGGTAGAACTTCTCGACGAGGCAGAACGCTTCGAGCAGGCGCTGCTGGGCCGCGAAGTACGCAAACTCCCGACGCTGCGCGGACGCACGGTCATGACGGTGTTCTTCGAGAACTCGACGCGCACCCGGGTGTCCTTCGAGGTGGCCGGTAAGTGGATGAGCGCGGACGTCATCAACGTCAGCGCATCGAGTTCCTCGGTGTCCAAGGGCGAATCCCTGCGCGATACCGCGATGACCCTGCGCGCGGCCGGTGCTGACGCCCTCATCGTGCGGCATCCGGCTTCGGGTGCCGCCCATCAGATCGCCAAGTGGACCGGAGCGGCCGACGACGGTGGCCCGGCAGTCATCAACGCAGGTGACGGCACGCATGAGCATCCCACTCAGGCGCTTCTCGACGCTTTGACCCTTCGCCAGCGCCTCGGCGACATCGAGGGCAAGCGGATCGCGATCGTCGGCGACATTCTGCACAGCCGTGTGGCCCGGTCCAACGCGCTGCTGCTCTCGATGCTCGGCGCGGAGGTCGTCTTGGTGGCGCCTCCGACACTGCTGCCGGTCGGCGCGCACACGTGGCCGGTCACGGTCTCGCATTCGCTCGACGCCGAACTGCCCGGACTCGACGCGGTGCTGATGCTGCGGGTCCAGGCCGAACGCATGAACGGCGGCTTCTTCCCTTCGCAGCGCGAGTACTCGATCAACTACGGCTTGTCCGAGAAGCGACTGGCGATGCTGGCCGATCACGCGGTGGTCTTGCACCCCGGTCCGATGCTGCGCGGCATGGAGATCGCATCCGCCGTCGCTGATTCCTCGAAAACTGCTGTACTGCAACAGGTTACCAACGGCGTACACATGCGCATGGCTGTCTTGTTCCGACTGCTGGTCGGGTCGGAGGACGGTGCGCTGTGACCAGAAACGAGAACGGAGAATCACCCGTGAGTGTCCTGCTCCGCGGAGTCCTGATCTACGGAGAAGGTGAGCCCACCGACGTCCTCGTCGGCGACGGCACGATCCTCGAGATCGGCGTGGACCTCGATCCGGCCACGGCATCCGAGGTGATCGATGCCGGCGGGCAGATCCTGCTTCCCGGCTTCGTGGACCTGCACACCCATCTACGTGAGCCTGGTCGCGAAGACACCGAGACCATCGAAACCGGAAGCTCCGCGGCCGCTCTGGGTGGATACACCGCGGTCTTCGCGATGGCGAACACGAGCCCCGTCGCCGATTCGGTGGTCATCACCGATCACGTCTGGCGACGCGGACAGGAAGTCGGCCTCGTCGACGTCCACCCCGTCGGCGCAGTCACCGCAGGCCTGGAAGGCAAGCAGCTCGCCGAGATGGCGACCATGGCGGCAGGCGTCGGCAAGGTCAAGATGTTCTCCGACGACGGTCACTGCGTCTACGACCCACTGATCATGCGTCGCGCGCTCGAATACTCCAGCTCGTTGGGCGTCCTGATCGCGCAGCACGCGGAAGAACCGCGTTTGACGGTCGGTGCGGTCGCCCACGAGGGTCCCACGGCCGCGCGTCTCGGACTGGCCGGTTGGCCGCGAGCAGCCGAAGAATCGATCGTGGCCCGTGACGCACTGCTCGCGCGTGACGCCGGCGCCCGCGTTCACATCTGCCACGCATCCACCGCCGGAACCGTCGAACTCGTGAAGTGGGCTCGCAGCCAAGGGATTTCGATCACCGCCGAGGTCACCCCGCATCACCTGCTCCTCGATGATTCACGTCTCGAGACGTACGACGCGATCAACAAGGTCAACCCGCCGTTGCGTGAGGCCAGCGATGTTGCTGCCCTGCGCAAGGGTCTGGCCGAGGGCATCATCGACTGCGTCGCGACTGACCATGCACCGCACGCCGAGCAGGACAAGTGCTGCGAATTCGCGGCCGCCCGCCCCGGAATGCTCGGCCTCGAGACCGCGCTCTCGATCATCGTGCAGACGATGGTCCAGCCCGGCCTGTTGGACTGGCGCGGTGTTGCGCGGGTCATGAGCGAGCGCCCGGCGGCGATCGTCGGACTCGACGATCAAGGCCGTCCCATCGAGGTGGGGGAGCCCGCCAACCTGACATTGGTCGATCCGTCGGCCGAGTGGACGGTCCACGGACCCGACCTGGCGAGTGTCGCGCATAACACTCCGTACGAGTCGATGACATTGCCCGCACGGGTCACGACCACACTGTTACGTGGCCGCATCACCGCACACGACGGGAATGTGCGGCTGCGGAGTAGCGAGGAGTAGCGCGTCATGGACAGAGCACTGTGGATCATCGGTCTGGCGATCTTCTGGGTCGCGATGATCGGCCTGATGTACGTCGGTTGGCGTGGACGCGCTCGACGCCAGAAAGACAAGATCGGCGAACTGCCGACGGTACCGGCAACCCTGGGTGAACTGCTCGTCCTGCCGACCACCGGCCTGTACGTCGGTAGCACCATCGCACCCAGTTGGCAGGACCGCATCGCCGTCGGCGACCTCGGTTTCCGCGCCACCTGCGAGATCAGCCGCTACAGCGGCGGAATTCTGGTCGAGCGTGACGGTGCGTCGGCCATCTGGATTCCGGAGAAGTCGATCCGCGCGATCCGCACGGAGAACGGTCTTGCCGGCAAGGTCATGAGCAAGGACGGCGTCCTGGTGATTCGCTGGGAATTGCCGAGCGGAACCGAGATCGACACGGGCGTGCGCGGTGACGACAAGACGGTTTATCCGGACTGGGTCAAGCCGGTAACTGCTTCGAACAAGACTGCTTCGAACAAGACTGCCTCGAACAAGACGAATGACAACGAAGACGCAAGCTCTGGCGACATCGAGCAGAACGGAAAGAACGCATGAGCGGCTTTGGCAACAGCCCCGCAGTACTGGTCCTCGAAGACGGACGGGTGTTCCGCGGAACCACCTTCGGTGCGGTTGGACAGACCCTGGGCGAAGCGGTGTTCAGCACCGGCATGACCGGCTACCAGGAAACGCTCACCGATCCCAGCTACCACCGCCAGATCGTGGTCTCCACCGCGCCGCAGATCGGCAACACCGGCTGGAACGACGAAGACGACGAGTCGGTCGGACCGACCGGCGAGAGTGCCGGTGCCAAGATCTGGGTTGCCGGGTACGTCGTTCGTGACCCCTCGCGCGTCACCTCGAGCTGGCGTGCAACCGGTTCGCTGCAGGCCAAGCTCGAAGAGCAGGGCATCGTCGGAATCGCCGGGATCGACACTCGTGCCCTGGTTCGCCACCTGCGTACTCGCGGTTCGATGAAGGCAGGCGTCTTCTCCGGTGAAGCCATCGCCGCCGATGACGAACTGGTCCGACGGGTTCAGGATCAGCCGACCATGCTCGGCGCCGATCTTGCCGGTGAAGTCAGCACCACCAGCGGCTACGTCGTCGAGCCGAAGGGCGGGGAGGCGCTGTACACGGTTGCCGCGATCGATCTCGGTATCAAGACAAACACCCCGCGCATGTTCGCCGAGCGCGGTATCCGCGTCCACGTGTTGCCGTCCAATGCGAGTCTCGAACAGATCCTCGACCTCAAGGCCGACGGAGTGTTCCTCTCCAACGGTCCCGGTGACCCGGCCACCGCCGACGGCGCAGTGCACCTGACGAAAGAGGTCATCGGACAGGGCTTGCCGCTGTTCGGTATCTGCTTCGGCAACCAGATCCTGGGCCGCGCCCTGGGCCTGAGCACGTACAAGATGAAGTTCGGCCACCGCGGCATCAACATCCCGGTGATCGAGCATCAGACGGGTCGCATCGCGATCACCGCGCAGAACCACGGCTTCGCACTCGAAGGTGAAGCCGGCCAGGAATTCGACACCCCGTTCGGTCGCGCCGTGGTAAGCCACACCTGCGCCAATGACGGAGCCGTCGAAGGTGTTCGCCTGCTCGACGATTCGGCCTTCTCGGTGCAGTACCACCCGGAGGCGGCAGCCGGCCCGCACGACGCTGCGTACCTCTTCGACCGCTTCACCAGCCTGCTCTCCGCACGGAAAGAAACCGGAGTCAAGAACTAATGCCACGCCGTACAGATCTCAAGCACATCCTGGTAATCGGCTCCGGTCCGATCGTCATCGGTCAGGCCTGTGAGTTCGACTACTCGGGCACCCAGGCTTGCCGCGTCCTCCAGGAGGAGGGCCTGCGCGTCAGCCTGGTCAACTCCAACCCGGCCACCATCATGACGGACCCCGAGTTCGCCGACGCCACGTACGTCGAGCCGATCACGGCCGAGTTCCTCGAGAAGGTCATCGCCAAGGAAGCGTTGCAGGGCAACAAGATCGACGCCGTCCTCGCGACGCTCGGCGGTCAGACCGCTCTCAACGCCGCTGTGGCGCTGCACGAGCAGGGCATCCTCGAGAAGTACGACGTCGAGCTGATCGGCGCCGACTTCGACGCCATCCAGCGCGGCGAGGATCGCCAGAAGTTCAAGGACATCGTCGCCAAGGTCGGTGGCGAATCCGCGAAGTCCGCAGTTTGCTACACGATGGACGAAGTACACGCCACGGTCGCCGAACTCGGTTACCCGGTCGTCGTGCGTCCGTCCTTCACCATGGGCGGCCTCGGTTCCGGCATGGCGTACGACGTCGACGATCTCAACCGCATCGCCGGTGGCGGTCTGGCCGCGTCGCCGACGGCGAACGTCCTGATCGAGGAATCCATCCTCGGCTGGAAGGAATACGAACTCGAGCTGATGCGCGACAGTCGCGACAACGTCGTGATCGTCTGCTCCATCGAGAACGTCGACCCGGTCGGTGTCCACACCGGAGACTCGGTCACCGTCGCTCCCGCGATGACGCTGACCGACCGCGAGTACCAGGCGATGCGCGACCTCTCCATCGACATTCTGCGTGAGGTGGGCGTCGACACCGGCGGCTGCAACATCCAGTTCGCGATGGACCCGGCCGACGGCCGCCTGGTTGTCATCGAGATGAACCCGCGCGTTTCCCGCTCGTCGGCGCTGGCGTCGAAGGCGACCGGTTACCCGATCGCCAAGATGGCCGCCAAGCTTGCCATCGGCTACACGCTCGACGAGATCGTCAACGACATCACCAAGGAAACCCCGGCTTGCTTCGAGCCGACACTCGACTACGTCGTCGTCAAGGCTCCGCGGTTCGCTTTCGAGAAGTTCCCCGGTGCCGACGGAACCCTGACCACCACGATGAAGTCGGTAGGCGAGGCCATGAGCATCGGCCGCAACTTCACCGAGGCTTTCGGCAAGGTCATGCGTTCACTCGAGACCAAGCGTGCGGGTTACTGGACCGGCGCCGACATCGAGACGGAGAGCCTGGACGCCCTGCTCGCCGATCTGAGCGTTCCGCAGGACGGCCGCATGTACGGCATCGAGAAGGCATTCGCCCTCGGCGCAACTGTCGAGCAGCTCTTCGACGCCACCAAGATCGATCCGTGGTTCCTCGACCAGTTCCAGCAGATTCACGAGCTCGGTGAAAAGCTTCGCGCTGCAGAGTCTTTTGACGAGGCTGCCCTGCGTCAGGCCAAGTACCACGGCATCTCGGACCGCCAGATCGCGGCTCTGCGCCCCGAACTCGGTGGTGACACGCACGCAGGTGAGGACGCCGTTCGCGCTCTGCGTGATCAGCTTGGCGTGCGCCCCGTCTACAAGACCGTCGACACCTGCGCCGCAGAGTTCGAGGCCAAGACGCCGTACCACTACTCGACCTACGAGCTTGATCCCGAGGCCGAGTCCGAAGTGGCTCCGCAGGCCGAGCGACCCAAGGTTCTGATCCTCGGATCCGGCCCCAACCGCATCGGCCAGGGCATCGAGTTCGACTACTCGTGTGTCCACGCTGCCCAGACGCTGTCCGAGGCCGGGTACGAGACCGTCATGGTCAACTGCAACCCCGAGACCGTCTCCACGGACTACGACACCGCTGATCGCCTGTACTTCGAGCCGCTGACATTCGAGGACGTCTTCGAGGTCTACCGCGCGGAGGCGCAGTCGGGCACCGTTGCCGGCGTCATCGTCCAGCTCGGCGGCCAGACCCCGCTCGGATTGGCGAAGCGCCTCGAAGCTGCCGGCGTTCCCATCGTGGGAACCAGCCCCGCAGCCATCGACCTGGCGGAGGACCGCGGCGAATTCGGTCGCGTGCTCACCGAAGCCGGTCTGCCTGCACCGAAGTTCGGTACCGCCACCACGTTCGACGGCGCCCGCGAGATCGCAGCAGGCATCGGCTACCCGGTGCTGGTGCGTCCGTCGTACGTGCTCGGTGGACGCGGCATGGAGATCGTCTACGACGAGGCTTCACTCGCCGACTACATCTCGCGTGCCACGGAGATCTCCGACGATCGTCCGGTCCTGGTCGACCGCTTCCTCGAAGACGCGGTCGAGATCGACGTCGACGCTCTGTGCGACGGCACCGAGGTGTACCTCGGCGGCGTCATGGAGCACATCGAGGAAGCCGGCATTCACTCCGGTGACTCGGCGTGTGCGCTCCCGCCCATCACTCTGGGCCGTGCGGATCTCGAGAACGTCCGCCGCTCCACCGAGGCTCTCGCAAAGGGCATCGGCGTCAAGGGCCTGCTCAACGTCCAGTACGCCCTCAAGGACGACATCCTCTACGTGCTGGAAGCAAATCCCCGCGCCAGCCGTACGGTTCCGTTCGTCTCCAAGGCGACGGCCGTCCAGCTGGCCAAGGCATGCGCCCGCGTCATGCTCGGCGAATCCATCGCCGACCTGCGCGCAAGCGGCATCCTGCCGGCGACCGGCGACGGTGGAAACACCCCGGCCGGTGCACCGATCGCGGTCAAGGAAGCTGTGTTGCCGTTCAACCGCTTCCGTCGCGCCGACGGTACCGGCGTGGATACCTTGCTCAGCCCGGAAATGAAGTCCACCGGTGAAGTCATGGGTATCGACTTCGACTTCGGTACGGCTTTCGCCAAGTCGCAGACGGCCGCCTACGGGTCGTTGCCCACCACAGGCGCGGTGTTCGTCTCGGTCGCCAACAAGGACAAGCGTTCGCTGATCTTCCCGGTCAAGCGCCTGGCAGATCTCGGATTCACCATCCTTGCCACCGAAGGAACCGCAGATGTGTTGCGGCGCAACGGTATCGAGTGCAAGCAGGTGTACAAGCAGTCGGGTGAGGATGTTCCGGCCGGTGCCGAGACCATCGTCGACCAGATCCGCAGCGGCGAGGTCGCCATGGTCATCAACACCCCGTACGGCAACAACGGTCCGCGTGTCGACGGCTACGAGATCCGAAGCGCAGCAGTCGCGTCGAACATCCCGTGCATCACGACGGTCCAGGGCGCCTCGGCCGTCCCGGGCCCGCGATCGCGGACCGGGGGCGGCTGTGCGTCGGTATCGACCCGCATCCCGCGCTTCTCGACGCGTGGGGACTGCCACGTACCGCCGAAGGTCTGGAGACTTTCGCCGAGATCTGCGTCGAGGCCTTCACCGGTGAGGTTGGACTCGTCAAACCTCAGGTTGCGTTCTTCGAGGCGTACGGCAGCGCCGGCTTCGCCGTGTTGGAGCGGACCATCTCGGTTCTTCGCGATGCTGGAACGCTTGTCGTCGCGGACGCCAAGCGCGGTGACATCGGTTCGACGATGGACGCGTACGCGCAAGCCTGGTTGGGTGATTCGCCGTTGGCCTCCGACTCGGTCACCGTTTCGCCGTACCTGGGATTCGGGGCGTTGGCTCCGACACTCGAACTGGCAAGGCAGAACGCACGCGGGATCTTCGTGCTGGCACGAACCTCCAATCCGGAAGGCGGCGTACTTCAACAGTCGTCGGCTGACGGTGTGAGCGTGGCTCAGTCGATCGTCAACGCTGCGGTCGACGCGAACGCCGACGGACGCGACACCGTCGGACTGGTGGTCGGTGCAACTCGGGACCACGGTCTGGACCTGTCGCAGTTCAACGGCCCGATTCTCGCTCCGGGGCTCGGCGCGCAGGGTGCGACGGCAGCGGATCTCGCAGACATCTTCGCGGGATCGACCGAGCTCCTGCTCCCGAACACTTCCCGTGGGGTGCTCAAGCATGGTCCTTCGGTATCGGCACTTCGGGAGGCAGCAATGCGTGACCGAGACGAGATCGAAGCCGCATTGGCGCACTGATCCGTGAGTGACCTCGAGGCTCGTTCGAGCGGTGGAACCCGGTGGTACCGTCCGTCGGTGAATCGTTGGTGGCAGATCGGACTTCTCGTCGCGGCGTGCGCGCTGCTCGCCACCGGGTTCCAATCCGTCACCGGCGTACACGGCGACGATCTCGCCGTGTACCGGACGGCAGGTCAAGCCGTCCTCGACGGCTCGAACCTGTACGACGAGTCGTTCAACGCGAGACTGCCGTTCACTTATCCGCCCTTCGCTGCGCTCGTCGCCGTTCCGGTCGCCTTGGGTTCCTGGGGTGCGGTCCAGTGGGGATGGAGTTTCGTCAGCCTCCTGATGCTGGCCGCGATCATCGTGCTCAGCTATCGCGAAGTCCCGTTCACACGTAGGCGGCCCGTCGTCGTCTACGTGGGTTTCCTGGTCCTGTGGACGGCGGCATCGCCGATCTCCGATCACCTCGGGTACGGGCAGGTCGGGTTGTTCCTGACACTCCTGTGCCTGATCGACGTGCTGGCTCGACCACGGTGGATTCCCGAGGGTGTGCTGGTGGGGATCGCCGGGGCCGTCAAACTGGTGCCTCTCGTCTACATCGGTTACTACGTGATCACCGGGCGTTGGAAAGCGGTTGCGGGCGCCCTCGCCGGCTTCCTCGGCGCCACGGCACTCGGCTTTGCCGTTCTCCCGCGCCAGACGATCGACTACTTCGGTGACATCGCCTCACTCTCGGGGCGCGTCGCGGTCGGTGACCCGTCTGTGTTCGGTAACCAGTCCGTGCGTGGAATGGCCTTACGGCTACTCCCCGAGGGCCTGGTGGGTCCGGCATGGCTCGTCGCCTGTGCAGTGTTGGGTGTCCTCGGAATTGTCGCGACGCGGCGCGCTCAGCGCCTGCGAGGTGATCTTGCCGGTTTCACGGTGGTTGCTCTGCTGGCGGCAATCGTGACTCCCATTGCCTGGACCCACCACTTCGTGTGGTTGGTGCCGGCGGTGGGTGTGCTCCTCGTTCCGATCAAGTCGGGCGTGGGGGAGGACACCCGATCGGTACCCGCGTGGTCCTGGATCGCGATCGGCCTCACCGCTGCGGTCGTGCTGTTTCGGCTTCCTCGGGTCGGCGCGGACATGGATATCCCGGTCGTCGGCTTCGTCCTGGAGAATTCATTGCTCTGGGCGAGCCTCGCGGTAGTACTCGCTCTGGCCGCCCCCGGCGTGAGCCGCACCGAACCGGACACGGTCGATGCCGACGATCCGAAATCGTCGCTGCCGACCTGAAAACAGGCCGCGACACGCGCATGGGCGTCGAAAATGCTCGAAATTTTTGGATGTGTCGGCGACCACGTTCATTCCCGCAGGTAACGATTTCGCACACACGCATGGGGACGTCGCATCTGATGTATCGAAATGCTTTGTGTTACAGTCTATTTCGGTACTGTACGCACGTTCGTGTTGCGTCGAATCCGTCTCGATCCAGCCGAAAACGGCGATGATGTGTGACATCGATTCGACGCGCATAACCCACCGCGATCTGCATCGGACCGCGGGGGGTGGGTTAGCAATTCGCGCCAGGCGTGAGTACGGTCGCTATCGCTGCTGGTTATCAGCGGAATAGACAAAATTTGCACACGACGAGACGGAGGAACCGTGGCCCTTCCCCAGTTGACTGATGAGCAGCGCGCTGCTGCTTTGGAGAAGGCAGCTGCTGCCCGCAAGGCCAGGGCTGAGCTCAAGGAGCGCCTGAAGCGTGGCGGCACCGACCTCAAGCAGGTCCTCAAGGACGCCGAAGACAACGAAATCTTGGGCAAGATGAAGGTTTCGGCACTGCTCGAGGCGCTGCCCAAGGTGGGCAAGGTCAAGGCTCAGGAGATCATGACCGAGCTGGAGATTGCACCGACCCGTCGCCTTCGTGGCCTCGGTGATCGGCAGCGCAAGGCTCTGCTCACCAAGTTTGACTTCGAGGCCTGAGCCGACAAGTGATGATTGCTGACGCGGCAGTGTCTGATGATTGCTGACGCAACAGTGTCAGAGAGCAAGACCGCAGTGCGGAGGGGTCGGCTGGTTGTACTGGCCGGCCCTTCGGCTGTCGGTAAGTCCAGCGTCGTTCGCGAGCTGAGAACTCGGTTGCCTGAACTCGTTTTCAGCGTTTCGGCGACCACTCGCGATCCCCGTCCCGGTGAAGTGGACGGCAAGGACTACCGATTCACCTCCCGTGAAGAATTTCAACGGATGATCGACTCCGGTGAACTTCTCGAATGGGCGGAAATCCACGGCGGTCTACAGCGCTCCGGCACCCCCGCAGCTCCGATCGAAGAAGCGCTCGAAGCTGGAAAGCCCGTACTCGTCGAGGTCGATCTCGCCGGAGCACGAGCTGTCCGCCGGGCGATGCCCGAAGCTCTGTTGGTGTTCATGGCTCCACCGAGCTGGGACGTTCTGGTGCAACGGCTGACCGGACGGGGAACCGAAACGGAAGACGTCGTGGCACGCCGACTCGAGACGGCCCGAGTGGAATTGGCCGCACAGGACGAGTTCGACACGGTCATCGTGAACGAGGATGTAAGCCGTGCTTGCGATGAGTTGGTATCCTTGTTGGTTGGGAACTGATTCCGCACCCTTCGGGAACCGATTTCCGCCCCGTTTCTCAGATATCCGGATCGATAAAACTAGTTCTTCAATGAAGATCTAATTCAGGAGACACAAGAGTGAGCAGCACTTCAGCCGCGTCCGCAGCAGGTCAGGGCGCTCTGCCTGCCTACGACACCCCGCTCGGCATCACCAACCCGCCGATCGACGAGTTGCTCGAACGCACCTCTTCCAAGTACGCCCTGGTCATCTACTCGGCCAAGCGTGCGCGCCAGATCAACGACTACTACAACCAGCTCGGTGACGGCATCCTCGAGTACGTCGGACCTCTGGTCGAGCCCGGTCTGCAGGAAAAGCCGCTGTCCATCGCGTTGCGTGAAATCCACGCTGATCTCCTCGAGCACACCGAAGGCGAGTGAGCACCACGTCTGCCGCACCCGAACCGCGTTCGGGTGTCGGGGGAGTGTCCGACGCGCCCACATCGATACGTAAGCGCATTGTCGTCGGTGTCGGTGGGGGTATCGCCGCGTACAAAGCGTGCTCGATCATCCGCAGCTTCACCGAGAGCGGTCATCACGTCCGCGTGATTCCGACCGAATCCGCTCTGGAGTTCGTCGGCCGCGCCACGTTCGAAGCACTCTCCGGCAACCCGGTTCACACCGGCGTCTTCAACGACGTCCCGCAGGTTCCGCATGTCCGCCTCGGACAGGAAGCCGATCTCGTTGTCATCGCGCCGGCAACCGCTGATCTGATGGCGCGAGCTGTCATGGGCCGCGCAGACGACCTGTTGACAGCCACCTTGTTGACCGCACGCTGTCCGGTCGTCTTCGCCCCCGCAATGCACACCGAGATGTGGGAGCACCCCGCAACGGTGTCCAACGTGGCGACACTGCGCTCGCGCGGCGTCCACGTGATCGAACCTGCCTCCGGGCGTTTGACCGGAAAAGACACCGGGGCCGGTCGACTTCCCGAACCCGACGAGATCGTCGGGTTGGCATCGTTGCTCCTCGAGCGCTCGGACGCGTTGCCGCGCGACCTGGAAGGTCGCCGCATTCTGGTCACCGCCGGCGGTACTCGCGAGCCGCTCGATCCGGTGCGCTTTCTCGGTAATCGCAGCTCCGGCAAACAGGGCTACGCGCTCGCCCGTCTGGCCGCACAACGCGGCGCTCACGTCACGCTGATCGCCGGTTACACGGCCGATCTTGCCGACCCCGCCGCTGTCGACGTCGTGCACATCAAGACGGCCGAAGATCTCCGGTTGGCAGTGGAGAAGCACGCACCGGGACACGACGGAGTCGTCATGGCTGCAGCTGTCGCGGACTTCCGCCCCACCACCGTCGAAGGCAGCAAGATCAAGAAGGGCGCAAACGAACCCGACTCGATCAGCCTCACCAGAAACGCCGACATCCTCGCCGGTCTCGTCGAAGCGCGTCGTGACGGCGATCTGGACGCTCGAACGGTGATCGTCGGATTCGCCGCAGAGACCGGTGACGCCCATGGTGACGTTCTCAGTTACGCCCGCTCCAAGCTTGCCCGCAAAGGTTGCGACCTCCTCGTGGTCAATGCGGTCGGCGAGGGCAAGGCGTTCGAGGTCGATCACAACGACGGTTGGCTGCTCGGTTCCGACGGCTCGGAGTCCGCGCTCGAGCACGGATCCAAGGCTTTGATGGCCAGTCGAGTACTCGACGCCCTGGTCAAGCTCTTCCCCGAGTAGCGACACGCGCCCGGTGGTGAGAGTTACCCCACGATAATCGGGTGAGCACAAGGGTGTTGCGCAGGCGGTCCAACCGTTATCGTCGGCTCAGCCCCCAGCTAACAAAGCATGACAAAACGGTCACCGAACGGTGATTCGGATACTTCAATAAGCTGTAGTCAAGAACTCAGTCGTCGAGAGGGAGATCTGTGAGCAAGTCCGGCAGTCGGCTATTCACCAGCGAGTCCGTCACCGAGGGGCATCCGGACAAGATCTGTGACGCGATCAGCGACTCGATCCTCGACGCGCTGCTCACCCAGGACCCGCGCGCCCGCGTGGCCGTCGAAACTCTGGTCACCACCGGCCAGGTTCACGTAGCCGGCGAGGTCACGACCACTGCGTACGCAGACATTCCGAAGATCGTGCGCGACACGGTCCTCGAGATCGGCTACGACAGCTCGGCAAAGGGCTTCGACGGTAACTCCTGTGGCGTCAACGTCGCGATCGGCGCGCAGTCGCCCGAGATCGCGCAGGGTGTCGATCACTCGCACGAGGCTCGCGTCGACGGAATCAGCGACGACGAGATCGACCGTCAGGGTGCGGGCGACCAGGGCCTGATGTTCGGCTACGCCACCACCGACACACCGGAACTGATGCCGCTGCCCATCGCGTTGGCTCATCGTCTCTCTCGCCGGTTGACCGAGGTCCGTAAGTCCGGCGTGCTGCCGTACCTGCGCCCGGACGGCAAGACCCAGGTCACCATCGAGTACGACGGTGACAAGGCTGTCCGTCTCGACACCGTGGTCATCTCCACCCAGCATGCCGCTGACATCGACCTCGACAACCTGTTGACGCCCGATCTTCGCGAGAAGGTGCTTCACTCGGTGCTGACCGACGTGAACCTCACCGATCTCGACACCTCCGATGTTCGTCTGCTGGTGAACCCGACGGGCAAGTTCGTCCTCGGTGGCCCGATGGGTGACGCCGGTTTGACCGGCCGCAAGATCATCGTCGACACCTACGGCGGAATGGCTCGCCACGGCGGCGGCGCGTTCTCCGGCAAGGACCCGTCAAAGGTCGACCGAAGCGCTGCCTACGCCATGCGTTGGGTGGCCAAGAACGCTGTTGCCGCAGGTCTGGCCGACCGCATCGAGGTTCAGGTCGCATACGCCATCGGCAAGGCAGCTCCGGTCGGACTCTTCGTCGAAACCTTCGGCACCGAGAAGACCGATCCGGCACGGATCCAGAAGGCGATCACCGAGATCTTCGACCTGCGTCCGGGAGCGATCATCCGCGACCTCGACCTGCTGCGTCCGATCTACGCGCAGACGGCGGCATACGGTCACTTCGGTCGCACCGACATCGACCTCCCGTGGGAGAGCACCGATCGTGCCGACAAGCTGCGTAGCGCAGCTGGTCTCTGATCACTGACGTACAGACGGGGCGCGGGTGGGCGCGGAAAGAGTAGCGGCAGAAGTCGATCCGGTCGCCCGGGTGCTGCCGATGCTCCCGCTCGCTCACCTCGACCGTGAATTCGACTACCTCGTTCCTCGTGAACTCGAAGCGGATGCGCAGCCCGGAGTCCGGGTGCGCATCCGCTTCGCTGGTCGTCTGGTGGACGGTTTCATCGTCTCGCGCGAGGCGACCAGTGACCATCAGGGGAAGTTCGGCTGGCTCGAACGCGTCATCTCGTCCGAGCGGGTCCTGACGGCCGAAATCGCGCAAGTCGTCGATCGTGTGGCGGAGCGTTATGCCGGAACCCGTGCTGACGTTCTCCGTTTGGCGGTACCGCCGCGCCACGCGAAGGTCGAGGCGGAACCGTGGGAGCCCGCCGAGCCGCCGTCCGCTCCTGAACCGATCGAAAATGGTTGGCATCTCTACAGATTCGGTGACGCCTTCCTGTCCGCGATTCGCGAGTCGAAAAGCCCGCGTGCGGTCTGGCAGGCGTTGCCTGGTGAAAACTGGCCACTGCGCCTGGCCGAATTGGCCGGGGCTGTAGCGGCAAGTGGTAAATCCGCGATTCTGGTTGTGCCCGATCAACGCGACCTGGACCGCGTCGTCGCCGCATGTACCGAACTCTCCGGAGCGGATGCAGTGGTGGGTCTGTCCGCAGGCCTGGGGCCGGCCATGCGATACCGAAGGTGGCTCGCTGCACTGCGCGGGACCGCCCGGATCGTCGTCGGCACGCGCAGTGCAGTTTTTGCGCCGACGCCCGAGACCGGTCTTGTCGTCGTCTGGGACGACGGCGACGACAACTTGTCCGAGCCGCGGTCGCCGTATCCACATGCCCGCGAAGTTGCCGTCCTGCGTGGCTACGCCGCCGGGTGCGCCGTCGTGATCGGTGGGTTCTCCCGTACGGCAGAAGCGCAGGTACTCGTCGACTCGGGATGGGCGCACGATCTGGTCGCTACGCGGGACGTCGTTCGTGCTCACGCACCCAAGATCACCGCGCTCGCCGACAGCGATCAAGCCTTGGCCCGCGATCCGGGAGCCAGAGCGGCTCGTTTGCCCGCTATTGCATTCGCGGCCGCCCGGCGCGCTCTGGGTGAGGGCAACGGAGTCCTGGTGCAGGTGCCTCGGCGGGGGTACGTACCGACCCTGGCCTGCGGAAAGTGCCGTGCCCCGGCACGGTGCCGTCGGTGCAACGGCCCACTGGCTCTTCCCGCTGCGGCAGGTCCCGACGGCGCCGGGACACCGGCGTGCCGCTGGTGCGGGGTTGCCGATGCCGCCTACCGATGTCACGCGTGCGGGGCGAAAGCGTTGCGCGCGGTGGTGGTCGGTGCCGGCCGGACCGCCGAAGAACTCGGGCGGGCGTTTCCCGGTGTGAAAGTTGTTCTGTCCGGGGGCGGTGATGTGGTCAAGGAACTGCCACACGGGCCCGCGTTGGTGGTCTCGACAGTGGGTGCGGAGCCGGTGATGACCGGCGGCTACGGCGCCGCGCTCTTGCTCGACGGTTGGGCACTGCTCGGCCGGCCCGATCTGCGCGCCGCCGAGGAAACACTCAGACGCTGGATGTCGGCTGCTGCCATGGTGATTCCGCTGTCCGAAGGCGGTGAAGTTGTGGTTGTCGCAGACTCGGGTATCCCGACGGTGCAGGCGTTGGTCCGATGGGATCCAGTGGGGCACGCACAATCTCAATTCGAGGAACGGGACGAGGTCGGCTTTCCTCCGGCCGTTCACATGGCTGCGATCGACGGTGGATCCGCAGCAATTGCGGAGTTGGTGGACTCAGCTGATCTGCCGGCAAGTGCTGTACTACTCGGACCAGTGGAATTGCCTGCGGGGGAGAGGCTTCCGTATTCCGGTGAGGACGAGAGCGGTGTCGCGCCGGAGCGAATGCTGGTCCGCGTTCCACGCAAGGACGGTCGCGGCCTTGCGGACGCTCTGGCACATGCGAGGGCCGCGCGCAGTGCGCGGAAGTCATCGGGTCCGGTCCGCATTCAGATCGACCCACGCCGCATCGGCTGATTTTCGAGTTCTCCAAGGCATGCTTGTGTGCAGCAAAAATCTTGCGCAACCCGATATGGCGATATATCGTCGAACTATCAACGATAGTGATGGAGGTTCGACGATGGATGCAAGTTTCCCGAACGAGGGGATGTTCGGCCGACGCGGTTTCTTCGGCGGTTTCGGCCGTGAGCAACGGCCACCATTTGTGATGTGGGTGCCGACGGACGACGGCGCGCCGGGCGATGGTCCCGGCGATCGAGACGGTGGACGACGCGGTCGACCGCACGAGCGGCCGGGCCTCGGTGACATGCCACGCAGAGGCCATCGGCGGGGGCGTTTCGGTCCAGACGGCGGACCCGGCCCCGGCTTCGGTCCGGGCGCTCAGTTCGGTCGCGGGCGAGGACGTGGCGGACGAGGTCGTCGTGGAGATGTGCGCGCTGCGATTCTGTTGTTGATCGCGGAAGAGCCGATGCACGGCTACGAATTGATTCAGCAGATCGTCGAGCGCAGCGGCGGCGTCTGGAAGCCGAGTCCGGGTTCCATTTATCCCGCGCTGTCCCAACTCGAGGACGAGGGACTGGTCATCATCGAAAAGGTCGCCGGCCGAAAGACCGCCAAGCTGACCGAGGAAGGCGTCGCATACGTCGAGGAGCATCGCGCCGATCTCGGGGCACCGTGGGATGACGTTCGTCTCAGCGTAGGGGAGCCGGAGCAGGACCTTCGTGAACTGATCGGCCAGCTGATGGGCGCGGCCGGTCAAGTGGCTGCTGTAGGCACACCAGCGCAGGTCAAGGCCGCAGCCGACGTGCTTGTCGAGGCGCGCAAGTCGCTCTACCGAGTGCTTGCCGGTGATGACGCCGATGAAGGCGGCAATTGAGACGTCGGATACCTACTGTTCGGTAGGGTATGCGCCCCGAAGTTTCTGGTGTTACGGTCAGCTCCCTCGTAGGATCAGAGCAGGAGCAGGAACAATGGCTGGCGTCAAACGGTCTGTGGGACTGACATTTTCGGTAGCAGTGGCGCTGCTGATCGGAGCACCGCCGGCGATATCGGCTGCCGCACCGACGCTCCCGTCTGCGAGTGCCGACGCGATGGACGTTCCTCTCGACATCGGTCCGGGTCAGGCGACTCGTTCCGTTGCCACGGCATATGCGCATGCTCATCCAGGATCCGCACCTGCCGGGTCGAACGATTTCGCCTGTGAGCCTTCCGCCACGCATCCCCGACCAGTTGTACTCGCCCACGGAACCGACACCGAGGCGTACGCGGATTGGGCGGCCCTGTCGCCGGCACTGGCAGCTGACGGCTATTGCGTCTTCGCGCTCAATTACGGCGGTGCGATCGAAGAAGAAGACGGGGACGTCGCACACGAGACTTACGGCGTCGGCGACATAGTCGGTAGTGCCACCGCGTTCGGTTCTTTCGTCGATCAGGTGCTGACCGCGACCGGAGCGGACAAGGTCGACGTGATCGGCTACTCCCAAGGCGCGACGGTGACGCGGTACTACGTCAACAAAATGGGCGGCGACGCCTACGTCGATCATTGGGTCGGTTTGGCTTCGCCGACCTACGGCGGGGTGATGTTCGGGTTGGTTCCCATCGTCCGTGCGATCCCCGGCGGAGAAGACTTTGTCGAAGATGTCTTTTCGCGAGCTGTCCGCGAGCAGATGCAGGGGTCGGATACGTTGAACGCCCTCAACGACGGCGGTGACACCGTACCCGGAGTGCGCTACACGTCTATCGGGTCCACTGTCGACGAGATGATCCAGCCGTCCTCGAACATCGCGCTCCGCGACGCCGGTGCAGAAAACATCGTCCTCCAGGATTTGTGCCCGTCGAACCTGACCGGCCACTTCCGCATGCCGTACGACCCCTACGTGATCGACGTCATCCGGACGGTCCTCGACCCCGATGCCGAGCGGCACGCTTCGTGCAGCGCGGTGCCGCTCGGCACGGATATTCCGCAAGTGGTCATCGACGCAAATTCGTGAGCTGCTAACTCGTGAGCACCGAGATCACGTGGGTCGGGATGTTTACTCGGCGAGCTTGGCAGTGGCCTGCGCCCACAGGAAGAACTTGTTCGTTCCGAGGTCGCGGACGGTCTTGATGTTGAACGCTGCCTTCAAATGTTCTGCGTCCGAATCGCTTACGCCGTTGAGTGCCGCGACCGGGGCGTCCGCCAATTCTTCGACGGACTTTCCTGCGTAGGCCTTGTCGAACTTACTGTCGATGCCTGCCATCTAAGTTCCTCCGTGTGATCGGTGTATCCCGTATCAGCCTCCGCCGAGTGGCGACGACAGAGACAGTCAATACCGAGGACCGGTGAATCTGCAGGGTTCTGATCAAAGAAATTGCTGAGAAAGTGGTTCGGTGTGGCGCGAGGTAGGTCGTAGCTCCCGCAGTCCTTAGACTGACAGTTCCACCCACCGACACATCCGGGAGCATTTTCGTGAGTTGCAGTCCACCGCGTTCGACAGGCCGATCGGCTGATCAGAGTCCGAAGAGCCCAACGAAACGGGAGAGCTGACATGCGCGTCGTGTTCGCCGGAACGCCCGAACCCGCGGTTCCTTCGCTGCGGCGTCTCATCGAGTCTGCCAACCACGAAGTGGTAGCCGTCGTCACGCGTCCGGACGCTGTGGCGGGCCGCGGTCGCAAAGTCACCCGCTCGCCGATCGGTCTGCTTGCCGACGAGTACGGCATCCCGGTCCTGACACCGGTCAAGGCGTCCGATCCCGACTTCGCAGCCGAACTCGCCCGCCTGGAACCGGACTGCGCACCCGTCGTCGCCTACGGAAACCTGTTGCCGCAGAACGTCCTCGACATTCCGAAATACGGTTGGGTCAATCTGCATTTCTCGCTGCTTCCGGCGTGGCGCGGCGCCGCGCCGGTGCAGGCTGCGATCAGTGCCGGTGACGAGGTGACGGGCGCCAGTGCGTTCCGTTTGGAAGCCGGCATGGATACCGGCCCCGTGTACGGAGTGATGACCGAGCGGATTCGCGACACCGATACGGCAGGCGACCTGCTCGGGCGTCTGGCGGAAAACGGCGCTGCCCTGCTCGAATCGGTACTCGACGGCCTGGAGGCCGGAGAGATCAACGCGGTTCCGCAGTCTGCCGACGGCGTCTCGTACGCCCCCAAGGTGACTGTGGACGCGGCCCGCGTGCGGTGGGAATTGCCCGCTCGCACGGTGGACCGGCACATCCGAGCAGTCACACCCGCGCCTGGGGCATGGACGATGATCGGTGATCTTCGAGTCAAGGTCGGCCCGGTCACCGTTACGGACGAGACCCTGGCAGTCGGTGAGATCTCGGTACGCAAGGATGGTCTGTACATCGGTACCGCGACCACCGCGGTACGACTCGGGCAGATTCAGCCCCCGGGCAAGAAATTGATGTCGGCAGGGGACTGGGCACGCGGTGCCCGACTCGACGCGGAGGTACGAGCACAGTGACCGAATCACGACGACCGGCACGGCGGACACAGGGTCCCGGAGCCAAGAATGCAACCGGTGGCAAGAACACCAAGCCGAAGCAGGCCAAGCGGCCGGATCCGGCAACCGCCGGGCTCGATCAGCCGCGCCTGGCTGCGCGCGACGTCCTGCGCGCGGTCCGTGAACGTGACGCATACGCGAACCTGGTTCTGCCCGGGCTCCTGCGTGACCGCAAACTCGACGCACGCGATGCGGCGCTGGCAACCGAACTCGCGTACGGCGCGGCACGTGCTCAGGGCCTCCTGGATGCGGTGATCGCGCATGCGGCGGGTCGGCCGATCGAAGAGATCGACGGAACCCTGCTCGATGTACTCCGACTCGGCTCGTACCAACTACTGCGTACTCGTGTCGCACCGCACGCTGCTGTTGCCACCTCGGTCGACCTCGTTCGCGCCGAAAACGGCCAGGGCCGAGCAGGATTCGTCAACGCGGTCCTGCGCCGTGTTTCCGAACGCACCCAGGACGAGTGGGTCGAGCTGCTAGCCCCGAAGGACCCGGTCGGCCGACTCGCCTTCGAGCACGCGCATCCCCTGTGGATCGCGCAGGTATTTGCCGACTCGCTCGGCGCTGCAGCCGGAGAGCTCGAAGACGTCCTGATCGCCGACGACGCCCGCCCCGCCGTGCACCTCGTCGCCCGCCCCGGTGAGATCTCCGCCGAGGAGCTCGCACTGGTGACCGGCGGCGAGATCGGGCCGTACTCGCCGTACGCCGTGCATCTCGACGGCGGTGACCCCGGACAACTCGAGGCGGTCCGCCAAGGCCTGGCAGGAGTGCAGGACGAGGGCAGTCAGCTGGTTGCCCGCGCCCTCAGCATTGCTCCTCTCGAAGGTGAAGACTCCGGACGCTGGCTCGATCTCTGCGCAGGTCCAGGAGGAAAAGCGGCACTTCTCGGTGCTCTTGCCGGCATCGAAGGTGGTCGACTCGACGCCGTCGAGCCGGTCGAACACCGTGCCGAGTTGATTCGCAAGACCACTCGCGAGCTTCCCGTGGACGTACACGTGGCGGACGGCCGCGAATCCGGGCTCGAACCCGGATACGACCGCATCCTCGTCGACGCTCCCTGCACCGGGTTGGGTGCGCTGCGTCGGCGCCCGGAGGCACGTTGGCGTCGCCAGCCGTCCGATGTGGCTCCGCTCGTGAAGTTGCAGCGTGAATTGCTCGCTGCTGCAATCGAACTGGTTCGCCCCGGCGGAGTGGTGCTGTACTCCACGTGCTCGCCGCACTTGTCGGAAACGCTGGCAGTGGTCGCCGATGCGGTGCGGCGTCATGGCGTCGTGGAACTCGACACCAAGGAATTGGTGCCAGGTGTCCCGGACGTCGGCGACGGATCGTCGGTTCAGTTGTGGCCGCATCGACACGGCACGGACGCTATGTTCATGGCCGCTTTGCGCAAGCCGCTGGCCTGATCGGATGACTTCTGGGCATCGGTAGTCGTATGGTGCCTACATGGTTACGTGGGAACAGGTTGTAGTACTGGGTTCGGCTCTTCCCTCCGTGGAAGAGTCGACCTCGTACAACACCCCGGCACTCAAGGTGGCAGGTAAAACTTTTGCGCGGCTCCGCACCGAAGCGGAGGGCGCTTTGGTCGTGATGTGCGGTCTGGACGAGAAGGAGGCGCTACTCGCCAGTGGCGAGGCGGCTTTCTTCACCACAGATCACTATCACGGGCACGGATCGATCCTCGTGCACCTCGAACTGATCGACGAGGTGCAGTTGGGCGAGATGCTCGAAGATGCGTGGCGGATCAAGGCGCCCGCCAAGGTGCGAAAGCTCCGCACCGTCGTCAAGAACTGATCGGATTTCACCGGCTCCGATGTGCATGCACGGTCGGCGATGAAGCGCAGCCGATGTGCATGCACGGTCGGCGATGAGTCACAGCCGATGTGCATGCACGGTCGGCGATGAGTCACAGCTAAACTCGGCGGCGTGGCTTCCCCGATGATTGCACCGTCCATTTTGTCCGCAGATTTTGCTCGACTCGCCGATGAAGCGACTGCCGTGTCCGGCTCCGACTGGCTTCACGTCGACGTGATGGACGCGCATTTTGTTCCCAATCTCACGCTGGGTCTGCCGGTGGTCGAGAGTCTGCTGAAGGCGACGGACATTCCTCTCGACTGCCATCTCATGATCGAGAATCCGGAGCGCTGGGCGCCGCCGTACGCCGAGGCCGGTGCGTACAACGTCACGTTCCACGCCGAGGCCACCGACGACCCGCGTTCGGTTGCCCGCGATATTCGTGCAGCTGGTGCCAAGGCGGGGCTGAGCATCAAGCCTGGAACCCCGATCGACGACTACCTGGAAATTCTCAAGGACTTCGACACCCTCTTGATCATGAGCGTCGAACCCGGATTCGGTGGTCAGTCCTTCATGCCTCAGGTGCTCGACAAGGCACGCGCAGTTCGCAAGCTCGTCGACTCGGGTGAGCTGACGCTCCTCGTCGAAATCGACGGCGGCATCAACGCTTCCACGATCGAGCAGGCCGCTGAAGCAGGGATCGACTGCTTCGTCGCCGGTTCGGCGGTGTACGGGGCGAGTGATCCCGGTGAGGCGGTGCGCAAGCTCCGCGCGCAGGCCGCCTCGGCGTCGCCGCACCTGACGCTGTCGGTCTGAGCCGCTCGATGGCAAAGGGTGGGCAGGCGTCGACGGCTGATCTTGACGCCGCGATGCAGATTGCGCTGGCCGCAGCCGATTCTGCGCGCGGATTCACCAGCCCCAACCCGCCGGTCGGCGCTGTCATCCTCGCCGCCGACGGCACCATCGCTGGCGTCGGTATGACGCAACCGCCCGGTGGACCGCACGCGGAGGTCGTGGCTCTCGACGAGGCCGGCGATGCGGCACGTGGTGGAACGGCCGTGGTGACACTGGAACCGTGCAATCACCAGGGGCGAACCGGCCCTTGCTCGCAGGCATTGATCGATGCCGGGGTCTCGGCGGTCGTCTACGCAGTCGGTGATCCCAATCCCGAGGCTTCCGGCGGCGCAGCGACGCTCATGCGAGCTGGAATCAGCGTCACGGCCGGACTCCGGGCACCCGAGGTGGAAGCTGGTCCACTGCGGGCCTGGCTGCACAAACAGCGCACCGGTCGCCCGCACATCACGTGGAAGTACGCGGCCAGTCTGGACGGACGTAGCGCCGCCGAGGACGGAACGAGTCAGTGGATCACCGGTCCGCAGGCGAGGGCGCGCGTGCATGCTCAGCGGGCGCAGATCGATGCGATCGTGGTCGGCACCGGCACCGTGTTCGCCGACGATCCGTGGCTGACGGCGCGTCAGCCCACCGGTGAGCTCGCGGCGCATCAGCCCCTACGCGTCGTCGTCGGAAAGCGTGAAATACCTTCGACGGCAAGCGTTCTCGATGACACCGCACCGACTTTGGTGCTCAACACCGACAATATCGACGAAGTAGTCGAGGCGTTGGGGGAGTACACAGACGTACTTCTCGAGGGTGGGCCCCGTCTGGCCGGAGCATTCCTCGCCGCCGGATATGTCGACGTCATCGAGGCGTACATCGCTCCGATACTGCTCGGCGCGGGCGCTTCCGCGCTCGTCGATGCCGGAGTGCACACCATCACCGACGCCCACCGATTCCGTTTGGAGTCCGCGGTAACGATCGGCCCCGATATTTTGTTGAGTCTGGTTCCGGAGAGTTCTGCTCCGGGGAACGAGGAGTAGGGCGCGTGTTCACAGGAATTGTGGAAGAACTCGGCGAAATTGTCGCCAAGGAAGAACTGGTCGATGCTGCACGCTTCACGGTGCGCGGGCCACTGGTCACCTCCGACGCCGGTCACGGCGATTCGATCGCGGTCAACGGCGTGTGCCTGACGGTCGTCGATGTGCTTGCCGACGGTTCGTTCACCGCAGACGTCATGCAGGAAACGCTGAACCGCTCGAGCCTGGCGAAGTTGGATGTCGGCTCTCGCGTCAACCTCGAGCGCGCCGCGGCGCTGAACAGTCGACTCGGCGGCCACTTGGTTCAAGGGCACGTCGACGGAACTGGCCACGTCATTTCCCGCTCGCCTTCCGAGAACTGGGAGGTAGTGCGGATCGCACTGCCGGACTCCATTTCCCGATACGTGGTGGAGAAGGGTTCGATCACTGTCGACGGAGTCTCGCTGACGGTCTCCGCGCTGGGTGGCGACCGCGGGTTCGAGTACTTCGAGATCTCGCTGATCCCGACAACGCTCGAGTTGACGACGCTCGGAACCGCTGTGGTCGGTACGCCGGTCAACCTCGAGGTGGACGTGATCGCCAAGTACGTCGAGCGGCTTCACTCTGCCGGTCGGTAGGACCAGGCTGATCGGACCCGTCCGATTGGTCGTAGGGTTGTCAGTGCATCCGTCGGATGCACTTGTTGTATTCGATGATGTTAAAAGTCAAGACTTTGGAGTGCGAGCACGTGACCAGGTTCGACAGTATCGAGCGCGCAGTAGCAGATATCGCTGCAGGTAAAGCTGTTGTCGTCGTGGACGACGAGGATCGCGAGAACGAGGGCGACCTCATCTTCGCCGCCGAGAAAGCCACCCCGGAACTGGTGGCGTTCATGGTCAGGTACACCTCCGGCTACCTGTGCGTGCCGCTCGACGGTGACGATTGCGATCGGCTGGGCCTGCCCCCGATGTACGCCACCAACCAGGACAAGCACGGCACCGCCTACACCGTGACCGTCGACGCCCGTGAGGGAATCGGTACCGGCATCTCGGCGTCGGACCGCGCTGCGACGATGCGTCTGCTCGCAAACCCCGAATCCGGTGCCAACGATTTCACTCGTCCCGGCCACGTCGTTCCGCTCCGCGCGAAGGAAGGCGGAGTGCTGCGTCGTCCGGGCCACACGGAAGCTGCAGTCGACCTCGCCCGCATGGCGGACCTGCGTCCCGCCGGCGTCATCTGCGAAATCGTCAGCCAGAAGGACGAAGGCGCGATGGCTCAGACCGACGAGTTGCGAGTCTTCGCCGACGAACACAACCTTGCTCTGATCTCGATCGCGGATCTCATCGCGTGGCGTCGCAAGCACGAGAAGCACGTACTGCGCATCGCCGAGGCGCGCATCCCCACCCGCCACGGTGAGTTCACCGCTGTCGGCTACACCAGCATCTACGACGAGGTCGAGCACGTTGCGCTGGTGCGCGGCGACATCGCAGGCCCTGACGGAGACGGTAGCGACGTACTCGTCCGCGTTCACTCCGAGTGCCTCACCGGCGACGTCTTCGGTTCGCTGCGGTGCGATTGCGGCCCGCAGCTCGACGCCGCACTGGACATGGTCGCCCAGGAAGGCCGCGGCGTTGTCCTGTACATGCGCGGACACGAGGGTCGTGGCATCGGTCTCATGCACAAGCTGCAGGCCTACCAGCTCCAGGACGCCGGTTCCGACACAGTCGACGCCAATCTCGAACTCGGGCTACCGGCGGACGCCCGCGACTACGGCATCGGTGCGCAGATCCTCGTCGATCTGGGGATCTCGTCGATGCGTCTGCTGACCAACAACCCGGCCAAGCGTGTGGGTCTGGACGGCTACGGCCTGCAGATCACCGATCGCGTTCCGATGCCGCTGCGCGCGAATGCGGAGAACCTCACCTACCTGCGCACCAAGCGCGATCGGATGGGTCACGATCTGATCGGACTGGACGAGTACGAGGCGAACCAGAACACCGCACAGCCGGGAACCGCACTGTGAGCGGCGAAGGTCAGCCGCAGCTCGCGATCGCCGAGGCCAAGGATCTGAAGCTGGCGATCGTTGCCGGGCAATGGCACGCGACGATCTCCGAGGCTCTGATCGCCGGCGCGCAGCGAGTCGCGCAGGAGGCACAGATCAAGGACGTGACACTGGTCCGTGTCGCCGGTGCGATCGAACTGCCGGTCGTTGCGCAGGCATTGGCTCGCACGCACGACGCCGTCGTCGCTCTCGGTGTTGTCATCCGCGGCGGCACGCCGCACTTCGAGTACGTGTGCGACGCGGTCACCGCGGGCCTTACACGCGTCTCACTCGACGAAAGCACTCCCGTGGGGAACGGTGTCCTGACCACCGACACCGAGCAGCAGGCTCTTGACCGTTCGGGGCTGCCGGGTAGCGTCGAGGACAAGGGCGCACAGGCCTGCGCCGCCGCACTGGACACCGCAGTGACCCTGCGCCATCTCCGAGCACCATGGACCGAGGATTCGTTTCGATGAGTACACCCGGCGACAACGAGAACTGGGAACTGATTGCGTCACCGCGTAAGTCGACGCGATACGCGATCGGAGTTGCTGTCCTCCTGGTGATCGTTCACGTCACACTTGCACTCCTGCTCCGCCAGGGGTCCACCGGCGTGTACTTCCGCGCCGCGGACCAACTTGCGATGGCAGGCATCGGCACCATTCTGGCTCTCGGTGTACTGATGTTGACGCGGCCCCGGGTCAAGGTGGGCAAGCAGGGAATCGCCGTACGAAACATCTTGGGCGAGAAGATCGTCGACTGGGATCTGTTCGAGGGACTCTCGTTCCCCGACGGCGCCGCCTGGGCACGCATCGAATTGCCCGACGACGAGTACATGGCAGTGATGGCGATCCAGTCCAACGACCGTGAGTACGCCGTCGACACGGTCGGCAAGTTCCGCGAACTGGCCGACCGCTACGCACCGGTCGCGCACAAGAGCAACTGACGTCTTCCGACCGGTTCGGTGCCCGCATCCTGCGCGTTTTCGAGTCGGTCGGTGGCGGCGACTAACCTGAAACCGTGCCGGATCCCTCGACTTACCGCCCCGCTACCGGAACCATTCCGGCTGCGCCGGGCGTCTACAAATTTCGCGATCCGCATGGTCGGGTCATTTACGTCGGAAAGGCGAAAAGCCTCCGTTCACGTTTGAACTCGTACTTCGCGGACGTCACGACACTTCATCCCCGTACTCGGCAGATGGTGACCACCGCCGGCAGCGTCGAGTGGACCGTCGTCAGTACCGAAGTCGAAGCGCTTCAGCTCGAGTACAACTGGATCAAGGAATTCGATCCGCGGTTCAACGTGCGGTACCGCGACGACAAGACGTATCCGGTTCTCGCCGTGACGCTCAACGAAGAGTTCCCGCGGCTGTTCGTCTACCGCGGTCCGCGGCGCAAGGGCGTCCGCTACTTCGGTCCCTACTCCCATGCCTGGGCCATCCGCGAAACACTCGATCTGCTGCTGCGAGTGTTTCCCGCACGAACGTGCTCGTCCGGAGTCTTCAAACGACACAACCAGATCGGCCGGCCGTGTCTGCTCGGCTACATCGACAAGTGCTCGGCGCCCTGCGTCGGGCGAGTCAGCGCCGAGGAGCATCGTCAGATCGTCGAAGATTTCTGCGACTTCCTCGCCGGCCGCACGGACAAGCTGGTCAAAGATCTCGAAAAGCGCATGCAGCAGGCTTCAGAGGACCTCGACTTCGAGACCGCGGCCCGTCTGCGTGACGATATCGGCGCTTTGCGCAAGGCGCTCGAGAAGCAGGCCGTCGTACTCGGTGACGGCACCGACGCCGATCTCGTCGCCTTTGCCACCGATGATCTCGAAGCCGCCGTTCAGGTGTTCCACGTGCGCGGCGGACGCGTGCGGGGTCAGCGTGGATGGGTCGTGGAGAAGGCAGGCGATGCCATCGACTGGGCCGCACTCGACGCCGAGTCCGACCTGCCGATCCTGGTCGAGCAGTTCCTCACCCAGTTCTACGGTGAGCAGGCGGCACTCGACCCGGGAGCGGGCTCCGAGGCCGGGATCAGCGCCGTTCCCAAGGAAGTTCTCGTGCCGGTCCTGCCTGCCAACGCGACCGAGATCCAGGCGTGGCTGAGCAAGCTTCGGGGATCGCAAGTGCAACTGCGGGTTCCGCAACGCGGCGACAAGAAAGACCTCGCCGAAACGGTCCAGCGAAACGCGAAAGAGGCTCTGGCGCAGCACAAGCTCAAGCGCGCCGGCGATTTCACCTCGCGTTCTGCGGCGCTTCAGGGCATCCAGGAAGCACTGGACCTGGACTCGGCTCCGCTACGAATCGAATGCATCGACATCAGTCACGTCCAGGGAACCGACGTCGTGGCGTCACTGGTCGTGTTCGAAGACGGGCTCCCGCGTAAGTCGGACTACCGCCATTACGCGATCAAGGAAGCTGCCGGCGACGGTCATTCCGACGACGTGGCGAGTATCGCCGAGATCACTCGCAGGCGGTTCCTGCGACACAACCGCGACCTGGGCATTCTCGCTGCGTCGGCGTCGACCATGGACGCGGACGGTGGGGATCTGGCTCCCGAAGCGGCGATCGACCCGGCGACGGGCCGGCCTCGGCGGTTCGCCTATCCACCCAATCTGTTCGTCGTGGACGGCGGCGCCCCTCAGGTCACGGCCGCAGCGGCGGTCCTCGACGAGCTGGGGGTCACCGACGTCGCAGTAGTCGGCTTGGCCAAGCGACTCGAAGAGGTATGGGTACCGGGGGAAGAAGATCCGGTCATCCTTCCCCGAACGAGCGAGTCGTTGTACCTCCTGCAACGCATCCGAGACGAAGCCCACCGCTTCGCGATCACGTTCCATCGCAGCAAGCGCTCGAGGCGGATGACGGCTTCGGCTCTGGACTCGGTCAAGGGGCTCGGTGAAACTCGCCGTACTGCTCTGGTGGCTCACTTCGGTTCCGTGGCGAAGCTGAAAACGGCAACGGTCGAGGAGATCATGCAGGTCCCCGGTATCGGTGAGACCACAGCCACAGCAGTTCTGGCCGCACTCGGCACGGATTCGGCTGCAGCCGATGCGGGTGCTGAAGCTCGAGCGCTGCCAGCCGCGGTAGGGGATGATGAGCTGGACAAGGAATCCGAATCGTCTGTTACCTCTGCTGACGCGCCAAGCGCCGAATCCGGTAGCGGTGACAAGGGCTCCGAGTCGCGAGAATTGTCCATGCCGACGACGGGGCCGAGTGCACAGTGACTACCGACAGCGCCAAAGACAGTCGAACGATGGATTTCCTGCTGGTGACGGGATTGTCCGGAGCCGGTTTGAGTACCGCTGCCAAGGTGCTCGAAGACCTCGGCTGGTATGTCGCGGACAATTTGCCACCTGAGCTCATTTCCCGGATGGTCGGTCTGAGCTTGACCTCCGATCCGCCGGTCGATCGTCTCGCCGTCGTGATCGACGTGCGGAGTCGACTCTTCACCGGCGATCTCGGGTGGGTGCTCACTGAACTCGAGGCGGAGCCGATCCACACTCGGGTGCTGTACCTCGAAGCATCCGACGACGTGTTGATCCGACGGTTCGAACAGGTGCGCCGCAGTCATCCGTTGCAGAATGACGGCATCGACGGCACGTTGTCCGAAGGGATCGCAGCCGAGCGTCGACAGTTGGCCGTGGTGAAGGCGGCCGCCGATCTGGTCATCGACACGTCGGCGCTGAAGGCACATCAGTTGCGTCAGAAGATCGAAACGGCGTTCGGGAACGATGCCAACCGCACGATGAAGGTGACGGTCCAGTCGTTCGGATTCAAGTACGGCCTGCCGATGGACGCCGATCTCGTCTGTGACGTTCGATTCCTGCCCAATCCCCACTGGATCCCGGAACTTCGCCCGCACACCGGTCAGGATGCCGACGTCCGCGACTACGTGTTGTCCCGCGAGGGTGCGGAAGACTACCTAGACACCTACAGACATCTGGTGGATTTGACGATCGCCGGATATCGGCGAGAAGGAAAGCGCTACATGACAATTGCGGTCGGGTGCACCGGCGGTAAGCACCGAAGCGTGGCCATGTCCGAAGCTCTCGCGAGGCGTTTGGGTTCCGAGGACGACATCTCGGTCAGCATCGTGCACCGGGATCTGGGGCGCGAATGAGTGAACCGACACATAGCTCGCGGGAGAAGCCAGATGGGCCGGCCATCGTCGCGCTCGGCGGCGGGCACGGATTGTTCGCCACGCTCCAGGCCGTCAGACGCCTGACGGTCGACGTCACCGCAGTGGTCACGGTCGCCGACGACGGTGGTTCGTCGGGCCGGCTGCGCGCCGAACTCGGCGTCATCCCGCCCGGTGACCTCCGGATGGCGCTCGCGGCTCTCGCGTCGGACGAACCCGAGATAGTCGACTGGACTCGGACCATTCAGCATCGCTTCGGCGGTGTCGGCGCACTTGCCGGGCACTCGGTGGGCAATCTCATCCTGGCCGGACTCACCGAGGTGCTCGGCGATCCGGTCGTCGCGCTCGACGAGATGGCGCGACTGCTGCGAATCCGTGGCCGCGTGCTGCCGATGTCGCCGATCGCGCTCGAGATCGAAGCCGACGTTCAAGGACTCGAAGAGGACCCACGCGTCAGCCGCTGCATTCGTGGACAGGTCGCCGTCGCGACCACGCCGGGCAAGGTTCGGCGTGTGAGACTGCTCCCGTCCAATCCGCCCGCGTGTCCCGAGGCTGTGACTGCGATCGATCGTGCCGATCTCGTGGTTCTCGGCCCGGGATCGTGGTTCTCGAGCGTGATCCCGCACGTACTGGTACCCGAACTTGTCGAATCACTGTCGTCGACGAATGCTCGAAAGGTGCTGGTGCTCAATCTCGCACCTGAGCCGGGGGAGACCGCCGGATTCTCCGCAGAGCGTCACCTGCACGTACTCTCCCAACACGTGCCCGATTTTCGGGTCGACTACGTGGTGGTCGACTCGGCGTCGGTACCGGCCGGGCGTGAACGTGAACATCTGCAGCGTGCGGCGGATCAATTTTCAGCCGAAGTCAGGTACGCGGATGTCGCGGACACCTCACCGGGCGCAGCGCATGTACACGATCCGGCAAAACTGGCCGATGTACTGGCTGAACTGTCGAGCAGTGCGGCAGTAGGGGATTCGACACAGTCTTCCCTGCAAGAACAGCAATCCGAAGAACAGAGGGAGAACGCTTCGTGGCAATGACAGCGGAGGTCAAGGACGAACTGAGCCGGTTAGTGGTGACTCAGGTCAGCTGCCGCAAGGCAGAGGTCTCCGCGTTGCTGCGCTTTGCCGGTGGGCTCCACATCGTCGGCGGCCGGGTGGTCGTCGAAGCAGAGGTGGATCTGGGCTCCACGGCGCGACGTCTGCGCCGGGAGATATTCGACCTGTTCACCTACAGTGCCGATGTGCACGTACTCAGTGCGGGCGGGCTTCGAAAATCCGCTCGCTACATCGTGCGTGTGGCGAAGGAGGGTGAGGCCCTCGCGCGCCAGACGGGACTGCTCGATCTTCGCGGGCGCCCGGTTCGCGGCTTGCCTGCGCAGGTCGTCGGCGGAAGTGTCGGCGACGCCGAAGCAGCTTGGCGCGGTGCGTTCCTCGCGCACGGTTCCCTGACCGAACCCGGCCGTTCGTCGGCGCTCGAAGTGAGCTGCCCCGGCCCGGAAGCTGCACTTGCTCTGGTCGGAGCTGCGCGGCGTCTGGGGATCTCGGCGAAGGCACGTGAGGTTCGCGGAACGGATCGTGTGGTGATCCGCGACGGTGAGGCCATCGGCGATCTCCTGACCCGAATGGGAGCCCAGGACACACGCCTGGTGTGGGAGGAGCGACGGATGCGACGCGAGGTCCGCGCCACCGCCAATCGTCTCGCCAATTTCGACGACGCAAACCTGCGACGCTCTGCTCGCGCTGCCGTTGCGGCTGCTGCGCGCGTCGAGCGTGCGTTGGAGATCCTCGGCGAGGACGTGCCCGATCACCTCGCGGCGGCCGGCGCACTGCGCGTTGAGCATCGGCAGGCGTCCCTCGAAGAACTCGGCCAGTTGGCCGACCCGCCGATGACCAAGGACGCCGTTGCCGGACGTATCCGTCGCCTGCTCTCCATGGCTGATCGCAAGGCGAAGGAAACGGGCATACCCGACACCGAATCCGCAGTGAATGTGGAGCTACTCGAAGAGGGGTGACCTGCCCTCCGTCAGGGTGGGCTGCGCACGTTCGGGCCACGCGCATTAGGGTATGAGTCACATCGACCGATGAACCCCACGTCCGCGTCGTGCACACACGGATTCGGAGTATGCGTGGGTCAAGTTGCACACCAGAATCATGGTCAAAGGAGCGAATTGTGACTGTCCGGGTTGGCGTAAACGGTTTCGGCCGTATCGGACGTAACTTCTTCAGGGCGGTGGATGCGCAGAAGGCGCTCGGAACCACCGATATCGAGATCGTGGCAGTCAACGACCTGACTGACAACGCGACGCTCGCTCACCTGCTGAAGTACGACTCCATCCTCGGCCGTTTGCCGTACGACGTGTCGCTCGACGGTGACGACACGATCGTCGTCGGCGATCAGCGCATCAAGGCCCTCGCACACCGCGGCCCGTTGAACGAGCTTCCCTGGGGCGAGCTGGGCGTCGACGTCGTCGTCGAGTCCACCGGCATCTTCACCGACGCCGCAAAGGCCAAGGGACACCTCGAAGCCGGCGCCAAGAAGGTCATCATCTCGGCTCCGGCCAAGGGTGAAGACATCACCATCGTCATGGGCGTCAACGACGACAAGTACGACGGCAGCCAGAACATCATCTCCAACGCGTCGTGCACCACCAACTGCCTCGGCCCCATCGCCAAGGTTCTCGACGACGAGTTCGGCATCGTCAAGGGTCTGATGACCACGATCCACGCGTACACCCAGGATCAGAACCTGCAGGACGCTCCGCACGCAGACCTCCGTCGCGCCCGCGCAGCTGCCCTCAACATCGTTCCCACCGGCACCGGTGCAGCCAAGGCAATCGGCCTGGTTCTCCCGCAGCTGCTCGGCAAGCTCGACGGCTACGCACTGCGCGTGCCGATCCCCACGGGCTCGGTCACCGACCTCACCGCGAACCTGAAGAAGTCGGCTACCGCCGACGAGATCAACGCCGCGATGAAGGCCGCTGCCGAAGGACCCCTCAAGGGCATCCTGAAGTACACCGACGCACCGATCGTCTCCTCGGACATCGTCACCGACCCGCACTCGTCGATCTTCGACTCGGGTCTGACGAAGGTCATCGACGACCAGGTCAAGATCGTTTCCTGGTACGACAACGAGTGGGGCTACTCCAACCGCCTCGCCGACCTCATCGGCCTCGTCGCCAAGTCTCTCTGAGCGGAGTTTCGATAACAGTGGCAGTTCAGACGCTGAAGGATCTGCTGGACGCTGGGGTCGAGGGGCGCACCGTACTGGTGCGTTCCGACCTCAACGTCCCGTTGGATGGCGGAGAAATCACGGACCCGGGCCGCATCGTCGCGTCCGCTCCCACCCTGCGGGCACTTGCCGAGGGTGGAGCGAAGGTCATCGTGACCGCGCACCTCGGGCGCCCCGACGGTCAGCCCGATCCCAAGTTCTCCCTCGCACCGGTTGCCGCGAAGTTGGCCGAAATCCTCGGTCGCAACGTGCAACTCGCCGGTGACGTCGTGGGACAGGACGCGCTGGCTCGTTCCGAAGGACTCACCGATGGTGACGTCCTGATGCTCGAGAACATCCGTTTCGACCCTCGCGAGACCAGCAAGGACGAAGCCGAGCGGGTCAAGCTCGCCAAGGCTCTCGTCGAGCTGGTCGGTGACGACGGCGCATTCGTCTCCGACGGATTCGGTGTTGTTCACCGTAAGCAGGCGTCGGTCTTCGACGTCGCGAAGCTGCTCCCGCATTACGCCGGTTACCTGGTCGGCGCCGAGGTCGAGGTGCTCGCCAAGCTCACGCAGGACGCTGCGCGTCCGTACGCGGTGGTGCTCGGTGGCTCCAAGGTCTCGGACAAGCTGGCCGTCATCGAGGCACTGGCACCGAAGGTCGACACTCTGGTGATCGGCGGCGGAATGTTCTACACGTTCCTCGCGGCTCAGGGTGTCTCCGTGGGCAATTCGCTGTGCGAAGAGTCCATGATCGAGACCTGCAAGGGTCTCCTCGACCGGTACGCCGACGTCATCCACATCCCTCAGGATGTTGTCGTCGCGGACTCCTTCTCGGCCGATGCCGAGTCGAAGATCGTTCCGTTCGACAAGATTCCCGACGGTTGGATGGGGCTGGACATCGGACCGGAGTCGGTCAAGCGCTTTGCCGCGATCCTGACCGGAGCCAAGACGGTGTTCTGGAACGGCCCGATGGGCGTGTTCGAGTTCCCGAAGTTCGAGGCAGGCACCCGCGGTGTCGCCGAAGCGATCGTGGAGGCAACCGAGAAGGGCGCCTTCAGCGTCGTCGGCGGCGGCGACTCTGCAGCAGCCGTTCGTCAGCTCGGTATCCCGGATGAGGGCTTCTCGCACATTTCCACCGGTGGTGGCGCTTCCCTCGAGTACCTCGAGGGCAAAGAGCTGCCTGGCATCGCAGTACTGGAAGGCTGATCCGACATGGCACGTAAGCCGTTGATCGCCGGCAACTGGAAGATGAATCTGAACCACCTCGAGGCTATCGCCCTGGTGCAGAAGATCGCTTTCTCCTTGCCTGCGAAGTACTTCGACAAAGTGGACGTCACGGTCATCCCGCCGTTCACCGACATCCGTAGCGTCCAGACGCTGATCGAGGGCGACAAGCTCCTCCTCACGTACGGCGCGCAGGATGTCTCGGCTCAGGACTCGGGTGCGTTCACGGGCGAGATCAGCGGCTCCATGCTGGCCAAGCTCGGATGCACCTTCGTCGTGGTCGGCCACTCGGAGCGTCGCACCCTTCACGGTGAGACCAACGAGACCGTCCTCGCCAAGACCAAAGCCGCTCTCAAGAACGGCCTCACGCCGATCGTGTGCATCGGTGAAGGCCTCGAGATCCGCGAAGCGGGCGATCACGTTGCCTACAACGTCGACCAGCTCAAGGGTTCGTTGGCGGGCCTGAGCGCGGAGGAGATCTCCAAGATCGTCATCGCGTACGAACCTGTCTGGGCCATCGGTACCGGCCGTGTCGCTTCTGCCGCTGATGCACAGGAAGTGTGCGCTGCGGTACGAGCAACAGTTGCCGAACTTGCCGACGCCGAGGTCGCAGCCGGCGTTCGCGTTCTGTACGGCGGCAGCGTCAGCTCCAAGAACGTCGGAGAGATCGTCGGCCAGACCGACGTCGACGGCGCTCTGGTCGGCGGCGCGTCGCTCAAGGCTGACGAGTGTGACCGAGTAGGTCACACGCCCGCAGTTTTTTGATTCGCCGGATTCAGCTCACGAGTTTGGTTTCCAAAGCGCCGACGAGTTCGGGAGCAAGGTCCAACCCGGTGGTCAGATAGTTCTCGACGGTCCCGTAGTGGTGCTCCACCTGCTCGAAGGCAGCGCCCAGGTAACTTGCGTCGACGGACAGCAGCAACCGGATCACCTCGCCCTTGTCTGCATCTGTGGCGGCGGCGATCGTTGCGACCGTCGCATCGATGTACTCGGCCGAGTACGTATTCGTGAGCAGGTAGTCCGCCATGATCGTTTCGCGCGGTACCCCGGCGAGTGTCTGCAGTAGCGCTGCCGCCCAGCCTGTTCGGTCCTTGCCTGCCGTGCAGTGGAAGAGTTGCGGCCCGGCGGTAGTGGCCAGGGCGGCGAACAACTGCGAGAATCCGCTGCGAGTGACGGGGTCTGCGACAAAGCTGCGATTGATGTTCTGCATGAAAGCTGTTGCAGCGTCCGCTGTTCTGAGAGCCATCGCTTCGGCGTGGATGTTGCCGGACAGGATGGGAATGTGGGCGTACATCGCTGGCGCAGGCACGGTGTCGGGAGTTTCGTTCGCCTCGGTTTCGGAGCGCACGTCGTAGACGGCGGTCAGCCCCAGCGATTCCACGATTGCAAGATCCTCAGGCGAGGGCGTCAGCACGTTTGCGCGGTAGAAAACTCCGCGGCTCATCGCCTGTCCGCTGGTCGTGACGTACCCGGGGCCGGCCACGTCGCGGAAGTTGTGAATCGAAGCAAGACGTGGTGTGTCAGGCAAGGGTATGTCGGGCAGGGCAGTGTCGGGCAGGGCAGTGTCGGGCAGGGCAGTGTCGGGCAGGGCAGTGTCGGAAAGCATGGAGCCGGCCTTTCGGAGGTAGAGTCGCGTCAACTTGAAAAACTACTGAATCGGTATCTCGACAGTGTGATCGATGCCACTGACCAAGAGTCGTGCCTGGCCGGGTGCAAAGTCATGTGCGAGGCGGGTATGTGGTCAGGCTATCTGTGCGCGCCTGTATGGTGTTATCGGTTGTAGTTGTCCCTATTGGATTGGTGGACGTAGACAGACATGAAACTGTTCCTGGATATCCTGCTGGTCATCACCAGCTTGCTCCTCATCGCCTTGGTGCTCCTGCACCGCGGTAAGGGCGGCGGTTTGTCGAGTCTGTTCGGTGGCGGTGTCCAGTCCAGCCTGTCCGGATCGACTGTTGTCGAGAAGAACCTCGACCGGTTGACGGTCTTCACCGCGTTGATCTGGCTCATCTCGATCGTCGGCATCGGCCTGGAGATCAAGTTCGCCTGATTCTCGGCTCATGACTTGCAGCCGGTAGTTTTTCACACACGAATTTCAGACACGGAACCCCGCCTATCGAGCGGGGTTCTTTGTTTCGGTCGATAATTGAGTGATGACTGAAACCGCGTCGCATCGAGAAACACCGCGAGAGGCCACCGAGCCGCTGCGCGAAGACATCCGGCTTCTCGGCGGAATACTCGGACAAATAGTGCGAGAGCAAGCCGGCGACAATGTTTTCGATCTGGTCGAGCGAGCTCGTGTCGAGTCGTTCCGAGTCCGTCGGTCGGAGATCGACCGCGCCGAACTGGTGTCGCTGTTCGCCGAAATCAGTACGGACGACGCCATTCCCGTCATTCGTGCGTTCAGTCACTTCGCGCTGCTCGCCAACCTGGCCGAGGACATCCACCGCGAGCGTCGACGGGCCATCCACGTCAACGCGGGTGAACCGCCCCGCGACAGCACTCTCGCCGCCACGTACACCAAACTCGATGCAGCCGATATCGATTCGGCTACCGTCGAAGAAGCGCTGCGGGGCGCCCTGGTCTCACCCGTCATCACCGCTCACCCGACGGAGACTCGACGCCGCACGGTGTTCGAGACGCAGAGTCGGATCACCGAGTTGATGCGATACCGCGAGCGCACGGCGCTGAGCGTCGCAGAAACCGCTGATGTCGATCTGCAATTGCGCCGTCAGATTCTGACCCTGTGGCAGACGGCTCTGATCCGGCTCAGCCGCCTCCGTATCCAGGATGAAATCGAGGTAGGCCTGCGCTACTACGACGCGGCGTTGTTCGAGGTGATTCCGAAGATCAATGCCGAGGTCCGCAAAGCTCTGCGCACGCGTTGGCCGGACGCCGGGCTCCTGCCGGAACCGATCCTGAGGCCGGGTTCGTGGATTGGCGGTGACCGGGACGGCAATCCGTACGTGACCGGCGAAATCGTCCAGCGCGCCACGTCGCGCGCTGCGGCGACTGCTCTCGAGCATCATCTCGAGGAACTCGAACATCTCGAGCGTGAACTGTCGATGTCGGCGCGGCTGGTGTCCGTCACGCCCGAACTCGATCTGCTGGCGTCTACCTCTGGCGACGATTCTGCATTCCGGGCCGACGAGCCGTACCGTCGTGCGATTCGCGGTATCCGCGGGCGATTGAGCGCAACCGCACTGACGGTATTGGGGGAGTTGCCCGCACACGGTGCTGATGAAGGTCTCGAGGCGTACACCGACCCGGCACAACTGCAGCGGGATCTCGGAATCATCGACACCTCGTTGCGTCGTTTCGGCGACGAGACCATCGCTGACGATCGACTCGATCGGCTCCGAGAAGCGGTGGAGGTGTTCGGCTTTCACCTGTCCGGTCTGGACATGCGGCAGAACTCCGAGGTACACGAAAGCGTCGTCGCAGAACTTCTGGCGTGGGCCGGAGTTCACCCGGACTACACGTCCTTGCCGGAAGCCGATCGAATCGAATTGCTGTCGGCCGAGTTGACGACGCGGCGACCACTGACTTCGCCGGACGCCGAGTTCAGCGAATTGACCACCAAGGAACTGGCCATCATGGCGGCCGGCGCCAAGGCAGTGCGGGTTCTCGGAGCGGGCGCAGTACCCAACTACATCATCAGCATGTGTACCTCGGTCAGCGACATGCTCGAAGCTGCGGTGCTGCTCAAAGAGGTCGGGGTGCTCGATCCGGGCGTCGGTAGCGAACCCTCCTGCCCGATCGGCATCGTCCCGTTGTTCGAGACGATCGAGGATCTGCAGGGCGGCGCCGACACATTGCTGGCGACGCTCGACATCCCGATCTATCGTGCGATCGTCCGTTCGCGCGGTGACAGTCAGGAAGTGATGCTCGGGTACTCCGACTCGAACAAGGACGGCGGGTACTTGGCCGCCAACTGGGCGCTGTACCGTGCCGAACTCGACCTCGTCGATGCCGCGCGTAAGAGCGGAATCAGGTTGAGGCTCTTCCACGGCCGCGGCGGAACCGTCGGACGTGGCGGCGGACCGAGCTACGAAGCGATTCTCGCGCAGCCCCCCGGCGCAGTCGCTGGTTCTCTGCGAATCACCGAGCAGGGTGAGGTGATTGCGGCCAAGTACGCCGAACCGCGTCTGGCGCACCGCAACCTCGAAACACTCATCGCCGCGACTATCGAGTCGACGTTGCTCGACGTCGAAGGTCTTGGCAGCGACGCAGATGCGGCCTACGCGGTGTTGGACGAGTTGGCGGCACTCGCCCGCACCGCGTACAGCGAATTGGTGCACGACACACCAGGATTCGTGCAGTACTTCGAAGCGTCGACACCGGTCGCCGAGATCGGAGCACTCAATATCGGCTCTCGTCCGGCCTCTCGCAAGCAGACCAAGGCGATTTCCGATCTGCGTGCCATTCCTTGGGTGCTCTCGTGGAGTCAGTCTCGCGTGATGCTTCCGGGTTGGTACGGAACCGGCGCCGCGTTCGAAAGATGGATAGACGGAGACGACACTCGGCTTGCCACGTTGACGGGCCTGTACGAGAAGTGGCCGTTCTTCCGAACCGTGCTCTCGAACATGGCCATGGTGATGTCGAAGTCTGATCTCGGTTTGGCGGCCCGCTACGCGGACCTCGTGCCCGACGCCGAACTGCGCGATCGAGTCTTCGGAATGATCACCGACGAGCACGAACGCACAATTCGCATGTACAAGGCAATCACAGGCAACGAGAACCTCTTTGCCGACAACTCGGGCCTCGAGCGTTCGGTTCACAACCGGTTCCCGTACCTCGAACCTCTCAACCATCTACAGGTCGAGCTGATCCGTCGGTACCGTTCCGGCGACGAGAGCGATCAGGTGCGTCGGGGTATCCAGCTGACGATGAACGGCCTGGCCACTGCGCTTCGTAACAGTGGCTAGGTAACAGCGGCTGGTTCTGCAGGTTTACCAGGGTGTGCGTGCGGCGACTCTAGAGCTGTCGCACGCACACCCAACGCTGCGCACCGGACCGAACGGGGACCGCAGTGGATCTGCAATTGGACGGACGAACTGCCGTGGTTACCGGCGCGGGAAAAGGTATCGGGTTGGCGATCACTCGGGCCTTGGTGGCCGAGGGAGTCCACGTCGTCGCGGGCTCGCGGACGCTCTCGGCGGAACTCGAATCGCTGCAGTCCGGCGGCGCCGTCACCTTTGTCGGCGTCGACCTCGCGAGTGTCGAAGGATCTACCCGACTGCTCGAGGTTGCAGCAGCGAGGGGCGGCGTCGACATCTTGGTCAACAACGTCGGCGCCGTCACTCCGAGAACGAGCGGCTTCGCGGCTATCACGGACGAAGAGTGGGCGTCGTCGTTCAATCTGACGTTCTTGTCGGCTGTACGCACTGTTCGCGCTGCGCTGCCGGAGTTGATCCGCCGAGGTGGCGGGAGCATCGTGACGATCAGTTCGGTCAACGCATTCTTGCCTGACCCCACGGTGATCGACTACAGCGCCGCCAAAGCGGCGTTGACCAACTTCTCGAAGTCGTTGTCGAAAGAACTGGGCGGGAAGGGGATCCGCGTCAATACCGTCAGCCCTGGTCCGGTGCAGACGGAGTTGTGGCTCGGCAAGCACGGAGTGGCCTCGACGCTGGCGAAGGCGAATGGTTCAGCCGCCGACGATATCGTCGAGAGTGCGGCCGCCGGCGCCGAGACGGGCCGCTTCACCTTTCCCGAAGAGGTGGCGGACCTGGTGTTGTTCCTCGCCAGCGATCGCGCGGGGAACGTGACGGGCGCGGATTTCGTGATCGACGGCGGTCTGATCAAGACCTTGTGATCATTGCTGCCTGAAACCTGATCATGTGCGCGACGGACGACGACATGATGCACAGGATCACTGCGGACGCGATGACCACCCACAGTCCCCACCCGATGGACGGTCCGGCGGTGTGCCCTGCGACCTCAGTACTACGTCGCACAATGGACGCGGCGTTTCCGACGGCAACGATCAAGACGGCGATTCCCACCAGCGGTCCCGTGCAGTGATTCTTCATCTCGGGCGTGACGTCCCGAACCATGAGGGTGATCAGCGCGGTTACCGCGCCCAGAGCGAGGACGAGTGTGATCACTCCGCATTCGTCGATACCACTGTGGTCGAGGGCGGAGGACGACGTCCACGGGCCGAGGCTTCCGGCGACGATCCCGGCGCACGCCCACAGCGATCCGATGAGGCTAGGTCCGAAACGGTCGGGCATGAGGGAGGGAATCGTGCGGGTCGACGGCGGCTGAAACCCGAAGGCGCGTTGGTGATCCGGCTGATTGGGTGTGAACGTCACGCGACGGACCACCTTTCCTCCGCGCCGTCGTGGCGCCCAATCCAATGCTTTTTTCGGAGTCTAGGGCCGCCCACTTCACTTTTTGCCGAATCGAGCGAAATTGATCGAACCGGCAGTACCAGTCAGTGCACGAAGTCCAGAGCTTCCTTGATCCACGCATTGAACTCGACGTTCGAACTCGTCCCGGTTCGGTCGACGACGATCCATCCCTTGCTCATCGGCTTACCCCGCATCTCGGGCCAACTTGCACCCTTGTGCGTCAGGAGTTCGTCAACTCGATCGGGGTCACACCGAACCATGATGTTGCCGTGTGAATTCGCACTGGCGGCCAGCTTCCCGTTCACCATGAAGCTCAGCCCACCGAACATCTTTACTTCTTCGACGTCGCTCTCGCCCGAGAGCGCATCGCGGATACGCTCAGCCAGCGCCTTGTCGTATGCCATGGAGGCCTCCTGGGGTGGAGTTCCAGGTTAGATCAGGTGGCGCAGGTACGTCTGCGGGTCGTGAAGGAACCGCTGCCAGTTCGAGACCAGATCGAGGTCCTCCCAGCTCGCGGCTCGGATTCCCCATTCGCCGATCTCGAGCAGATTGGCGTTCGGCAGTGCCGCGATGATCGGCGAGTGCGTCGCGATCACTGCTTGCGCGCCGGATTCCACCAGCTCACCGAGCAGCGCGACCAGCGTCAAGGTCCCTTGGAAGGAGAGTGCGGCATCGGGTTCGTCGATGAGATAGAAGCCGCCGTCGGAGGTCCTCGACGACAAGATCTCGAGCAGCGCCTCACCGTGGGAGAGGTGATGGTAAAGCGGTTCAGGTCGCGTGGGATTGGGGTTGTCCTCCAAATACGTGTACAACCCGTGCAAGGTTTCGTCTCGGAGGTAGTACGCCCACTTCGACGCGCCGGGGCTCCGCTCGACCACAAGGTCGAGGCCGCTCGGTTCACTCGATCTGGTCTGATGTCGCGTATTGGTAGACCCGCCTTCGGCATTGAGACCGAGAACGGCGGCAAGAATTTCGATGACGGTCGACTTCCCCGCTCCGTTTTCGCCGACCAGAATGGTGACACCCGGTGGAAGTTCAAGACCGTCCCGAACGATCTGCGCAACCGCGGGCACCGTCATCGGCCAGCTGCCTACGTCAGCGCCCGACGATGTCCCGGCCTTGATGCGTCGGATGGGTTGTCTCTGCACGGCCATACGCTCTCACAAGGCTCCGACGGGAACTGAGGTTAGTGGCGCTGCGCGAGCAATTCGACGATTCGAGCCACGAGATCGAGGGGGATCGGTTTGTTCAGCGGGAACTTCACGGTTGATTTCGCAGCCCGGTACGGGTCGACGGACTTCTCGAACTCTGCGTCACCTGCCGGGAGTGGGTACATCGAGATGTGGTGTTTCCAGCCTGCGAAGTGAACCAGGTTCTTCCCATTCGCCGTCATGGTCGGCATCTGATAGCTGATGGTTTCATCGAGGCCGGGCACAGTGCTGTGGATCGTCTCGCGGGTGCTACCGAGGGATCGCTGCACGTCGGTGGGAAACGACGCGATGTATTCGTCGATCGTCGCGAATTCGGCCATGAAACGGATCTTAATCACTGTCGGATTCAGTTGGCTCGCCAAAAATCGGGGCGGCTGCCGTCGGTGTCGGTGAACCCGTATTCCGTTCCGAGTTCGCCTGAACTGACCGATCGCTGATTCCATCGCTTCCGATTCGAATCGGCGGCGAGGGCGGCGATCGCACGTCCTGTGAATCTTGGTGACTCGGAGCGGGCAAAATCCGGAGGTGCAGTCGGCCCATCCCGCTCCGGCGACAAAGCGTCACGCCAATTCGATTCGCCGACACCAAAATTGTCGAGCATCATCTCCGATCGCAGGAACCCCGGAGTGATGGCGACGGCAGTACAGCCGAACGGGGCAAGTTCGTGGCCTTGCGAAAATGCAAGCCTGTTCACGGACACCTTCGCCAGGTCGTAGAACACCGAGATGCGATAGTTCGATGCGTTGTATTCGGTAGTGCCGTCGGTTATTTCGGCGACCAGTCCGCCTGGCCGATCGATCATCAGCGGCAGGAGGTGGTGCGACGTGGTGATGTGGGTGTCGATCGCCAGGCGCAGAATGTGAAACCCCTTGTCCAGATCGTGTTCCCATACCGGCGTGTTCCACTCCGCCGGCCCACCCTTGAGTAGTTCCGCGCCCCAGATGTCATTGACCAAGATGTCGACATGTTGATAGTCGGCGCGCAAGCGTTCGGCGAGATCAGCCACTTGTTTGCTCTTGAGATGATCGACGGCAATCGGCACGCCGACGCCCCCCAGTTCGGTGACAAGCTCTGCCGTCTCCTCGATGGTTTCGCCGCGCGGATAGTCCGACTGAAGTATTCCGGCAGATGTGCTCCGGCCAGTGCAGATGACGGTTGCACCGGCCTCACCCAGGGCTGCGGCGATTCCGCGTCCGGCGCCCCTCGTCGCCCCGGCAACAACAGCCACTCGCCCGCGAAGTGCATCCGGATTCGGTGTCCACGACATTGTTCGATTGTTCTCGCCTGGATTGATTCGTTCAAGAGTGAAAGCGATCTACGGAACCGAACCCTACTTCGCGGCGTCCAAGGTAGTAATCGCTCGAAAGAACGAGACAGGGGGAGAGATGAATCGTTGTGCAGGGCAGAGTGCCCGTTGGAGACAAGGGATCTCGGGATTGAGTTCCGTTCCGTCAAAAGGAAATTCGCATCGGATCCGGACTCGGCGGGTAGTCATGACTCGCCACTGTGAAAATGTCCTCGATGTACCACCGGGCCGGGAATCGCCTGAAGACGATTCCCGGCCCGGTGTGAAATCAGATCCGTGAAATCAGATCAGAGCTGCGAGGCAGCGTCCGTATCGAGGAACCAACGCGTCGCCACCAAACCGGTGGCGCCGGCGGACGGCCAGTCCTCGGACGAAGCACCTCCGACGGCTTCGGCAACGGCCTCGGCCTTTGCAGCACCCGAGACGAGCAGCCAGACCTCTTTGGCACGCCGAACAGCAGGCAGCGTCAGGGTGATCCGTACCGGTGGCGGCTTGGGGGAGTCCGTCACCGCGACAACGAAACGAGCTTCTTCGCGAACGGCGTCGGTATGCGGGAACAACGAGTTGACGTGTCCTTCTCCACCCATACCGAGCAGGTGCACGTCGAACGTCGGAACCTGATTGCCGTGTGCCTGAGCGCCCAGCAGTTGTTCGTACGCCGTCGCCGCCCCGTGCGGATCACCGTCGTAGATACCGTCGGAGGCGGCCATCGCATGCACCCTGTCGGGATCGACCGGCACGTGATCGAGAAGCGCCTCACGAGCCTGGACTTCGTTCCGCTCGGGATCGCCGGACGGCAGGAACCGCTCGTCGCCCCAGTACAGATCGATCTGCGACCAGTCGATGTCGCCGGGAGCGTCACGCAACTTCTCGAGAAGTGCGATCCCGGTTCCGCCACCCGTCAGAACGATGGATGCGAACCCGCGAGCCCTCTGGGCATCAACGATCGTCGTGACCAGGCGTGCGGCAGCGGCATCGACCAGTTGGCCGGCGTCGGAAAACTTCTCTACGACAGCATCACTCATAGGTCACCTTCTCCAATCCAGCCAGCGCTTCTTCGTAGATCTCGTCCGGATCGAGCCGACGCAATTCCTCGGCGAGGCAATCGCGCGTCTCTCGACGACCGAGCGAGACCAGCGAGTCGGGCTGACCGGTGCGGATCAGGGTTGCGGTCGTACCCTCCTGTGGGCGGCTGATGGAGATGCTGCGAGTCTCCAGCTTCAGCTCGACGGTGAGCTCACCCGTACGTCGGATGACCGGACCGTCGATCTTGGCAGCCAACCAACCGGCGAGAATATCCAGTGCCGGTTCGGTTTTGAGACCGGAGACCACCGCTGAGGTGATCTTCTCGTGCGGCGGCTGATCGAGAGCCGACGCGAGCAGTGCGCGCCAGTAGGTGACGCGACTCCAGGCGAGATCGGTGTCACCGGCGGTGTACGACGCGAGTCGTCCCTTGATGGTGGCAGTCGGATCCGGGGCACCGGTGGCGTCGGTGATACGACGGATCGCAAGCTTTCCGACGGGGTCCTTCGCCGGAATCTCAGGTGCCTCGAGGGGCCACCACGCGACTACCGGTGTGTCGGGGAGCAGGAACGGGATGACGACGCTGCTCTCGTGGTCCGCCAGGGGACCGTAGAGGCGCAGCACCACGACCTCAGAGGCGCCGGCATCCCCACCGACGCGGATCTGAGCATCGAGCCGAGGCTCGCTCTGCTCGTCGCCACGCAGAAGCACGATGACGCGGCAGGGGTGCTCGCGGCTTGCTTCGTTGGCGGCCTCGATTGCGGCCTCGGCGTTCCCGGTGTCCCTGGTGCAGACGACAAGCGTGAGCACACGTCCCAAGGTGACAGCGCCGCCGGTCTTACGTACCTCGACCAGTTTCTTGCTGACCTGGACCGTGGTGGTGGAGGGCAAATCGAGAATCACTAGGGTCGCCTCCATTCGCGTCCGGTGCGTTGCATCATTTCGTCCGCAGACGGTGGTCCCCACGTTCCAGCCTCGTAGGGTTCCGGCTTGCCGCCGGCTGCCCAGTGTTCGAGGACGGGATCGAGGATTTCCCAAGACAATTCGACTTCGGCATTGACGGGGAAGAGAGACGGCTCGCCGAGCAACACGTCGAGGATGAGTCGCTCGTACGCCTCCGGTGACGACTCGGTGAAAGCCTGACCGTACGAGAAGTCCATGTTGACGTCACGGACTTCCATGCTCGATCCGGGAACCTTCGAGCCGAACCGCATGGTGACGCCCTCGTCAGGCTGCACGCGGATCACGAGTGCGTTCTGGCCGAGATCTTCGGTCATGGTCTTGTCGAACGGCAGGTGTGGTGCGCGCTTGAAGACCACTGCGATCTCGGTGACGCGGCGGCCGAGACGCTTGCCCGTGCGCAGGTAGAACGGCACGCCCGCCCAGCGACGGGTGTCGACCTCGAGGGTGATGGCGGCAAAGGTCTCCGTTGTGGAGTCCGCTGCGAAGCCCTCTTCTTCGAGGAGTCCGACTACCGGCAACCCGCCCTGCCAACCACCTTCGTATTGTCCGCGGGCAGTGGTCTCGTCGAGTGGTTCGGCCAGACGCGTTGCCGAAAGAACCTTGATCTTCTCCGCCTGCAGATTGAGCGGTTCGAAGCTGATGGGTTCTTCCATCGCCGTGAACGCGAGCAATTGGAGCAGGTGGTTCTGGATCACGTCACGGGCCGCGCCGATGCCGTCGTAGTACCCGGCACGGCCACCGAGGCCGATGTCCTCGGCCATCGTGATCTGGACGTGGTCGACGTAGTGCGCGTTCCAGATCGGATCGAACAACTGGTTCGCGAAGCGCAGAGCCAGGATGTTCTGGACCGTTTCCTTGCCGAGATAGTGGTCGATACGGAAGACCGTGTCCTCGGGGAACACCTTGTTGACGACGGCGTTCAGTTCGCGAGCGCTCTCGAGGTCGTGACCGAACGGCTTCTCGATGACAACTCGTCGCCACTGACCGTCCTCGGCCTGCGCGAGGCCCGACGCCGACAGTTGCTCGAGCACCTGAGGAAACGCGTTGGGCGGAATCGCAAGGTAGAACCCGTGATTGCCGCCGATACCACGTTCGTTGTCGAGGGTGGCCAACGTCTCGGACAGGTTCTGGAAGGCCTCGGCCTCGTCGAAACTGCCCTCCACGAACCGGATACCTTCGGCGAGCCTCTCCCAGACGTCCTGACGGAACTTCGTGCGAGCACCGTCCTTGACTGCTTCGAGGACGACGTTCGCGAAGTCCTCGTCCGTCCATTCACGCCGGGCGAACCCGACCAGAGCGAATCCGGGCGGCAACAGTCCACGGTTGGCGAGGTCGTAGATGGCTGGCATGAGCTTGCGCCTGGCGAGGTCGCCGGTAACACCGAAGATCACCAGGGCGCAGGGCCCCGCAATGTGCGGAAGCCGTTTGTCGGTGCTGTCCCGAAGGGGATTCACCCAATCTGATGCCGCCGCGGAATCGCTCACAGGCTCAGCTCTTCTGGGTTGCTGTGCGAAGCTGCTCGGCAGTTGCGTCGAGCAACTCGTTCCAGGACACCTCGAACTTGTCGACGCCCTCGGTCTCGAGGACCTTGAACACGTCCGCAAGATCGATGCCGACAGCTGCGAGCTGATCGAAGACGACCTGCGAGTCCTGAGCGGTGCCCGAAATCGTGTCGCCCGTGATCTCACCATGGTCGGCGAGAGCGTCGAGCGTCTTCTCCGGCATGGTGTTGACCGTGTTGGGCGCAACCAGCTCGGTGACGTAGAGCGTGTCCGGGTAATCCGGGTTCTTCACGCCGGTCGACGCCCACAGCGGGCGCTGAGCCTTGGCGCCATCGGCCAGGAGAGCCTGGAAGCGCGGCTGCACCTCGAAGATCTGCTGGTACGCGTTGTACGCCAGACGAGCGTTTGCGAGTGCAGCCTTGCCACGAAGCTCGAGAGCTTCCGGCGTGCCGATCGCCGTGAGGCGGTTGTCGATCTCGGAATCCACACGGGAGACGAAGAACGAGGCGACCGACTCGATGGACGAGATGTCGCGGCCGGCAGCCTTGGCGGTGTCCAGACCGTCGAGGTACGCGCCCATGACAGCTTCGTAGCGCTCGACCGAGAAGATCAAAGTGACGTTGACGCTGATGCCTTCACCGATCACCTTGGCGATGGCGGGGATACCGGCCAGCGTCGCGGGGATCTTGATGAGGACATTCGGGCGGTCGACGATCTTGTGCAGCTCGATCGCCTGCGCGACAGTCGCGTCGGTGTCGTGCGCCAGACGAGGATCGACCTCGATGGACACGCGGCCGTCGACGCCGTTCGAGGCCTCGAACTGCGGGGCCAGGATGTCGCACGCAGCGCGCACGTCGTCGGTGGTGACGGCCGTGATGGTGGCGTCGACATCAGCGCCGCGCTCGGCCAACTCGCGAACCTGAGCGTCGTAGTCCGAGCCCTTGGACAGTGCCGCCTGGAAGATCGACGGGTTGGTCGTGACACCCACGATCGACTTCGTGTCGATGAGGTTCTGCAGGTTGCCGGACTGGATGCGATCTCGCGAGAGGTCGTCGAGCCAGATGGAAACGCCTGCAGCGGAGAGCTTTTCGGTATTCACGTTCTGTGTCATCGAGATCATCCCTTCACAGATGCGAGGGAGCGCTGCGCGGCTTCGACAGTCGCGTCGGCAGTGATGCCGAACTCCCGGTACAAGGTCTTGTAATCGGCGGAAGCGCCGTAATGCTCGAGCGAGACGGCCTGGCCGGCGTCGCCGAGGATGCGCCACCACGGCATTGCGATACCGGCTTCGACGGACACGCGTGCGCGGACGGCGGGCGGAATGACCTCGTCGCGGTACGCCTGATCCTGCTCGAGGAACCAGTCGAGGCACGGCACGGAAACGACGCGGGTTGCGACACCCTGAGCTTCGAGGGTCTCGCGAGCCTCGGTGGCCAGATGCAGTTCGGAACCGGTCGCAAGCAAGATGACCTCGGGCGAACCGTTGGCAGCGTCGACGAGGACGTAAGCGCCGCGCTTGACGCCTTCGGCAGCCTTCTCCTTGGTGCCTTCGAGAACCGGGATGTCCTGGCGGGTGAGCGCCAGAGCCGTCGGGCCCGTCTTGTTCTCGAGTGCTGCCTGCCATGCGAACGAGGTCTCGTTGGCGTCACCCGGGCGGACGACGGCGAGGTTCGGGATCGCACGAAGAGCAGCGAGGTGCTCGACCGGCTGGTGAGTCGGGCCGTCTTCGCCGAGACCGATCGAGTCGTGGGTCCAGACGTAGGTGACGGCAGTCTTCATCAGTGCAGCCAGGCGAACCGCCGGACGCATGTAGTCGGAGAAGACCATGAAGGTTCCGCCGTACGGGCGGGTCGGGCCGTGCAGCGCGATGCCATTGAGGATCGAGCCCATCGCGTGCTCACGGATACCGAAGTGAAGCGTGCGGCCGTAAGGCTGCGCAGTCCAGTCGCTCGTGGAGATGGAGAAGGGGCCGAACGAATCCGCGCCCTTGATGGTGGTGTTGTTGCTGCCGGCGAGGTCGGCGGAACCGCCCCACAGCTCGGGCAGGATCGGTCCGAGCGCGTTGAGAGCCGAACCGGAGGCCTTGCGAGTCGCAACGCCCTTGGCGTCGGCCTCGTAGGTCGGGAGAGCGTCGGCCCAGCCGGCAGGGAACTCACCGGCGAACAGGCGGTCGAAGAGTTCCTTGCGCTCGGACTCACGTGCGGCCCACGCGTCGAACTCGACCTGCCATGCCTTGTGTGCGTCGGCTCCGCGCGAGACGACCTCACGGGCGTGAGCCAGAGCGTCGGCGTCTACGTCGAAGGACTTGCTCGGATCGAACCCGAGGGCTTCCTTGACCGCGGCGACCTCGTCGGCACCGAGTGCGGAGCCGTGAACGTCGCCGGTGTTCATCTTCTTCGGCGCCGGGAAACCGATGATGGTGCGGAGCAAGATGATGGACGGACGATCGACGACGGCCTTGGCTGCGGCAACCGCGTCGAGGATGCCGGAGACGTTCTCGCCGCCCTCGACGTGCTGAACGTGCCAGCCGTATGCCTCGTAGCGCTTTCCGACGTCTTCGCCGAGAGCGATGGCGGTGTCGTGCTCGATGGAGATCTTGTTGTCGTCGTAGAAGACGATCAGGTTGCCCAGTTCCTGGACACCCGCGAGTGACGACGCCTCGGAGGTGACGCCTTCCTCGATGTCACCGTCGGACGCGATCACGTAGATGTGATGGTCGAAGGGGGAGGAGCCGACCGGGGTCTCCGGATCGAACAGCCCGCGCTCACGACGCGCAGCCATGGCCATGCCGACTGCGGACGCAAGGCCCTGGCCGAGCGGACCGGTGGTCATCTCGACGCCGACGGTGTGGCCGACCTCGGGGTGACCGGGGGTCAGTGCGCCCCATGTGCGGAGAGCTTCGAGGTCAGCAAGCTCGAGACCGTAGCCCGAGAGGTAGAGCTGGGTGTACAGCGTCAAGGACGAATGGCCACAGGAAAGAACGAAGCGGTCACGGCCGACCCATTCTGCATCCGAAGGATCGTGGCGCATGATGCGCTGAAAGAGGGTGTATGCCAACGGCGCCAAGCTCATTGCAGTTCCGGGATGGCCGTTGCCGACCTTCTGAACCGCGTCGGCGGCGAGCACGCGGGCGGTATCGACAGCCTTGGTGTCCAGGTCGGTCCAGTCCGAGGGGTGGACGGGTTGCGTGAGGACGTGGATCTCGTCTGTGATCGACACTGGCAGATGTCTCCTGACATGGTGTACGTGGATTGCGAGGGTGGGGTGTCCCTCCACTGCGTAACCCAGCCTAATGGTCCTGGCTGTCCGGGTCGATTCGGTTCCTCAATGGCTGCGGTCTACCATCGTTCGTAGTAGAGGACAGTGTCAGCAGTGTGTCGTGAACAGTTAGTGCGGTAACGCGTGGTGCAAGGAGAGAACGTGCGGACAGGGCAACAGCCGAGCGGACATGGCTTCGGCAGCCCAGGTGCCGCCCCGCGGGCGACCAATACCGATACGGTGTGGGGACGCGCAACGGGCAAGGTTCTGGCTTATATCGCGCTCACGAAGCCGCGAGTTATCGAATTGCTGTTGGTGGCAACCATTCCGGCAATGCTGCTGGCAGATCGCGGAACGGTCGACATCGTTCTGATCCTCAGCACCCTCTTCGGTGGCTGGATGGGCGCGGCGAGTGCGAACTCGCTCAACTGCGTCGTCGACGCCGACATCGACAAGGTCATGAAGCGCACCGCGAAGCGTCCGTTGGCCCGCGAGGCGGTGCCGACCCGTAACGCACTCGTCTTCGGACTTCTTCTCGGACTCGCGTCGTTCCTGTGGCTGTGGTGGCGAGCCAACCTCCTGGCCGGCATCCTCGTCGTGATCACGATCGCGTTCTACGTCCTCATCTACACGATGGTTCTCAAGCGTCGTACCTGGCAGAACGTCATCTGGGGTGGCGCAGCCGGATGTATGCCCGTCCTCGTAGGCTGGGCCGCTGTCACCGGGTCGCTGAGCTGGCAGCCCGTCGTGCTGTTTCTGATCATCTTCTTCTGGACGCCGCCGCACACCTGGGCGCTCGCGATGCGATACAAAGAGGACTACAAGGCGGCAGGCGTTCCCATGCTTCCGGTGATCGCCACCGAGGAGCACGTCACCAAGCAGATCCTGTTCTACAGCTGGGCGATGGTCGTCACGACGCTTGTCCTCGTCCCCGCGTCGGGCGTCATCTACGCCGCCATCACCATCGTCGCCGGTGCGTGGTTCCTGCTCATGGCTCATCAGCTGTACCGCAGCGTTCGCGGCGGTGCTCAGGTCAAGCCGCTGCGCCTGTTCCTGCAGTCGAACAACTATCTTGCGATCGTTTTCGTCCTTTATTAACCGCGGGCGGTTAATAAAGGCGCACAGCACTTCGCTAGGGAATCAGAACGATCGACCCGGTCGTTGCTCGACCCTCCAGATCCCGATGCGCTGTTGCCGCGTCGGCGAGCGGATACTCGGCGCCGACGCGAATATCGAGATTCCCGGCCGCAATGGCGTCGAAGACATCGCCGGCACGCCAGGTCAGTTCCTCACGAGTGCGAATGTGATGTGCGAGCGTCGGACGCGTCAGGAACAGCGAACCCGATGAATTGAGCCGCTGCGGATCGACGGGCGGAACCGGGCCACTGGCCGCACCGAACAATGCGACAGTGCCGCGAATACGGACGGAAGCCAGGCTCGAATCAAAAGTTGTCGCGCCGACGCCGTCGTATGCCGCCGCTACTCCTTCGCCGCCGGTCAACTCCCGGACTCGCGCTGCGATGTCCTCGTCGTACCGCAGGACCTCCGAGGCACCGGCGCCGCGCGAGAGTTCTTCCTTCGCATCCGACGACACAGTCGTGATGACCTTCGCCCCGAGGCTGACGGCCATCTGCGTCAGGATCAACCCGACGCCGCCCGCGCCTGCGTGCACGAGCACGGTGTCGCCGCTCTGGATCGGATACGTCGACTTCGCGAGGTAGTGCGCCGTCATCCCCTGCAGGAGCGCCGACGCTGCGGCCGATGCCGGGACACCGTCAGGCACTTTCACGGCGACTGCGGCGGGAACAGCCACCTTCTCGGCGTAGCTGCCCGTGGCGGCCGCCCACGCGACACGGTCACCAACGGCGAATTCGGTGACGTCGGAACCGACAGCTTCGACGACGCCGCTGCCCTCGTCGCCGGGAATGTAGGGGAGCGGACGCTTGTACTGGCCCATTCGGAAATACGTGTCGATGAAATTGATGCCGATCGCTTCGGTCCTGACGAGTAGATCGCCTGGGCCGGGTGTCGGTTCGGGTTGTTCGGTCAGAGTCAGAACCTCTGGTCCGCCGGTCTCGGTCACGTAGATGGCTCGCATGGTTTCTGTTCTACACCCGAGACGGCCGACGCTCAGTCCATGCCTGGTGTCGCTTCCGGGCTACCGACCAGTATTGTCGAGTCATGAGCACCGATACCGAGAAGTCGGACGCCACCCCGTCCGCGCCGGAACTGCCGAAGTCCACGGTGAACGCCATCACCAAGTTCGTCGCCGAGCACGGCGGCTCCGCCAGCGCCGTCATTCAGCCGGTCGGCCTGGCCGGCGTTCGCATCACTCTCGTGGGTGCCGACGGCATCCTCGGTGATCAGGTCGTCGAGGACCTCGCCACGGCCAATGCCGTCGTTGCGTCCTTCGACACCGTCACCGTTGCCGAGTGGGAGCGTGCGCTGACGAGCATCGTCACCCCCCAGGAAGGCCACTTCAAGAAGATGGCCGGTTGGGTCGCCAACCAGACTCGGTTCCCGAAAGCACGCAACGAAGCCTGAAATGACGTGTGGGGCGTAGGAACATTTCTTGGTGTTCCTAGGCCCCACACGTGTCTTGAAGCGTCAGAGAGCCGGTATCGGCGAATCGGTCGGCGTGTACTGGCGGGTCTTACCCGCAGCCCAAACTGCCGCGGTCGCAGCCGTGCACAGTCCCGCACCGGCGACGTGAAAGACGACCAGCACTGCCGGTACGTCGGTGAAGTACTGAACGACACCGATGAGTGCCTGAGCGACGATGAGAGCCAGCAAGACCTTCAGGCGGATCTTCACAGCCGGGGATGTCCCGACTGCATACAGGCCGAAGGTCAGGCCCACCACCAAGGCCAGATAGCCGACCAACAGTTGCGAGTGCAGATGAACCAGGGTCACGATCTCGACCTCAAGGCGAGGCACAATCCGATCCATATTCTTGTCACCCGCGTGGGGGCCCGCACCCGTTACGAGGGTGCCGGCGACCAGCACGCCGGCCAGCGCGACTCCGGACAGCGCGGTCAGCCAGCGAAGCGGCTTCGGCATCACGATCAGCGTTGTTGCCTCGTCGGGTTCCGCGATCTTCGCGTACATCACCGTGGCAACCCAGACCATTAGCATCGACGCCACCAGGTGAATGGCGACGGTCCACCACAGCAGACCGGTTCGGACCGTGATACCGCCGATCACTGCCTGAACGACAGTGCCGAGCGGCATCATCCAGGCATAGATCAGGACTTCATTCCGTCGACGAGCACGAGTCACCGCGAGCACGATCGCGGCGGCGACGATGACGACCAGGAAGGTCAGCAGGCGGTTGCCGAACTCGACGGCTTGGTGAAGTACTGCGACCTCGCCATGGCCGACCGGGACGAAGCTGCCGGGGAAGCACTGCGGCCACGTCGGGCAACCGAGCCCAGACGCGGTCACGCGAACCACCGCGCCGGTGACAGCGATGCCGCCCTGCGTCAGGATCACGATGAACGCGATGATTTTCTGTGTTTTCAGCGAGGGGAGAGGTAGTCGATCCACCAAGCGTAAAAATCCGGCATACACACGATTCACCACGCCAACGATCGTAGTTCCCCATCAACTACACAGTGTCGTTGGGGCCAGCTCGCTCCGCGCCTGCCCCGCGTCGTTAAGGGCAGGCGTTGAAGCAGGCGCGAAGCGAGCTGCCCCGCGTCGTCGGGACCAGCTCGCGTCAGTTCGCGCGAACGCGCACGATTCCCGAGATCGTTCCCTGAAAGTACTCGCCCGACTCGGTGATGAGTGCCGACATCTGCAGGGTGTCGTTGAGGATCGTCGACGGCAGCGGAGTCGAACCGATCTGTGACCCGTCCTTCGAGTCGATCACCGCGAACGAGTACCCGTCGAGCGGAGAGGTGCTCGGATTACCGTCCCGCGTGACGGTGTAGATCGAGCCGTCCGCCGTCGAGAGGTGCGGTACCGCGGAGCTACGAATTGTGTTGTCCCACACGACATGGCAGCCGACCGGATCTATGTCGACCCGGGTCATTCCGCCGTTGAAGGGTGCCGTGGCGGGGACCGCTGGACCGGCACCTTCAGGAGTCGTGGGGTACGGGTATCCGTAAGTGCCGGCCACGTAGACCGAATGACCGATGCCGACGGGGGAGTTCTCGCTGCCACTCGGTGAGCCGTCCTTGCTGGCCGCGGACAACACCGGCTGCGTGCACACCTCGGCGCCCGTGTCAGCGCGATAGACATGCAAGCTCACCGTCGGGTGGGCGTTGTCGACGATGGTCAAGAAATCGCTGCCCGTCGACGGGCCGAAGTATGTCGGAGTCGATCCGGTTCCCCAGCTGAGCTGACCCGGATTGCGGGCCGGCCCGCGGTCGTACGGCTGACGCCAGTCGATGACGACCTCGTCGCCACTTCGCTTCAGTTGGTAGAGCGCGTGGGTCGTTGCGACGGCAGTGCCCGTCGGGGAGGTGGAGATGCTGTTCTGCACCTGCTCACCCTCGGGGAGCGCAATGCTGTGCGCGATTCGATCCGTGCCGACGTACCCGACGGTGCCGTGCCCGGTGGCGAACCAGACATTGCCGTCCCAATCCGGGGCGAGACCGGTGACGTTGTCGTCGGCGGCAACCGCACCACTGAGATCGATGACATCCGCGAGTTCCAGCCGCCAACTGCCGTCCGGATTCTGCGCATGGGAAATACGGACCAGTTGACGGTTTCCGTCGACGGCTACGAGACGGTTCTCGTTGTCGAGGTAGGCGTAGACGCCGCCGAGCAGGCTGCCCTTCGCGAGCGGCAGTTGCGCGACCGACCGTCCCAAGGGTGTGGCGTCGGCCTTCGGATCGATCAAATGGATGGTCGGGATCTGGCCGATCATCGTCGTGCAGAGCGAGACGATCATGCCGTCGGACCCCTGGAGGACCGTCGGGCAGGCGGCCATCATCGGGAAAGCTGTCACCTCGTGTGGGCCGGTTCCTGGACCAGGCAGCGGCGTGACATCGGACGAGCCCGCGTCACCGTGCATGGTGGAAGTACCGACGGGACCGAGGTGCGGATTTGCAGGTGCGAGTGGACCGGACACCGAAGGGGTCGCCGTTGCGGGTCCGGCACACAACATCACTGTTGCGGCCACACAGCCGACGATCTGAGCTGTCCGTCGTGTACTCACGTGAACTTGAACCACCTTGCTGCGCAGACTCCGGCCACTGCGGCCCAGACGAGAAGTACGAGAATCGAGAACCAGTCCATCGAGGTGTCGAGGGCCGCTTCGAGTGCATGTGCGAGAGCGCCGGAGGGAACAATGCGCACCAGCGTGTGAACAGCGGTCGGAAGTTCGCCGCTGGCGAAGACGACACTGCCGATGCCCACCATGATGAACCACAGGACGTTGGCGAGAGCGAGAACGATCTCTGCGCGCAACGTGCCGCCGAGCAGCAGTCCGAGCGCGGCAAATGTGACAGTACCGATGGCAATGACCACTGCGCCGAGTACAAGTTCGACGAACGACGGACGCCACCCCAACGCCAAACCGATAGCGCCGAGCAACAGCGACTGCAGTGCCACGACGATGATGACGGCAGCGCTCTTGCCTGCGATGATTCCCCACCGCGGTAGAGGCGTTGCACCGAGTCGTTTGAGCGCGCCGTATCGGCGATCGAATCCGACGGCGATGGCCTGTCCGGTGAACGCCGTCGACATCACGGCAACCATCATGACACCAGGGAGCACGGTATCGACCCGAGAATCGCCCAAATCGCCGATCGGAAGTAGACACAGTCCGATGAGCAGGGTGATCGGGATGAACATGGTGAGCAGCAATTGCTCACCGTTGCGGAGCAGAAGAGTCAGCTCCAGTTTGGTCTGCGCCGCCAGCATCTTGGCCGCCGAATTGGGGCGGGGATCCGGCGAGAAGGTGCCTGGCTCGAAGCGGTTCTCGGCGAGCCGTCGGTCTCTGGCAACGCTGATGGGACTGCTCTGGCCGTTCGACGCTGTTTCGTTCATGACCTTGATCTCCGTCATCCCCTCAGTTCCCGGCCCGTCAATTCGAGGAAGACGTCTTCCAGACTCCGTTGATCGACGCGAATGTCGTTGATCAGCACGTCCTGATCGGCACACCACGTCGCAACTGTTGCCACGGTTGCCGGATCGATTGCACCTTCGACGACGTAGGTGCCTGGGTTGGATTCCTCGATGCGGAACCCGGCGAGTGAACCGGCCAGCGAATCGAGGCTCAAACCGGGAACCGTCGTCAGACGGAGTTGTCCTTCGGCGCCCTTGCTGGTGACCTCGGCCGGCGTTCCCGACGCGACGATCTTGCCGTGGTCGATGATGACCAGTTCGTCGGCGAGTGCTTCGGCCTCGTCCATGAGGTGTGTGGTGAGCAGGACGCTCACGCCGTCGCGTCGCAGAGCGTCGATGAGTTCCCACACCAGCAGGCGCGCCTGAGCGTCGAGCCCAGCGGTGGGTTCGTCCAGAAATACCAATTCGGGACGGCCGACCAGCGCGCACGCCAGGGACAGTCGTTGCTGCTGGCCTCCGGAGAGACGGCGGTACGGGGTCTTGCGCGCATCGGTGAGGCCGAGTTTGGAAAGGAGCCAGGCGGGATCGAGCGGGTCGGCCGAGTATGCGGCCACGAGGTCGAGCATTTCCCCGGCCTTGGACCCGGGGTACGCGCCGCCGCCCTGCAACATGACGCCGATTCGTGAGCGGACTTCACCGGAGTCGGCGATGGGGTCGAGACCGAGCACTCGAACCGTGCCGGCATCGGGGGTGACAAACCCTTCGCACATCTCGACGGTGGTTGTCTTACCGGCTCCGTTGGGGCCGAGCAGGGCAACGACCTGGGCCGTCTCGACAGTGAGATCGATACCGTCGACGGCTCGAACACCGTCGAAGGACTTGACGACACCCTGGATCTGTACCGTCGGCGTCGACGATCTGGAGGCTCTCGAGGTCACGGGGAATCAGCGTAAGCCCCCGCCGAGTTGTCTTCGTCTACCGGTCCGCCTTTCGTGATCTCCGCTACTGGCTTGTCGCTACGCCAGGGGAGTGAATTGCGGGTGAAGACGATGAGCGTTCCGGCGGTGAGGATGGTCGCAATGACGGCCTGCACGATCATGAACGGAAGGTATTCGGCGCCGTTGGACATCAACATGACGCTGACGATCGAGGTGAAGACGACGGCAGGGATGCGGAAAATCGGTGCGGTTGCCCACGCGGCCAGCGGAAGGATCGCCCACAGCAGATACCACGGCTGAACGACGGGGAACAGGAGAACGATCGCTCCGAGCGCGATGCCGAGTCCACCGACCGGGTGTATGCGGCCCATGTACACCGAGATCATCATCCGTGCGGTGACGAGCATGGCGACGAGAGTTGCGATGGGCCGCGTGATCGTGAGGATCGCCGTCGTGTGATCGCCGAGTCCGAGCAGTACACCGGCCAATCCCGTGCCGACGCCCAGGAGCGTCGGGATGGACATCCAACTCCGGACTGCGGTGGCGGTGTCGAGGGTGTTGATCCAACCCATACCGAGCCCACTGGCCACGCTGATGACAAACGTGACGACAGCGGCAACGACGCCCAGGAGAATCGCGGCTCCCGCCAGGGCTTTCCAGGTTCCACCCCAACGCCGAGCCAAGGCCATGCCGACAAATCCCAGCGCAAGCAAGGACGGAATCTTGACGGTCGACGACAACGCGATCAAACCTGATCCCGCAACGAGATAGAACAGCGCTTGCCCACGGATGGGCCCGGACCCTTCGACTGCGCGGAGGGCGATCTCGATTCCGGCGAGCATCAACCCGAGCATGAGCGCTTCGTTGTGGATGCCGGCCACCAAGTGGAAGAGCAGCAGAGGGTTCGCGGCACCGAGCCAGAGCGAACTGACAGCAGAGACACCGCATCGCTTGGCCAGTCGAGGTATCGCCCACACGATGAGCGCGACGCCGGCCAATGCGAGCAAGCGGTGCAAGAAGATTCCGGCCACGATGTTGTCGCCGGTCAGTGAGCTGATCCCGCGTCCCAGCCACAGGAAGAACGGACCGTACGGAGCCGGGGTGTCGCGCCAGATCGTCGGAACCGTGCGGGTGAGAACGTGGTCGACACCCAGTGCCGCCTTGGGACCGATGGCGTACGGATCGAGTCCACGGGCCGCGATTTCGCTTTGTGCCAGATACGAGTAGACGTCGCGGCTGAACATCGGCGGTGCGACCGAGAGCGGCAGGATCCACAGCAGGAGTGTGCGGTCCAACTGGGAACGGGTCATGCGCCGCGGTGCGCCGGAACGGCTGCGTATGTCCCCGACTGCAAATCGGCCCATCATCAGCCAGGCGAGAACGACGAGCACGGTTCCGGTCATCGTCATGGTGAGTGAGACCGTCGGCATACGTCCGGGAAGGCTGAGGACTCGAAGTCCTGCGGTCGGATTCTGCAGGACGGGTTGTGCGCCGGCGCCGAGCGCTCCGACTGCCATCAAGACCGCGCCGGTCGCGCCGAATCGGCGGATCCCTCGCAGTTGTGCGGTTTCCTTCGCGTTCAGGCCCGGGCGCTCGTCCTCGTCGCCGTGCAGCACTGCGGCCATACTCTGCCGGGGAGCGGATCCGAAAGGTCGAACGCCGATTGTGGAAAGCGCGAGTGCCTTGGGTTTTTCCAGCAGGATCGCGCGCGCCGATCGCGCGGTCGTCGTCTTCTCGGGGGTCTGCGGCACACCAGGCAGCGTAGCGGCTCCATCCAGCCGGACAGACAAGCACAAACAACGTACGTTGTCCGGATATTCCCGAATGTAATGCAGGTTGCCCTTAGTAGACCTGCGAAAAGAATTCCGTCACACTTGTGTTGTGAAAAGAAATGCGTCAGACCCACGAAGCAAGGAAGTTGCAGGTCAGCCCACTGTAGCGGCCTCGCCGAGTGCTGCCGCAAATCCGGTTACGGTGAGCGTCGAAGGTCAGACGCGGGCGGCAGTGGTCAAGCTGCTACTCGAAGAAGGCCCCATTACCGCCTCCGAAATCGGCACACGCCTCGGTTTGAGTGCCGCAGGTGTCCGACGTCACTTGGATGCGTTGATCGAGTCGGGCGAAGCCCGTACCGCTTCGGCGTCGTCGCTGCGTCAGCGCGGACGAGGTCGTCCCGCCAAGCAGTTCCAGATCACCGCGACCGGTCGCGGCCGCCTCGGCCACACCTACGACGATCTGGCGGGAGCCGCGATGCGGCAACTCCGTGAAATCGGCGGAGACGCGGCAATCGAGGAGTTCGCCAAGCGTCGGGTCCAGGCGATCGTCGGAGACGTCGAACCGGCTGATCCGACAGATGTCGACAACGTCGAGGCGACAGCGGACGCAATCGCCGAAGCCTTCAACGCGGTGGGGTTCGCAGCGTCGACCCGGCCGGTCGGCAACGGCGTGCAGATCTGCCAACACCATTGCCCGGTTTCCCATGTGGCAGAAGAGTTTCCGGAACTGTGCGAGGCAGAGCAGCAAGCATTCCGGCAATTGCTCGGGACTCATGTCCAGCGTCTGGCGACCATCGCCAACGGTGACTGCGCCTGCACGACGCACGTGCCCCTCGTGTCCACCGGGAGTAGATGACCGGACCACAGTGTTCTACCGAGCGTTGCCACCGTGCAGCGTTCGAATAGAGATTTTTCAGCTAGTTCTTCAAAGTCAGAACTGCTCGACCACAGCGACCAGCCCTCGCTGAACCCGAGCAGCCGTCAAGAAACAAGACTCCGGAAGGAGCTCGCATGACCGTCACATCAGACCAGGCGACTACCACTGCGGCAGCAGGCACCGAGCCGCTCACGCAGGAAGAGACCATCGCGTCCCTCGGTCATTACGGCTACGGCTGGTCCGATTCCGACGAAGCCGGAGCCAGCGCGCAGCGCGGGTTGTCCGAGGCTGTCGTGCGGGACATCTCCGCCAAGAAGAGCGAGCCCGAGTGGATGCTCGACATCCGCCTCAAGGCGCTGCGCACCTTCGACAAGAAGCCGATGCCGAACTGGGGCAGCGACCTCGAAGGTATTCACTTCGACAACATCAAGTACTTCGTCCGGTCCAGCGAGAAGCAGGCCGAGTCGTGGGAAGATCTGCCCGAGGACATCAAGAACACGTACGACAAGCTCGGCATCCCCGAGGCGGAGAAGCAGCGCCTCGTTGCCGGCGTCGCAGCTCAGTACGAGTCCGAGGTCGTCTACCACTCGATCCGTGAGGACCTCGAGGAGCAGGGCGTCATCTTCCTCGACACGGACACCGGTCTCAAGCAGCACCCGGAGCTGTTCAAGGAGTACTTCGGATCGGTCATCCCGGCCGGCGACAACAAGTTCTCCGCGCTGAACACCGCCGTGTGGTCCGGTGGCTCGTTCATCTACGTTCCGCCGGGAGTCCACGTGGACATCCCGTTGCAGGCGTACTTCCGCATCAACACCGAGAACATGGGTCAGTTCGAGCGCACCCTGATCATCGTCGACGAAGATGCCTCCGTGCACTACGTCGAGGGTTGCACCGCGCCGATCTACAAGTCCGATTCACTGCACTCGGCCGTCGTCGAGATCATCGTGAAGAAGGGCGGCCACTGCCGCTACACGACCATCCAGAACTGGTCCAACAACGTCTACAACCTGGTGACCAAGCGCACCAAGGTCGAGGCAGGCGGATCCATGGAGTGGGTCGACGGCAACATCGGCTCCAAGGTCACCATGAAGTACCCGGCCGTGTGGCTGATGGGCGAGTACGCCCGCGGTGAGGTTCTCTCCGTTGCGTTCTCCGGCGAGGGCCAGCACCAGGACACCGGCGCCAAGATGCTCCACCTCGCGCCGCACACGTCCTCGACCATCATCAGCAAGTCTGTCGCCCGTGGTGGTGGACGTGCGTCGTACCGCGGTCTGGTGCAGGTCAACAAGGGTGCCCACGGCTCCAAGTCGACCGTCAAGTGTGACGCTCTGCTGGTCGACCAGATCAGCCGAAGCGACACCTACCCGTACGTCGACATCCGCGAGGACGACGTCACCATGGGTCACGAGGCCACCGTCTCCAAGGTCAGTGACGATCAGCTCTTCTACCTGATGAGCCGCGGACTGACCGAGGACGAGGCGATGGCCACCATCGTGCGTGGATTCGTCGAGCCCATCGCGAAGGAACTCCCGATGGAGTACGCGCTCGAGCTCAACCGCCTTATCGAACTTCAGATGGAAGGGGCTGTGGGTTAGTGACCACGCCAGAGACCGGAGTCATCGGAGCTGTTGCCGGGGAGAACCCGACCGCTCCTGTAAAGGGTGCAGCCACAGGCTCACCTATCACGAACAAGGGCGAGCAGTTCTCCTCGTTCGACGTCAATGCATTCGAGGTTCCCGGCGGACGTGACGAGATCTGGCGGTTCACCCCGCTGCGTCGTCTCCGGGGACTGCATGACGGCAGCGCCGTCGCCAACGGACAGGTCACCGTCGAGGTCGACGGGGGAAGCGACATCACCGTCGAGACCGTCGGCCGTGACGACGCGCGTCTGGGCAAAGCCGGCGTTCCCGCTGATCGCATTGCAGCGCAGGCGTATTCGAGCTTCGAGACTGCAACGGTCATCTCGGTGGGCGCCGAGGTCGAGGTCGAGAAGCCAGTCGTGGTCACCATGACCGGCCCCGGAGTCGACAACGTCGCCTACGGACACACCCAGATCCACCTGGCACAGTTCGCCAAGGCGACGTTCGTGATCGACCAGCGCGGCAGCGGAACCTTCGCGGAGAACATCGAATTCGTTCTCGGTGACAGCTCGCAGCTGACCGTGGTGGCCATCCAGGACTGGGCGGACGACGCAGTTCACGTGACGTCACACCACGCTCGCCTGAACCGCGACGCAGTGCTTCGATACACCTCGATCAGCCTGGGCGGCGACCTGGTTCGCCTGTCCGCCACCGTCAAGTACGACGGACCGGGCGGCGACGCCGAACTGCTCGGCCTGTACTTCGCCGACGCCGGCCAGCATCTGGAACAGCGTCTGCTGGTGGATCATTCGCAGCCCAACTGCAAGTCCAACGTGGTCTACAAGGGTGCGCTTCAGGGCGATCCCGGATCCGGCAAGCCCGACGCGCACACCGTGTGGATCGGCGACGTTCTCATCCGCGCCGCAGCGGAGGGCACCGACACGTTCGAGCTCAACCGCAACCTGGTGCTGACCGACGGCGCCCGCGCCGACTCGGTTCCGAACCTCGAAATCGAGACCGGTGAGATCGTCGGTGCCGGCCACGCAAGTGCAACGGGACGTTTCGACGACGAGCAGCTGTTCTACCTGCGTGCTCGTGGTATCCCGGAGGATCAGGCTCGTCGTCTGGTCGTACGTGGGTTCTTCCACGAAATCATCAACAAGATCGCTGTTCCCGAGGTGCGCGATCGCCTCGAAGCCGCAGTCGAAGCCGAACTCGCAGCCGTCGGCTCCTGACCGCCCCGCCTGCGACACCACCCCGTCGCTACGCTCGCCCGCCTCATCTTGAAGGAATTTCATGTCTACCAGTGACAACACCACCACCTCGGTCCTCGAGGTTCGTGACCTGCACGTCGAGGTCGCCAACTCCGATGCCAACGCCGAGCCCATCCAGATCCTCAAGGGCGTCGACCTGACGGTCCGCTCCGGCGAGACCCACGCGATCATGGGCCCCAACGGCTCCGGCAAGTCGACTCTGTCGTACGCCATCGCCGGTCACCCCAAGTACCAGGTCACGTCCGGCTCCATCACCCTCAACGGTGAAGACGTCCTAGCAATGAGCGTCGACGAGCGTGCACGTGCCGGGCTCTTCCTGGCGATGCAGTACCCCGTCGAGGTTCCCGGCGTTTCCATGTCCAACTTCCTGCGCACCGCCGCTACGGCCGTGCGAGGCGAGGCTCCCAAGCTGCGCCACTGGGTCAAGGAAGTCAAGGAAGCCCTCAGCGAGCTCGAGATCGATCCCTCGTTCATCGAGCGCTCGGTCAACGAAGGCTTCTCCGGTGGCGAGAAGAAGCGCCACGAGATCCTGCAGTTGGGCATGCTCAAGCCGAAGATCGCGATCCTCGACGAGACCGACTCCGGCCTCGACGTCGACGCTCTGCGCACCGTCTCCGAAGGCGTCAACCGCTACAAGGAGCGCGAGAACGGCGGCGTTCTGCTGATCACGCACTACACGCGCATTCTGCGCTACATCAACCCCGACTTCGTTCACGTGTTCGTCGGTGGCCGCATCGTCGAGTCCGGTGGACCGGAGCTGGCCGACGAGCTCGAGACCAACGGCTACGTTCGTTTCACCGCGGACACCGCAGCTACCCAGGGAGCGTAATCACGATGACCACCTCGGTGCGCGAGCTCGACGTCACAGCGGTTCGGGCCGACTTCCCGATCCTGGCGCGAACCGTGCGCGACGGAAAACCTTTGGTGTACTTGGATTCCGGCGCTACCTCGCAGCGTCCGGTCCAGGTTCTCGATGCCGAACGGGACTTCCTGACCACGTGTAACGCGGCAGTACACCGGGGTGCTCATCAGCTCGCAGAAGAGGCGACGGACGCGTACGAGAATGCTCGCGCCACCATCGCTTCTTTCGTGGGCGCGGATTCGGACGAGTTGGTGTTCACCAAGAACGCCACCGAGGCTCTCAATCTGGTGACCTACGTTCTCGGTGACGATCGCTTCGACCTCCATGTCGGTCCTGGCGACGAAATCGTCATCACCGAACTCGAACACCACGCCAACCTCGTTCCCTGGCAGGAACTTGCGCGCCGAACCGGTGCGACGCTCAAGTGGTACGGCGTCACCGACGACGGCCGGATCGATCTCGATTCGCTGGAGCTGACAGACGCGGTGAAGGTCGTTTCGTTCACCCACCAGTCCAACGTGACCGGCGCGATCGCGCCCGTCGAGGAATTGGTGCGACGAGCACGCGCCGTCGGTGCACTCGTCGTGCTCGACGCGTGCCAGTCGGTGCCTCACATGGCCGTCGACTTCCACGAACTGGGAGTGGACTACGCGGCGTTCTCGGGCCACAAGATGCTCGGCCCTTCGGGGGTCGGAGTTCTCTACGGCCGTCGTGAACTGCTGGCAGCGATGCCTCCGTTCATCACCGGCGGGTCGATGATCGAGACGGTCACCATGGAGGTCAGCACCTACGCGCCGCCGCCTCAGCGTTTCGAAGCCGGCGTACCGATGACCTCACAGGTGGTCGGACTGGGCGCTGCCGTGGATTACCTGAACACCTTCGGGATGGACGCCGTCGCTGCGCACGAGCACGTGTTGGTGGAGGCTGCTCTCGAAAAGTTGTCGGCGATCGAAGGTCTGCGCATCATCGGACCACAGACGTCCGAGAACCGCGGCGGAGCGATTTCCTTTGTCGTGGACGGTATTCACGCCCACGACCTCGGACAGATCCTCGACGACGAGGGCGTCGCGATCCGCGTCGGACACCATTGCGCGTGGCCGCTGCATCGTAAGTTCGGTGTCGCTGCGACGGCCCGTGCGTCGTTTGCGCTCTACAACACCACCGCGGAAATCGATGTTCTCGTTGCAGCGATCAAGCGTGCGCAGGAATTTTTCGGTGTCGCAGGGGAGTTGAACTGAATCATGCGCATGGAGCAGATGTATCAGGAAGTGATCCTCGATCACTACAAACATCCGCACGGCCGCGGACTCCGTGAGCCGTTCGGCGCCGAGGTGCACCACGTCAACCCGACGTGTGGCGACGAGGTGACGTTGCGCGTCCAGATATCCGAGGACGGAACGGTCTCCGACGTCTCGTACGACGGGCAGGGTTGTTCGATCAGCCAGGCGTCGACGTCGGTGCTGAACGACCTCGTCATCGGGATGCAGGTCACCGACGCATTGAAGACGGTGACGGCGTTCAACGAGATGGTGAGCAGTCGGGGCACCGTCGAGGGGGACGAGGACGTTCTCGGCGACGGCATCGCGTTCGTCGGTGTCTCGAAGTACCCGGCACGCGTGAAGTGCGCCTTGCTCGGATGGATGGCATTCAAGGATGCTGTAGTCCAGATTGTCGACGGCAGTGCTGTGACGACGGCGGACAGCAGCAGTGAATTGGTCGACACTACTGAAGGACAGGGATCATGACCGAGACACAACCAGTGCAGGACGCCGAGGTCGGCGCTCCGGTGAATCCGAATCCCGATTCCACTGCGGAATTCGGTGGCGCACAGGGCAGTGGCACTGTCCCGTCGCCTGAGCGACTCGACGAACTCGAAGAAGCGATGCGCGACGTCGTCGACCCCGAACTGGGAATCAACGTCGTCGATCTCGGCTTGGTCTACGGACTCTTCGAAGACGACGGTGTCGTCACGATCGACATGACTTTGACGTCGGCGGCGTGCCCGTTGACCGACGTGATCGAGGACCAGGCGCGCGGCGCACTTGTGCGTAGCGATCTGTGTACCGACATGAAGATCAACTGGGTGTGGTTGCCGCCGTGGGGACCGGACAAGATCACCGAAGACGGACGCGAGCAACTGCGCGCACTCGGCTTCACGGTCTGACAAGCAGCCTCGCTGCACGATCAACTGAATACATTTCACCGGAGCGTCGGTGCCCGTTCGTCGGGTACCGGCGCTTCGGTTTGTTATATAGGGCCGTTTTAGCCATGATATTCAGGACAATAGTCCCAAATGGTTGTTTGATGAATATTTGCTGGAAGCTGACTGATCGGTAACATCGCAGCTGATTGTCACGATGTGATCTCCGGCGGGCGATTTGCCAGTTTCCACCCGAGCTTTCCAATGTATTCGTCTCATTTCGAAGTGCCCCGATCAGTTCGAAGCGTCCAGCGGACGCATATACCTGTTTGCATCATGATCAAGTTGTAAGAGGGAGATTCGTGTGGATGGCAGTCCCGACCGAGGAATCGTTTCCGCAGCTCGTCCGGACGACGAACTCACCTTCCCTCTTTCTGCCGCGCAACTTTCCCTGCTTGTCGCACAACAGCTTCGACCCGAGATTCCCGTCAGCATCGCTCAGTACGTCGACGTGGACGGCCCGCTCGACATCGAGCTGCTGACCGCTGCCAGTAAACAGACCGGCCGTGAGATCGGCTCCGGATACCTGCGCCTGGTCGAGGTGGACGGGGTTGCGCGTCAGTGGCTCGATCTCGACATGGACGACTCCCTCGACGTGGTCGACCTGCGCGCCGAATCCGATCCGGAATCGGCGGCGCGAGAATGGATGCGCAAAGAGCACACTGCTGCCATCGATCCGTTCACCGATCGCCTGGTCAGGCTGGCAGTCCTGGTGCTTCGCGACGACCATTACTACTGGTACAGCCGTATTCATCATGTGGCGCTCGACGGTTTCGGCGCGATGTCGATGATGAACCGCACAGCCGAGATCTACACCGCCGCGGTGCGGGATCTGCCAGTTCCCCCAGCGGTAACTGCCCCCCTCCAATCGTTGGTGAAGGCAGAGGCCGACTATCTGGGCTCTTCCCGGTGGGAACGCGATCGCGACTACTGGAACACCAAGATGGCCGACAAGCCGGGCGGAACCTCGCTCGCGTCCTCGACTGCTCCGTCGCAGGCGTGGTCACGCCTTCGGTCGGCGACGGTACCTACGGAACTGCGAAGCTCCCTCGAAAGGCTTGCCGTCGCTCACGACGTGACTACGTCGTCAGTGGTGATCGGTGCACTGGCGGCTTACCTCGCCCGGGCCACCGGGACCCGCGACGTGGTCCTCAGCTTGCCGGTCTCGGGGCGGACGACAAAAGCTGCTCGCCGGTCCGGCGGAATGATGTCGAACGTCGTCCCGATACGTGCGAGTGTCGATCCGCACTTCGCGGTGGGAGACTTGCTGCACGAGGTGAAGATCGAACTCACTGGCGCACTGCGTCATCAGAAGTACCGCCACGAGGACCTACGACGCGACCTCAACGCCGGTGATCACAGCATCGCCGACGGACGCGGCTTCCACGGGCCGTTGATCAACCTCATGCTGTTCCACTCGGGAATCACTCTCGGGGACGCGCACGGCGAACTGAACGTGATCTCGACCGGGCCGATCGAAGACCTCTCGGTCAACGTCTATCAGACTTCCGCAGCCGAAGAGATCCAGATCGACTTCGCCGCGAATCCAGACCTCTACACCAACGAGGACATCACGCGTCACCACCGACGTTTCCTCGAATTCCTCGAATTGTTCTGCGCTGCGGAATCGGGAACTCGATTGATGGACATCGACCCGGACGCCGCGGGGAAGTGGATCGCCGAAGTTCAACACGCCCGCAACGTCGAGTACTGGTCTTCGACATTGTCGAACCCCGCCGAGGATCTGGGTTTGCCGGTCGTCGCCGGATCCGGTCGGACGTCCACGCCCCTCGAGATCGAGGCAGACCTCTGCCGCCGCCTCGAGACGATGGCGACGACGATGAACACGAGTCTGTTCGTGCTGTTCCAGTCTGCGATGGCCGGACTGCTGCGCCGCGTCGGTTCGGCTGACGAGGTGTCGATCGGCGTCTCGGTCCGCGGGTACGGCGCCTCGAACCCGGACGATTTCGTCTCGATGTTCGCCAACCAGTTGGTGCTTCGCTCGACGGTGTCGAACACCATGACGCTCAACGACCTGGTCGGTGCGGTGGACACCGTCGCAATCGAAGCTTTCGAACACGCAGATATTCTTCTGTCTTCAGTAACCGCCGCACTCGGTGACGGCCGCTGGGTGGAGACGGGCCCGTTGTTCCGGGCGATGGTCTGCTTCGAGGAGCCGCTGGATGCTCACCCGAGGTTTCCGGGGCTCATGGTCGGTGCGCCTATCGGATCGGATCTGGCCACCGTGCCGGAACTGTTTGTCTCCCTGGCGATTCCGACTGGTGAGCATGCCGATTTCGATCAGCCGATCTCCGGTGTTCTGGATTGGCTCGGCACGAAGGAGCAAGCCGAGGACCTCGCCGACCGTTATCTACGAATCTTGACCGCGATGGTCGGTGCTCCGCACTCGGCGCTCGGCTCAGTGGATCTACTCCGCCCGGACGCGCGCCAGGCGCTGGTGCCGCCCGTTCTGCCGATTACCCCGGTCCGAACGCTCTCCGACATCCTTTCCGACCGCATTCGGGCGACCCCGGAAGCGATCGCCGTTGTCGCAGGTAGCGAGCGCGTGTCGTACCGCGAACTCGATCGACGATCGAATCAGTTGGCGCGCAAGCTCGTCGAGCATGGCGTGCAATCCGAGTCGTTGGTCGGAATCATGCTGCCGAAATCCGTGGACATGATCGTTGCCGCTGTCGCGGTAGTGAAGGCCGGCGGCGGATACCTCCCACTCGATCGTGCGCACCCCGCCGAGCGTTTGGCATACGTGGTCGAGGATGCGCAACCGGTGTGCGTCATCTCCGATTCCACTTTCCCGAACTCCGCCTTCCCGAACTCTGACGTGGTGGTCGTCGGGGTCGACTCCGACGAGTACTCCGGTGAGGGTCTGGAAACCGATGAGTGCCCGCGCGGGCACGGAGCCGACAATCTGGCATACGTGATCTACACCTCGGGGTCGACGGGCCGACCCAAGGGCGTCTCGGTTACTCACGCCACCGTGGTGCGATTGTTCGAGAACACGCAGGTCGAATTCGGATTCGACGGCAACGACGTGTGGACGATGTTCCACTCGTTCGCCTTCGACTTCTCGGTGTGGGAACTGTGGGGCGCGCTGCTCCACGGTGGAACGCTGGTTCTGGTCGATCACGAAGTCTCACGCGACCCCGATGCCTTCCGCGCGCTCGTCGCCGCAGAAGGCGTCACCGTGCTCAATCAGACGCCCTCGGCCTTCTACCAGTACATCGAAGCCGACCTTCGGGCCGATTCGGCGACCCGGCTCCGGTACGTGATCTTCGGTGGCGAAGCCTTGGATCTTCGTCGCCTCGGGCGCTGGTACGACAATCACGCGGGCTACGACGATCACACGGAATCCGGGCCCGCACTCGTCAACATGTACGGCATAACCGAGACGACGGTGCATGTCACCCATCTCGAACTCGACCGGGCGAGCGCGAGTGCGGTTACCGGCAGCCGGATCGGTGACGCGATCGACGGACTTCGTGTGTACCTGCTCGACGAGCATCTCTCCCCGGTCCCGGTGGGGATTGCGGGGGAGATCTATGTCGCCGGCGGTCAACTCGCCCGTGGCTATCTGGGCCGACCAGACCTCACCGCGGGCCGGTTCGTTGCCGATCCGTTCAATGCCGGCGGACGACGGTTGTACCGGTCCGGTGACCGCGCACGATGGATTGCGCCTGGACAACTCGAATACCTCGGACGCGGCGACGCGCAGGTCAAGATCCGCGGATTCCGGATCGAACTCGGCGAAATCGACTCCGTGATCCTCGGCGCGCCGGGAATCGACGACGCCGTGACCGTCGTGGCTCCGACGCCGGCCGGCGGCGCTCTCGTGACCTATGTGACCGCTTCGGACGCCGTGGACGCCGAAGCCCTTCGCGCGCACGCCGCCGAAGCCCTCCCGACCTACATGGTTCCCGATGCCTTCATGGTCATCGATTCGATTCCGTTGACCACCAACGGAAAACTCGACCGGCGTGCGCTGCCGTCGCCGATCCTCGCCTCCACCAAGGTCTTCCGGCCCCCGACGACCCCGACCGAGGGCAAGGTAGCTGCGGTTCTGGCTGACATCCTGGGTAGTGGACCGCTCGGGCTCGACGACAATTTCTTTCATTTGGGCGGAAACTCGCTGGTAGCGACGACGGCTGTGGCGCGCTTGACCGAAGCCACCGGAGTTCGTATGCCACTGCGTGCGCTCTTCGACCATCCCACGGTGTCCGGGATCGCGGCGACGATCGAGCGTGCCGCCCAGACCCCGGACGCCGACGGTATCCAGGTCGTGGCCCGGCCGACGGTACTGCCTCTCGCTCCCGCGCAGCAGCGACTGTGGTTCCTGAACCGCGTCGCACCGGAATCAGGTGCATACAACATTCCGTTGGCGGTGTCGTTGCGCGGCGCCGTCGATCCCGACGCACTGAGTGCCGCGATCGTGGACGTCGTGACACGTCACGAGTCACTACGCACCGTGTTTCCTCAAATCGGGGACAACGCAACGCAGAAGGTTCTGGGCCTGGGCGAGGGTATCGCGGGGCTCGAGTCGATCGAAGTGGAACGCGAGAATCTCGAAAGTGTGATCTTCGAATTCTCCTCGGCGGGTTTCGATCTGGTCCGCGAACGCCCGGTCCGCTACCTGCTGATCACTGTCGCCGACGATGAGGAAGGCGATGGCAAGGACGGCGATGACGAGCAGGCAGTCCTCGTCGTAGTTCTGCACCACATGGTGGCCGACGGCTGGTCGCTCGCGCCGTTGGCTGCTGATCTCACCGGCGCTTACGCCGCCCGCGTCGGCGGCAACAGCCCGCAGTGGGCGCCCCTTCCGGTGCAGTACGCCGACTACACGCTCTGGCACCGAGAACACCTCGGCGACGCGGCATCCACCGATTCGCTTGCCCACTCACAGATCGCGTTCTGGAAGCAGCAGCTGGCGGGAGCGCCCGAGCAACTCCACCTGCCGACGGACCGTCCGCGCCCACTCGACCCGACCATGCGCGGGGCCGGAGTCGACATCAGAATTGGCGCTTCCACTCATCAGAAGCTCGTTGTACTTGCCGGCGATCACGACGCCACGCCGTTCATCGCCCTGCACGCGTGCTTCGCCCTGCTTCTGGCCAGGTACAGCGGCACGGACGACATCGTCATCGGAACACCGGTGGCAGGACGAGGGGACAGATCTCTCGATCTGCTCGTCGGCATGTTCGTCAACACTCTGGCCTTGCGGACCGTCGTCGATCGGGACGCGACGTTCGCCGCACACCTGTCGCAGGTCAGGGCCGTCGACGTGGATGCCTTCGACAATGCGGACGTGCCTTTCGACGTCGTCGTGGACGCGCTCGAACTGGACCGCTCGCCTGCGCACCATCCGGTCTTTCAAGCTGCCATCACCTCTCGGATAACCACGGCTCACACAGCCGAACTGGCCGGGGTGTCGATGACGGCGCGGGCAGTCGAGACGGGGCTGACCAAGTTCGACCTCGAGCTCACCGTCACCGAACGTCACGAGTCCGGGGCCGCAGCTGGAATCGATGCCACGTTCACCTATTCCACCGACCTGTTCGACAACGCGACCGTCGAAGCGTTGGCGCGAAACTTCGTGACCCTCGTGGAATCGGCAGTGTCGGAACCGACTGCACCGGTTGGTGACCTTCGTGTACTCGGATCGCGGGAGAGTGCCGCGATATTGCCGCGGCGCGGCGTGGCTTCGGTGGGCGAATCGACGCTGGCGCAGATCCTCGGGGATACCGCGAGGACGTATCCCGACGCGATCGCCCTCGAAGACTCCGAGCGCTCACTCTCGTACGGGGAGCTGGAGCGTCGATCGAATCGGATCGCTCGGTACCTCATGGACCTGGGCGTCGGCCCCGAGACACCGGTCGCATTGGCCGTCGCCCGATCGGTCGACTCCGTGCTCGCAGTCTGGTCGGTCACCAAAGCCGGCGGCGTTTTCGTCCCGGTCGATCCCCGTTATCCCGCAGATCGAGTTGCGCACATGCTCGAGGATTCGGGTGTGCGGATCGGAATTCGGTCCGCCGAGGTTGCGGCCGGTCCGGCAACCGGCGGGAACGTCGCAGTCTGGATCGACCTCGGCGACGCGGACACGGTTGCAGAATGTGCCGCCTACTCCGACGCTGCCATCGACGACGCTGCCATCGAAGACGCGGACAGAACAGCGTCGATCACTGCGGCGTCGGCTGCGTACGTCATCTACACCTCCGGCTCGACCGGAGTGCCGAAGGGCACCGTCGTCACTCACGCAGGTTTGGCCAATCTCGCTCGCGAACAACAGGATCGGTACCGGATCACCGCCGGGTCGCGGACTCTGCATTTTGCGTCACCGAGCTTCGACGGCGCCGTGCTCGAGCTACTGCTCGCCGGTTCGACCGGCGCGACGATGGTGATCGCCCCTCCCGACATCTACGGAGGGGAGGCGTTGAGCGAGTTCCTCCGAAGCCGCGAGGTCACTCATGCCTTCATCACTCCGGCTGCTCTGGCGACCGTCGATCCGGCGGGCGTGACGGCACTGGAATGCGTAGTCGTCGGCGGCGACGTGTGCACCCCGGAATTGGTCTCGAGCTGGGGCAACGGGCGCAGACTGCACAACGGATACGGTCCGACCGAAACCACTGTCATGGTTGCCATCAGTGACCCACTCTCACCGGGCGATCCGATCACCATCGGCGGTCCCATCCGCGGAATCGACGCCGTGGTGCTCGACGCTCGGCTGCAACCGGTCCCGATCGGCGGCGTCGGCGAGCTGTACATCGGTGGGCCGGGGCTTGCACGTGGTTACCACCTTCGTCCCGCGCTGACGTCGGATCGTTTTGTCGCGCATCCGTACTCGACGCCCGGTGCCCGGATGTACCGAACCGGTGACCTGGTCCGTTGGACCAAGGACCTGACCCTTCGCTACGTGGGCCGCAGCGATCATCAGCTCAAGATCCGCGGGTTCCGCATCGAACTCGGCGAGATCGACGCTGCTCTGATGGATTCCCCTCTCGTTCACTTCGCCACGACGATTCCCGTCGAATCCGCCGCAGGCACCAATCTGGCGTCGTACGTGTTGCTCAGCGGCGACGCTGATATCGAGTCGCTCTTTGCTGCACTCGCCGACACGCTGCCGCGGTACATGATTCCGTCGTCGATCACCCCGATCGACGCGATTCCGTTGACTCCGGTCGGCAAACTCGATCGGAGAGCATTGCCGACGCCGATACCGCGCGAAGTCCTCGGTACGGGTCGTGAACCCGAGGCCGGGCTCGAACGCACCGTCGCCGACGTGTTCGCTTCACTGCTCGACGTACCCGAGGTCCGGGCCGGAGACAGTTTCTTCGATCTCGGGGGCAACTCCCTCGTCGCGACGCAGGTGTCCGCGCGGTTGAGCGCAGCGACGGGACTCGCCGTGGACGTGCGCTCGATCTTCGAAGCGCCGACCGTCGAAGCGCTCGCTGCACGTCTGGCGGCGAGCGCCGAAGAATCAGACGATCGACCTGCCCTGAGCGCCGGTGCTCGCCCGGACCGACTACCGCTCTCCGCTGCGCAACAGCGGCTGTGGTTCGTCAATCGCTTCGACCCGCAGTCCGCGGTCTACAACATTCCGTTCGCGATCCGGATCACCGGAGACATCCACGGCGATGCACTCGAGGAGGCGCTTGCGGACGTCATTGCACGCCATGAGGTGCTTCGAACGATCTACGTCGACAGCGCCGACGGCCCGAGTCAGGTCATCCGAGCAATTTCCGACGTGCAGTTCTCCGTCGAGCGCTACCGCGGATCCGAAGGTATCGAATCCGCGACGACGGAGTTCGCGGCGCGTGGGTTCGATCTCGGTTCGGATCTGCCGATTCGGGCCATGCTGGTGCGCGAGGACACTTTCGCTCACGTACTGGTCGTCGTCATCCATCACATCGCCTTCGACGGCTGGTCCCTGACTCCCTTCGCGACAGATTTCGTCGCGGCGTACTCCGCACGCGTCGTCGGAGACGCCCCGGTTTTCACACCGCTCGACGTGCAGTACGCCGACTACGCGGTGTGGCAGCAAGACTCGCTCGGGCAGATCGACGACCAGGAGTCTCTGGTTGCCCGCGAGCTGACCTTCTGGACCGCTGCCATGGCCGGTGCCCCGGACGAGGTACTGCTACCGGTGGATCGCCCACGCGGATCTGTCACCACGACCGCCGTCGGATCGGTGCCGATCGTCATCGACGCGGCGACCGGGGAGCGGCTCGCCGCCTTGGCAAGGCGCAGTGGCACGACGCAATTCATGGTCGTACACGCGATCTTGACGGTTGTTCTGGCGCGTCTCGGTGCTACCGACGACGTGGTGGCCGGTACTCCGGTGGCAGGCCGCGGCCGACCCGAACTGGATTCCCTGATCGGGATGTTCGTCAATTCGCTACCGCTTCGCACACCGGTCGATCACCGAGCGTCGTTCACCTCCCTGCTCGAGGTCGTCCGTGAACGCGACCTTGCCGCCTTCGCGCACTCCGAGTTGCCATTCGAGGTGCTGGTCGACGCCCTCGATCTCGACCGGTCAACTACGCGACACCCGCTGTTTCAGGTCATGCTGTCGTACCACCAGAATGTGGTCTCGCCGCAGGTAACCGTCCACGACGCCCATCTCGAGGCGCAAGCGCTCGAACCGTCCGTCGCTAAGTTCGACCTCGAGTTCACCCTGCTGGCAGGCGATTCCGAGAACGCGGAGATCACCGGGTCGCTCAGGTTTGCCGAAGCGCTCTTCGACATTTCCACCGCGGAAACGATCGCCGCACGTGTGCAGTCGGTGGCCCGCGCCGTCGCCGCAGACCCGGACACCGCGATCGACGACATGGAATTCCTCAGCACCCTCGAGCGTGCGTCGCTGATGCCGGTACGAGGTCCGGCGTGGACCAGTTCGCGCACCTTGGCCGAAATATTGACGCGGACCGCCACCCGTTCAGGCGATTCGGTGGCCCTTCGATCTGGTGACACCACCGTGCTCTACCGAGATCTCTTCTCCCGTGCATCGGCGCTTGCCCGCCGTTTGACCATGGAAGGTATCGGCGCCGAAGACATTGTGGCGATAGCGATTCCGCGTTCGATCGACTCGATCGTCGCGTTGTGGGGCGTTTCCTTGACCGGCGCCGCGTTCGTTCCGGTCGATCCGCGATACCCAGCCGATCGCATTTTGCACATGCTCACCGACTCCGGAGCCACTCGCGGAGTGACAACGGAAGCGGTGATCGAATCACTGCCCCGTCCGGTTCCGTGGATGACGATGGACGACATCCACGGCGACGGTGTCTGGCAGCCGGTTCCTGCCGCGCCGATCCGAATCGACAACCTCGCCTACATCATCTACACCTCCGGATCGACGGGAAAGCCCAAGGGTGTCAGCGTCACTCACCGTGGCCTGAGCGCATTGGCCGCCGAGCAGACGGCGCGCTACGGCATCTCGGCGCAGTCGAGGACGCTGCACTTCTCCTCACCGAGCTTCGACGCATCCATCCTCGAACTGCTGCTCGCCGTCGGTGAGGGCGCGACGATGGTGATCGCATCTCCCGATGTGTACGGCGGCGAGGACCTCGCAAAACTGATCACCGATCACCAGGTGAGCCACGCGTTCATCACGCCGGCAGCGCTGGCCTCGGTCGATCCCACCGGGCTGGACGTCTTGCAGTCGATCGTTGTCGGCGGCGAGGCCTGTTCACCCGAACTGGTCCGCAAGTGGGCACCGGGTCGCCGGTTGTTCAACGGTTACGGGCCGACGGAAACCACGGTCATGGTGTGCATCAGCGATGCCCTGACGGTGGGGGAGACCGTGACCATCGGTGGACCCGTCCGGGGCGTGTCCGCGGTAATTCTCGACGGCTCGGCTCAGCCGGTACCCGTCGGGGTCACCGGTGAGCTCTACATCGCCGGCCTCGGACTTGCCCGCGGCTACCTCGACCAACCCGCGTTGACGGCGACGCGATTCGTGGCAGCGCCGTTCGGCCCGGCCGGCGCCCGCATGTACCGGACCGGTGACCTGGTTCGGTGGACGCCGCTCGAGACGATCGAATACGTCGGACGCTCTGATCACCAGGTGAAAGTACGCGGATTCCGCATCGAACTGGGCGAGATCGACTCCGTCCTCAGCGATTACCCCGGCGTCGAGTTCGCGGTCACCGTGGGCATCGACGCAGCTTCCGGTGAGACGATGTTGGCGTCGTACGTAGTACTCGGCGCCGATGCGGTCGAGATGGACGAACTGCTGAACCATGCGCGCCGCTCACTGCCCGCCTTCATGGTGCCGTCGGCGATCACCCCGATCGAGCACGTTCCGCTGACCCCCGTCGGGAAACTCGACCGATCGGCGCTGCCGGCGCCGACACTGCGTTCGTCCGAGCGGAGTGTCGAGCCGCTGACCACCGCGACCGAACTCCAGGTTGCCGGCGTCGTGGCGGAACTGCTGGGTATCGAACAGATCAGTGCGTCGGACAGTTTCTTCGAACTCGGCGGCAACTCACTGCTCGCCACCAGACTTGCCCAGCGACTGGGCGAATCGTTGGGCAGGCAGGTACCTGTCCGAATGCTGTTCGAGCACCCCGAAATTCGGGAACTTGCCGCCGTGCTCGACACATCCGCCGGGGCGAAGGCGCTACCACCGATCACCGCCGTCGACCGCCCCGAGCAAGTTCCGCTGTCCTACGCGCAGGCCCGCATCTGGTTCCTCAACCAGATGGATCCCGGCTCACCCGCGTACAACGTCCCTGCCGCGATCTCCCTCGACGGTGCACTCGACGTCCCAGCCCTCGAAGCTGCGGTCCTCGACGTGATCGAAAGGCACGAAATCCTGCGCACGGTGTTCCCCGACTCCGACACCGGCCCACACCAGGTGATCCAGGATGCATTCACCTCGCTGGAGTACGCAAATGCGGACACCCGTGAACCGGCAGAGCTCGCCAGAGAATTCGCGTCGCGTGGATTCGACATCACGACCCAAGCTCCCGTTCGCGCGCTCCTGCTCGAGTCGACGCCGCAGCACCACACACTTGTCATCGTGATCCACCACATCGCGGCGGACGGATGGTCGATCGCGCCGTTGATGAAGGACGTGCTCACCGCCTACGTCGCGAGAAGTTCGGGACGCGCTCCCGAGTTCACCCCGCTCGAGGTGCACTACGCGGACTTCGCCATCTGGCAGCGGGAAGCGCTGGGCTCTGTGAACGAATCCGAGAGCGTGCTCGGGGCACAGGCGTCGTACTGGCGGGAGACGTTGCGGGGAGCACCTGAGCTGATCGACCTTCCGAGCGATCGAGCGCGCCCGCTCACCCAGTCGTTGAGCGGCGGCCACACCGCGGTCTCGCTTCCGGCGCACACCCGGATCGCGGTCGAGGCGGTCGCCGGCTCGAATGCGGCGACGCCGTTCATGGTGTTGCACGCTGCCTATGCCGTGCTGCTGTCCAGGCTGAGTCGAAGCACGGACATCGTGATCGGATCTCCGGTCGCCGGGCGAGGACACCGAGTTCTCGACGACCTCGTGGGAATGTTCGTGGGCACGGTCGGACTGCGCACGACGGTCGATCCCGGGTCGACGTTCGTCGACGTTCTGCGTACTGTCCGCTCCGTCGATCTCGACGCCTTCGCCCACGCGGACATTCCGTTCGAGCAGGTCGTGGACGTGGTGGCGCCGACCCGGACCACCGACCGTCATCCGGTGTTCCAGACGATGATCTCGTTCCACGGCGCCCACCCGACGACGTGGGACCTGCCTGGACTTGCCGTTCGTGCCCACGAGATCACACCGGACATCGCCAAGTACGACCTGCAGTTCACCGTTGTCGAACAGACCGTGGAGGAAGGCGGCGGCTACGAGGCCTCCCTCACCTACGCGAAGGACCTCTTCGACACCGATACGGCGGAGTCGTTTGCGGTGATGCTGGAAACGGTCATCGAGACACTGACTGCCCAGCCCTCCGCCGTCGTCGGTGACGTGGATCTTGCGGGACGTGGCCTGCGTGCGTTGCCCGGACGTCCGGCCGGCGATGCCTTGACCTTGCCGGAGTTGCTGCTTCGCGGCGCGGCCGATCCGCATGCTCCGGCAATCGTCGACGTCGCGGCTTCCGCCACGCTCACGTACGGCGAACTCGACCGACGCTCCGACGCAATGGCGTTTGCGTTGATCGCTCGCGGGATTGCGCCGGAAATGATTGTGGCACTCGCGCTTCCGAGGTCGGCCGACTATGTGATCGCGCTCTGGGCCGTAGCGAAAGCCGGCGGAGTGTTTCTTCCCGTGGACCCGGCGTACCCCGCCGAGCGGATCGAGCACATGCTCACCGACAGTGGGGCGGTACTCGGTATCACCAGGGGTGAGTATGTGGCCGGCCTTCCGGGCGCCACGTCGTGGATCGAGCTCGACGCGGTCGAATTCACCACCGAAATCGAGGCAGCCCATTCCGAGACACTGCCGGACGCGCCACTCGAGTTCGACAACCCGGCCTACCTGATCTACACCTCGGGCTCGACCGGAAAACCCAAGGGCGTATTGGTCACTCACGCGGGATTGGCCGCGTTTGCCGACGAACAGCGGGAACATTTCGGCGTCACCGCGCACTCTCGCGCTCTGAGCTTCGCCTCGACGAGCTTCGACGCGTCGGTTCTCGAGCTCCTTCTGGCATTCGGCGCCGGCGCAACGATGGTGATTGCGCCTCCGACGGTTCTCGGCGGTGTCGAATTGCACGAACTGCTCGACGAGCAGACGATCACCCATGCATTCGTGACTCCGGCCGCCCTGGCGACTGTCGATCCCGCCGGTCTCGACCATCTCGAGGCCGTCGTTGTCGGTGGCGACGCCTGCACCGCCGACCTCGTATCTCGGTGGGCGCCGAGGCGCCGAATGTTCAACGCGTACGGCCCGACCGAGGCCACCGTCGCAGTCACCATCAGCGATTCACTCGTCGCGGGGGAGTCTGTGACGATCGGCGGTCCGATCCGCGGTGTGGATGCGATGGTTCTCGATTCCCGACTGCACTCGGTCCCCGGACAGGTCGTCGGTGAGCTCTACGTCAGCGGCGACGGTCTCGCCCGCGGGTACCTCGGCAACCCCGCGCTCACGGCAGCGCGGTTCGTCGCCGACCCGCACGGACCCGAAGGCTCTCGGATGTACCGCACCGGAGATCTTGTGCGTGAAGATCGCGCACGGTCGCTTGTCTATCTCGGACGCGCGGACCACCAGGTCAAGGTCCGAGGGTTCCGGATCGAACTCGGTGAAATCGACGCGGTGCTGGCGTCGGAGGCGTCCGTGCATTCGGCTGTGAGCGTGGTCGTCGGCGACGGCGTCGACGCTCGGATCGTCGCGTACGTCGTCCCGGCACACGGGGACGTCGACGTCACCGCACTACGACGCCACGCAGGCACATCCCTGCCTGCGCACATGATCCCGTCCGCTTTTGTCACGATCGGTGCAGTCCCGACCACACCGGCGGGCAAGCTGGATCGCGCAGCTCTGCCTGCGCCCCTCTGGGAGTCGCCGAGTGGACGCAGTCCGGAAGGCAGCGACGAGATTGCGATCTGCGCTGCTTTCGCGGAGGTACTCGATCTCGCCGACGCAGACACGTACGCCGATTCGAGCTTCTTCGAACTCGGCGGAAACTCGCTCATGGCAACGCGTTTGGTCGCTGCCATCAAGGAACGCACCAGCATGACCGTCCCCGTCGCGTGGATATTCTCCGACCCGACGCCGGAGGCATTGGCGCGCAGACTCTTCGAACTCGAGGCAACAGTTGTGACAAGTGACGCGGATACCTCCGCACTTGCAGTAGTCCTGCCACTACGCCCGGAAGGCCGCGCCGAGCCACTGTTCTGCATCCATCCGGCCATCGGATTGGCCTGGTGCTACGGGGCACTCGATCGGTACGTCGATTCCAGCCGGCCGCTCTACGGCCTGCAGTCGCCGATTCTGACGGACCCCGAATTCCGGGCGGAGCTGATCGAGGATTTCGCGGCGCGGTACGTCGAGGAAATTCGCGGAGTTCAGCCGCACGGTCCGTATCACCTGCTGGGGTGGTCGATCGGGGGATTGATCGCTCACGCGGCGGCGGTGCAGTTGCAAGCAGCGGGTGAGAGCGTCGCCGACCTGATTCTGCTCGACAGCTTCGTTCTCGAAGACCCGACGATGGCGGGCGCGCAGCCTTCTCTCGCCGAACTGATCGGCGGGTTGGGGATCTCGGTCCCGGACGCCGACGAGCGTGATCTGACACCGGAGGACGCCGAAGCGCTCTTGCATGAGTCCATCGGCGATCACCCTTTGGTCTCGAGCGATCGGATCGAGCGACTGTTCGAGGAATACTCCGCAGGCGCGGAGCTTGCCCACCGGTACCGCCCGGGCAAGTTCGTGGGCGATCTGCTGTTCTTCTCGGCACAGACCGACACCTTCGACCCGCTGCGCACGGCGTCGGCGTGGCGACCGTTCGTGTCCGGGGTGATCATCGACCGTCCGGTGCCCACGTCACACGCCGAAATGTTCGCCGAGGCAGGTCTGGAGGCGATCGGGCCCGTGATCAACCTGGCGGTCGGAACGGGTCGTCACGCGGCCCCGGACGTCGACGCCGAGTTGGACGCTCTGATCGAGATCCAAGACGTGCGCGGCTGACCTCAGGCTCGTTTCTTCCTCGGCGTCGTCGACTTCGACGAGCCGGCCTTGGAGGCGTTCGACTTCGCTTCGTCCACACTGCGCTGCAGTGCGGCAACGAGGTCGACCACCTCTGCATCGGTGCCCTCCTGGTCGACCTCGGCGGCGGGGATGACCTTCTTGCCGCCGTTCTCGATCATCTCGTCGAGCAACTGCCGCAGTTGGAGCTGGTAGTCGTCGGTGAACTCGGTCGGATCGAAATCGCCCGCCATGCTCTCGACGAGCGTCTGCGCCATCTTCAGTTCCTTGGCCTTCGGCTTCTCCACGTCGTCGAGTGAAGGGAACTCTGCTGCGCGAACTTCGTCGGGCCACAGCAACGTCTGGATCACGAGGACGCCGTCGCGAGCGCGCATCGCGGCCAGGCGCGTCTTCTGTCGCAGAGTGAAATGCACCAGTGCCGTTCGATCACTCTCGGTGAGCACAGTCGAAAGCAGGACGTACGCCTTCGGCGACGCCGAATCGGGTTCGAGGAAGTAACTCTTCTCGAACAAGATCGGATCGATCTGATCGTTCGGCACGAATTCCAGCACCGGAATCTCGTGCTTCTCCGCGGCCGGGAGTTTGTTGAAGTCCTCGTCGCTCAAGATGACGCGCGATCCGTCTTCCGAGTCGTACGCCTTGTCGATGTCCGCGAACTGAACCGTGTTTCCGCACTCGGAACACACACGGTTGTACTTGATGCGGCCACCGTCTTTTGCATGGACCTGGTGAAATCGGATGTCGTGGTCCTCGGTCGCCGAGTACACCTTGACCGGAACATTGACCAGACCGAAGGCTATCGAGCCTTTCCAAATCGAGCGCATGCCTCCCATGATGGTCGCCCCCAGCCGATTGCGCGAGGCAAACGCTCACGGTTGATCCCGAACCGTTGCGTCCGGGTGGGCCGGTTCGAGGCGCGGCGAGCGGGTATCCGCTCCGAGAATCCGACTCGCACACCTGGGGGCATACTCCGATGAGTATCCGAACCTACCGTCGACGCGTAGCAGCAGCGCTGGCAATTTCACTGGTTCCACTGCTGTTTGCGCCTTGGCCCGCGAACGCAGATCCGGCACGCACCGTAACCATCAGCGTCCACTCCGATGCGATGGGCCGCGACATTCCACTCGAGGTGATCCTCCCCGCCGACACGAGCGCCCCACGGCCCACGTTGTATCTGCTCAACGGCGCCGGTGGTGGCGAGGACAGTGCAACGTGGGAAGGACGGACCGATGTCCTGGACTTCTTTGCCGACAAGAACGTCAACGTCGTGACGCCGCTGGAAGGAGCGTTCAGCTACTACACCGACTGGCAGAAGGACGATCCCGTACTCGGACGCAACAAGTGGCAGACGTTCCTCACGCGTGAACTGCCGCCAGTCATCGATGCGCAGTTCGGTACCAACGGGGTCAACTCCATCGCGGCGATCTCGATGACCGCGACCTCGGTACTCAATCTCGCGATCTCAGCCCCAGGGCTGTATCGGAGTGTCGGGGCCTACAGCGGGTGCGCGGAGACTTCCACCCAGCCGGGTCAGGACTACGTGCGACTGGTGGTCGGTGCGCGGGGTGGCGCTGATCCGACAAACATGTGGGGACCGTTCGACGGTCCGGGATGGCGCGAGAACGATCCCGTCGTGAACGCGGAGAAGTTGCGGGGGACCGAACTGTACGTCTCCACCGGATCCGGGCTGCCAGGTCCGCACGACAACCTTCAGGCGCCCGATGTGAACGGAAACCCCGGAGCACTCCTGAATCAGATCATCGTCGGCGGCATCATCGAATCCGCGGTCAACGGGTGCACGCACGGATTGGCGGACCGACTGAACGCACTGGGCATCCCCGCGACCTTCGACTTCAAGCCGACCGGAACCCACTCGTGGGGTTACTGGCAGGACGACCTCCACAACTCCTGGCCGATGATCGCCAGCTCGATGGCAGCGCAGTAGTCGGTGCGGATCAGTAGTCGATGCGGATCTGGTCACCGGAAAAACGGCGCGCGCATCAACGTCTTTCTCACGTGCCACGGTGACGATCGGAACAGTGTTGCCATCACCTTCGCCGTCGCGGCCGCGTCCCGCCGATCGGAAAGGTATGACCGCTGAGCCTCGACCGGTAGATCGAAGAACTTGTCGAAGAATGTGGTGACTTCGCCCGAGTCGAGGGTGAGAAGTGCGTTCAGACCAACGCGGCGGAGAGCGGATACCGCCTTGGCCGAGCGAGGCCAGAGTGCCGCGTTCGGATCCTCACCGTCGGCGATTGCTTTCGCGACAGTGTCGGCCTCGGCGAGTGAGGAGGCAACGCTGTATCCGGTTCCCGGATGCATCAGACCGCCTCGCCCGCCGAACCGGAGGACAGCGTCCGGGGACGAGTCCTTCGGGCCTTCGACCGCAAAACGGACTCGCTCGACCGGCGCGTCGTCGGGGACTTCGCAGCCCCGATTGTGAAGTCGGGTGCGCAGACGTGTTTCGAGTTCGCGCAACCCCAACGCCGGCCGGCCGACGAGGCAGGTCTCCTCGAGGAGGACTCGCTCGTCGTCGAGCGGGACCGCGTAGAGAAACGACGGAGTGTCGGCGTCGGAGGTGCCGTTGTCTGTTCGCCAGTCCATGAACCAGGCCTCGCTGCCGCCCAGAATCGGATCGGCCAAAGCGTGGTCCACGATCATTCCGAAGGCCGTCTGCTGCGCGGTTGTCACTGTCAGATCGGTGCCTCGGGCGTCGACGACGACGGATCCCGTCAGCTGCGATCCGTCCACGCACACGACGGTGGTGGTGGACAGTGTTTGAGCGCGTAAGCCTCTGAACTGTATGGATGTGTCGGAGAGAAATGATTGCAGTAAAGATGTATTCAATACGCAATAGATGCGATCAAGCGTTTTCTGCCCGCTGGTCCACACGCTCGGGCGTTCGATCCGGCTCGCGATCACCTCGTCCGGCAGCCACGACGGCAGCTCGTCTGCCCACGCCGAGTACGTCGGCGTCCACACCCGATGAGGATGCGGATCGACAACGACAACGGTGAGTTGCCGGGCGATACAGCGCGTCGCGAGTGCCCGCCCCGCCGGCCCTCCGCCCACGATCACCACGTCGGCGGAGGAGTCGAGTGTGCTCATGATCGGCGCACTACATCGATCCCGTTGCGAGCAGACCGCCGTCGACCCGGAGCGTTTCGCCGGTGATCCATGCCGCCGCGTCGGAGACGAGGAAGCCGACCAAGCCGGCAACGTCCTCGGGGGTGCCGAGCCGCTTCATCGGGTAGCCCGCCGACGCCTTGTCCTCGCCGGCAGCGACCAGTGCTGCCGCGAACTGCGTCTTGACGATCCCGGGAGCTACGGCATTGACACGAATCTTCGGTCCCAGTTGCCAGGCCAGTTCTTCCGTCAACCGGATGAGCGCAGCCTTCGACGCGCCGTACGCCGCGATGACGCCCGTCGATCGGATCCCGGCCACACTTGCCAGGTTCACGACGGCTCCACCGTGTTCGCCCATCCACGCCCGATGTGCTTGTTGGACGTAACCGAGGGCGGCAACCACGTTCACGTCGAAGATCTTGCGCACGGCGTCGAGGTCCGCCTCCATGAGCGACCCGAAGACGGGATTGATTCCGGTGTTGTTGACCAGAATGTCGAGCGAACCGAACTCGGCGACGGCGCGGTCGACGGCACCGGAGCGGGCCTCGGCATCGGCTGCGTTGCCCGCGAATGCGACGACCTTGCCGCCGTGCCCCAGATCGGACAGTTCGGATGCAGCGGCCTCGAGGGGCTCCGGCTTGCGGGCTGTGATCAAGACGTCGGCGCCGCGAGCGAGGAGCTCGGCGGCGACAGCTTTGCCGATTCCGCGACTTGCGCCGGTGACGATGGCGGCGCGGCCTTCGAGGTCGCGAGGACGAGTGCTGTTTTCGCTAGTCATGTCCCGAACGTTAGCGGACTCACACGCTCCTGGTCGGAACGACCGTCAGGTCACGGTAAAATCGATAGTTCTTGTGTCTGTAGTCAGGCATTGTTTACCCGTATTCGTCGTTTTTCCTGAGGAGTTTGCTTGATTACCGCCACTGACCTCGAAGTTCGTGCCGGTGTCCGCACCCTTCTCACAGCTCCCGGACCTTCGCTGCGCATCCAGCCGGGCGACCGGATCGGACTCGTCGGACGTAACGGTGCCGGAAAGACGACCACTCTGCGCATCCTCGCCGGTGAAGGTGAGGCATATGCGGGAAGCGTCGTACGCACCGGTGAACTCGGATACCTCCCGCAGGACCCCAAAGAGGGCGACCTGAGCATCCTCGCCAAGGACCGGGTTCTCTCTGCCCGCGGCCTCGACACGATGCTCCGCGAGATGGAGAAGCAGCAGATCCTGATGGGCGAGGTGCTCGATCAGGAATCTCAGGACCGCGCGGTCAAGAAGTACGGCCAGCTCGAGGATCGATTCTCGGCCCTCGGCGGCTACGAAGCCGAGAGCGAAGCCGCCCGTATCACCAGCAGCCTCGGCCTCGAGGACCGTATTCTCGGGCAGCCGCTCAGCACGCTGTCCGGCGGTCAGCGTCGTCGTGTCGAATTGGCGCGAATCCTCTTTGCCGCCTCCGACGGCAGCGGTGCCCGCTCGGACACGACTCTGCTGCTCGACGAGCCCACCAACCACCTCGACGCCGACTCAATCACCTGGCTGCGTGGATTCCTCCAGAACCACGAGGGCGGACTGGTGGTCATCAGTCACGACGTCGACCTGCTCAACGACGTCGTCAACCGTGTGTGGTTCCTCGATGCCGTCCGCGGTGAGGCCGACGTCTACAACATGAACTGGAAGAAGTACCTCGACGCTCGTGCCACTGACGAGCAGCGTCGTCGCCGCGAGCGCGCGAACGCCGAGAAGAAGGCCGGTGCGCTGCGGATTCAGGCAGCGAAGATGGGTGCAAAGGCAACCAAGGCCGTCGCGGCTCAGAACATGGCCAAGCGAGCCGACAAGTTGATGGCGAACCTCGATGCCGAACGTGTCTCGGACAAGGTTGCGCGGATTCGTTTCCCCGAGCCCGCCGCTTGTGGCAAGACTCCGCTGATGGGCAAGAACCTCACCAAGGTGTACGGCTCGCTCGAGATCTTCACCGGTGTCGATCTCGCGATCGATCGTGGGTCTCGTGTGGTTATCCTCGGACTCAACGGTGCAGGTAAGACCACACTGCTCCGCATCCTTGCGGGCGCGGAGAAGGCGGACGCGGGTGAGCTGATCGCCGGTCACGGACTCAAGGTCGGCTACTTCGCTCAGGAGCACGACACCCTCGACGACGACGCGTCCGTGTGGGAGAACATCCGCCACGCCGCGCCGGATACAGGGGAGCAGGAACTGCGTTCTCTGCTCGGTGCCTTCATGTTCACCGGCCCACAGCTCGAACAGCCGGCCGGAACGCTCTCGGGTGGTGAAAAGACGCGTCTGGCTCTGGCCGGTCTGGTGTCGTCCGCTGCCAACGTTCTGCTTCTCGACGAGCCCACCAACAACCTGGACCCGATCTCACGCGAGCAGGTGCTCGACGCGCTCCGCAGCTACACCGGTGCCGTCGTCCTGGTCACCCACGATCCGGGCGCTGCCGAGGCACTCAACCCCGAGCGGGTCATCCTCCTGCCCGACGGCAACGAGGACCACTGGTCGCAGGAATACCTCGAGCTGATCCAGCTCGCCTAACCCCCTGTGCGCCTTTTTGGTAGTGGGAACTACCAAAAAGGCGCACAGGGGCGAAGCCCCTCAATCTCGCCGCCGCACCGATTCCTCGACCAGATCGAGAACCGCTGACAGGTTGTCGACGCCGTGGCCGGAGGCGATTCTCGCGACCAGGCCGTCCATCACCAGATCCAGATACCCGATCAGAATCTCAGTGGGAACGTCGTCACGGAGTCTGCCTGCCGATTTCTGTCTGGCGAGACGTGCACTGGTCGCTTCCGTCAGTTCTACGGAGCGCTGCGACCACTTCTCGCGGAAATCGGCGTCGTTGCGCAGTCGACGCGCTATCTCCAGTCGCGTTCCCAGCCAATCGAATTGATCGGGCTGCGCGAGCATGTCCCGCATGACCTGGACAAGGCCCTCTTCGGCGACGACATCTGCCATCCGGCTCGCATCCTCGCTTGCGAGAGCGAGGAACAGGCCGTCCTTGTCCTTGAAGTGATGAAAGATCGCTCCTCGGGACAAACCGGTGACTTCTTCGAGACGGCGAACTCAGCACCTCGCTGAGTCCGCCACGTGGGTTAGAGCAGGGCTCGGTTGACTAGCCCCGGATCATGTTGCGAAGCACGTACTGCAGGATGCCACCGTTGCGGTAGTAATCCGCTTCGCCGGGGGTATCGATGCGTACGACTGCGTCGAACACGACCTTCTCGCCGTTCTCGCGCGTCGCCGTGACCTTCATGGTCTTCGGGGTGACGCCCTCGTTGAGCTTCTCGACGCCTTCGATGTCGAAGGTCTCGGTGCCGTCGAGCTTGAGCGAACCTGCGGACTCGCCGACCGGGAACTGCAGCGGGACAACGCCCATGCCGATGAGGTTGGAGCGGTGGATGCGCTCGAACGACTCGGTGATGACGGCCTTGACGCCGAGCAGGCTGGTGCCCTTGGCTGCCCAGTCACGCGAGGATCCGGAGCCGTACTCCTTGCCGCCCAGGACGACCAGCGGGATGCCGGCTGCCTGGTAGTTCTGCGACGCGTCGTAGATGAATGCCTGCGGTGCGCCTTCCTGCGTGAAGTCGCGGGTGTAACCACCGGAGACGTCGTCGAGGAGCTGGTTACGCAGACGGATGTTCGCGAACGTTCCGCGAATCATGACCTCGTGGTTACCGCGACGCGAGCCGAGCGAGTTGTAATCCGCACGCTCGACGCCGTGGGAGTCGAGGTACTGCGCAGCGGGGGTACCGACCTTGATCGGACCTGCCGGGCTGATGTGGTCGGTGGTGACCGAGTCGCCGAGCAGTGCGAGGACGCGAGCGCCCTTGATGTCCTTGACCGGAGCCGGATCCATCGTCATGCCGTCGAAGTAAGGTGGCTTCCGCACGTAGGTGGAGTTCACGTCCCACTCGAAGGTGTCACCCTTCGGGGTTTCGAGGTTCTGCCAGCGGCTGTCGCCCGCAAAGATGGTTGCGTACGACTTGCGGAACATGTCCTGGTCGATCGAGGACTTGATCGTCTCTTCGATTTCCTGCGTGGACGGCCAGATGTCCTTGAGGTAGACGGGGTTTCCGTCGGTGTCGTTACCGAGCGAATCGGTCTCGAAGTCGAAGTCCATGGTTCCGGCGAGGCCATATGCAATCACGAGCGGCGGGGAAGCCAGGTAGTTCATCTTGACGTCGGGGGAGATACGTCCCTCGAAGTTACGGTTACCCGAGAGCACCGCGGTGACCGAGAGGTCGTTGTCGTTGATGGCCTTCGAGACTGCCTCGGGCAGGGGTCCGGTGTTACCGATGCACGTGGTGCAGCCGTAACCGCCGAGGTAGTAACCGAGCTTCTCGAGGTACGGCCACAGGCCGGCCTTCTCGTAGTAATCGGTGACGACCTGCGAACCGGGAGCCATGTTGGTCTTGACCCACGGCTTGGTGGCGAGGCCCTTTTCGACGGCGTTGCGTGCGAGCAGTGCAGCACCGAGCATGACCGACGGGTTGGACGTGTTGGTGCAGGAGGTGATACCTGCAACAACGACGGCGCCGTGGTCGAGAACGAACTCACCGGCGTCGGACTTGACGACGACCGGCTTGCTCGGACGGCCTTCTGCGCCGTTGGCAGCAGAGAGAACGTCGACCGCTCCGTCGTCGGCAAACGACAGAACCGCGGGATCGGAAGCCGGGAAGGACTCTTCGACGGCCTCGTCGAGCTGGGTGTGCTCGGTCGGGTAGTTCTCTTCCACGTAGTTGTGGATGTCCTTGCGGAACGCAGTCTTGGACTCCGACAACAGGATTCGGTCCTGCGGGCGCTTCGGGCCGGCGATCGAGGGAACAACGGTTCCCAGATCCAGCTCGATGTACTCCGAGAAGACGGGTTCCTTGTCAGGGTTGTGCCACAGGCCCTGTTCCTTGGCGTACGCCTCGACGAGAGCGAGCTGCTCGTCGCTGCGGCCGGTGAGGCGCAGGTACTCGATGGTCTCGGCGTCGATCGGGAAGATCGCTGCGGTGGAACCGAATTCGGGGCTCATGTTGCCCAGCGTTGCGCGGTTCGCGAGCGGAACCTCGGCAACACCGTTGCCGTAGAACTCGACGAACTTGCCGACGACGCCGTGCTTACGGAGCATCTCGGTGGCGGTGAGCACGACGTCGGTTGCGGTGACGCCGGGCTTGATCTCACCGGAGAGCTTGAAGCCGACAACGCGGGGGATCAGCATGGAGACGGGCTGGCCGAGCATTGCTGCCTCGGCCTCGATGCCGCCGACGCCCCAGCCGAGCACGCCGAGGCCGTTGACCATCGTGGTGTGCGAGTCGGTGCCGACACAGGTGTCGGGGTATGCCTGTCCGTTACGGGACATGACGGTGGGTGCCAGGTACTCGATGTTGACCTGGTGAACGATGCCCATTCCCGGGGGGACGACCTTGAAGTCGTCGAATGCGCCCTGGCCCCAACGGAGGAACTGGTAACGCTCGCCGTTGCGCTCGTATTCGAGGTCGACGTTGCGCTCGAGTGCGTCGGCCTGGCCGAAGACGTCGAGGATGACCGAGTGGTCGATGACCATGTCGGCGGGGGAGAGCGGGTTGACCTTGTTCGGGTCGCCGCCGAGGGTGGTGACGGCCTCACGCATGGTGGCGAGGTCGACGATGCAAGGAACGCCGGTGAAGTCCTGCATGATCACGCGGGCAGGCGTGAACTGGATTTCGATGCTCGGCTCGGCTGAGGGATCCCAGCTCGCGATTGCGCGGATGTGATCCGCGGTGATGTTGGCACCGTCTTCGGTGCGGAGAAGGTTCTCGGCGAGAACCTTCAAGGAATAGGGCAATTTCTCGGTGCCGGGGACGGCCGAGAGGCGGAAGATCTCGTAAGAGTTCTCACCGACCTCGAGGGTTCCCTTGGCTCCGAATGAATCGATACTGGTGCTCACGTCTGCTCCACTCGTCTATGAGGGTCGCTACCGACGGGGCTGTGTCGGCAGCTGAAGCGAGGTACTTCGGCCGGGAAGACCCTCCGTAGCTCACGCCAATCGCACAGTTCGCGTGAGAACTGTCCGAACATCGGAGCTGCAGTAGAACCTGTCCTGACCGGTGGTACCTCTTGGTCCAAGTCTAACAGTACGCTTGTCCTGTGAGAATTCAGGGCAAGTTGACCGAAACAATCTTCATGCAGACTGCGGGCCTGCGCAACGCAGGCTTGGCTGGGTGACCACACCCACAGTTACCGCTCGGGCGGCGCGCGCGGCGGCTGCGTGTGACGCCTGGTGGCAGTCGACCTGAAGTAGGCTGCATGCAGGCCCGTCGCGGGTCGGCCGCCGAAAAACGACCTCGGAAGAACTCCCCGCATCTCAGCGGTGGACGGAATCCGAACAGCACCCGGATGAGAGATGTCTGCTCCTACCAATCACGCTTTTGCGCCTGTGCACGTGAAGTCCCCGTTGCACGTCGCTGTTCCGTCGGATGTCGATCTCGACGACGTGCTCGCGGACCTTTCGACGGACGGCGTCTCCGCCCCGGAGTCCGATGTTGTGGGGCTGACTGCGGTGGTGACCGACGCTCGAGAACGTGGTGTCGACTTGAGCGTCGTAGTGGTCGACGCAAATCCGGGCCGGCCGTCCGATCTTCGCGACCTGGCCACGACGGTCGGCAAAACCGAAGGCGGCACGGTTCTCGTTCTGAGCCCAGACTGGATGGGTAGCTACAGCGACTCGATCAGTCGCGTGCAGCTCGAAACCGCGCAGGACCGATCTTTCGGAGAAAGCGCGAGCGTGACCGCGGACCGCTTCTCGCACGAGATCGTGGCGCCGGGTCCGCCGTGGACGCTTTACACGGTCCTTGTCATCGCACTGGTTGCGGTTATTGCCGGAATTACCTTTGCCGTCAAGTGGCGGCGAGAGCCGGAAAACGCGCAAACCGGACATATCGCTTCGACTTCAGAAACGGCGACATCTTCCGACCACCGGGCCGATTCCGTCTGACCTTGGTCCTTTTGCGAGATTTTCAGTAACTCGTCGAAAACAGGTACTCACCGCTGTTTGCGGTGAGTACCTGCCCTTTTTGGTACCTGCATGCCATTAGACCAGCTCAAATACCGTTTGTGTTATTTGTGGCTAAAGTTTCCAAAGAACGCTTGAGTGTCGTACGGTACAACTGGCACTTTTTGGGGAAGAAGTGTCGCAGACAGGCTGATGTTGTTCGACGCGTACTTGTCGGTTGCCTTGTTCTCGAGGTGTCGACGGTGGCGTTCGTACGGCACGTCCAGGTCGACGAGCAGCTCTCGGGCTGTGGGCGACCGGTGCTTGGTCTGCGCATTCCCTCCCCGCACGGATCGGCGACCCAGCGGGCCGTGGCGTTACACGCGAGGGAGAGTTATTTGTGAGGCAAGTAACACGTGGCGGCGAGTCCCGTCGTGGTCCTTCCCGTAAGTCGATGCGCCTGGCGCAACTGGTCATCGGATTCGGCGTTGTCGGGTCCCTGATCGTCGGTACGCCCGCCATGTCCTCGGCCGTACCACCGCCGCCGCCGAATCCGAGTGACTCGGACATCGCTGCGGCCGATTCGCAGGTCTCGTCGAGCGTCGGCACCGTCAGCGCGCTCATCAATCAAGTCGCATCGGCCAACGAACAGTTGTCGGCACTCGACAACGAAGTTGCGATCAAGCGTGAAGACGTCAACAAGACGCTCGTGGATCTGCAGAACGCTCGCGGCGCCGCAGACACCGCAGCGCAGGCCGTCGGCGTCACCAAACAAGCTCTTAAGGACGCGTCGGCGCAGATCGAGGTCGCTCAGACGGACTTCGACAAGTACGCACGCTCGAGCTACGTCAAGGGCACCAACACCGCGTCCATCTCGTCGTTCCTCGACGCCAAGGGCCCGGGCGATGTCCTCGACCGCGCGCAGGTCCTCAAACTGCTCGCCAATACGCAGAGCGCAGTGCTTGACGGTCTCCAACGAGCACGTACCGAGCAGGCGAACAAGGACTCCGCGACCCGCCAGGCAAAGCAGCAGGCCGACGCCGCCGCCGAGGTCGCGGCACAACTGAAGGATCTGGCCGAGCAGGCGATTCAGATCGCGCGCAACGCTCTCGATCAGCAGGTTGCCAAGAAGGCCGCGATCGAAGCCGAGCGGAACTCCGCTCAGGCTCAGCTCGACGCCGCCCGCAATGCAGTCGCAGGTTTGCAGGGCCAACGCCAGGCGTATGCGACGTGGGACGAGCAGCGTCGCGCCGAGGAAGCTCATCAGAAGGCTCTCGAAGCTGCCGCCAAGGAAGCTGCCGCACAGGCTGCTGCCCGCGCAGCTGCCGACCAGGCCGCCAAGGATCGAGCTGCAGCACTGGCAGCGGCTCAGCGTCCGCACACCGCTGTGGAAGACCCGACTCCGACCGTCATCCCGGACGACGACGACACCTGGACTGACGAGGAAACCGGGACCGACGAGGAAACAGGCACGGACGAAGAGACCGGTACCGAAGAGGAAACGGTCACGACGCCCAAGCCCACCACCCCCAAGCCGACGACGCCGAAGCCCAGCACGCCGAAGCCTTCCGTTACCGGAAGCGCTGCAATCGAATCCGTCATCGACCGCGGAATGTCTCAGCTCGGCGTGCAGTACGCCTGGGGCGGAGGCGACGAAAACGGTCCGACGCGAGGCATCCGTGACGGCGGCGTCGCCGACAGTTACGGCGACTTCAACAAAGTCGGGTTCGACTGCTCGGGCTTGATGATCTACGCCTTCGCCGGCATCGGAATCTCGCTGCCGCACTACACCGGCTATCAGTACACCGCGGGCACGCAGGTTCCGTCTTCGGAGATGAAACGCGGCGACATGATCTTCTACGGCCCCAACGCCAGCCAGCACGTGGCGCTCTACCTCGGTAACGGGCAGATGCTCGAGGCACCACAATCCGGTTCGAGTGTCATGGTCTCCCCGGTTCGCTGGGGCGGAATGACGCCGTACGCCGTCCGACTGGTGTCCTGACCGTCAGAGGAAATGCCGCTGACACCCGCATTGTCAGGGAACTATCAAGTTCCCGACGTGGTGTTACGGCATCGAGCGCAACTACCTGGAATAGTTGACGGGGAACACGTTACTGTCGGTACTTTTCTAGGTGAAAGCGATGGATTCTTGGTGACCTCACGTGAAGATTCGGTCGGAACGGTCGACGTAAGCAAGGCGAGCGGAAGTGCGGACGGAGCAGCACCTTCCCTGGCAGCCGACGTTCAGACCTTGGAACGAGCGATCTACGAGGTCAAGCGAGTCATCGTCGGGCAGGACCGGCTTGTCGAGCGCATTCTCGTCGGACTTCTCGCCAAGGGTCACGTCCTCCTCGAAGGCGTACCCGGTGTCGCCAAGACGCTGGCCGTCGAGACTTTCGCGAAGGTCGTCGGCGGTTCGTTCTCCCGCGTCCAGTTCACCCCCGACCTGGTGCCAACCGACCTCATCGGCACGCGCATCTACCGTCAGGGCCGCGAGGAGTTCGACACCGAACTCGGACCGGTCGTCGCCAACTTCGTGTTGGCCGACGAGATCAACCGTGCCCCGGCCAAGGTGCAGTCCGCGCTCCTCGAGGTGATGGCAGAACGCCACGTCTCGATCGGTGGCAAGCGGTACCACATGCCCGATCCGTTCCTGGTGATGGCGACGCAGAACCCCATCGAGAACGAGGGTGTCTATCCGCTCCCCGAGGCGCAGCGCGACCGCTTCCTGTTCAAGATCCTCGTCGACTACCCGACTGTCGAGGAAGAACGCGAAATCGTCTACCGGATGGGTGTGGCAGCCCCGGAGCCGCACCAGATCCTCGGTCCGGAGGAGTTGGTCAGGCTCCAACGCGTCGCCAGCAACGTCTTCGTCCACCACGCGCTCGTCGACTACGTTGTCCGGGTCATCGCCGCTACGCGTACGCCGCGTGAGGTCGGACTCGAGGACGTCGCGGGCTGGATCGCGTACGGCGCCTCACCCCGCGCGACGCTCGGCATCATCGCCGCGTCGCGGGCTCTCGCTCTCGTCCGCGGCCGCGACTACGTCGTGCCGCAGGACGTCATCGAGGTGATCCCGGACGTGTTGCGCCACCGCCTCGTTCTCTCCTACGACGCCATGGCCGACGAGGTGACTCCCGACGCCGTCATCGCCCGGGTGCTGCAGACCGTCGGACTGCCGCAGATCGCCGCGCGGCCTGTTCCTACCGTTCCCGGTCCGCCTCAGCAGGGCGCACCGCAGGCACCTCAGTTCAACGCACAGGGCACCGCGAATCCACAGGGCACAGTCAATCCACAGGGAAACGGCGCGCCGATCGCGACCGCTGAGACGATGAGTCGCCCGCAGTGACCGAAGGCCGCGACGGTGGCCAGGCGACACCCGCCGGATCCACCGGTTCTCCGCCGTCGTTCCGATCCGGCGAGCTCAGCGATCCCAAACTCACCGCTGCGCTGCGCACCCTCGAGCTGACGGTTCGTCGTCGCCTCGACGGTGTGCTGCACGGCGATCACCTCGGCCTGATTCCCGGCCCGGGTTCCGAACCGGGTGACGCCCGCGAGTATCAGCCGGGCGACGACGTGCGGCAGATGGATTGGTCCGTGACTGCACGGACGACGCACCCACACGTGCGCCAGTCGGTCGCGGATCGTGAGCTCGAGACGTGGCTTGTCATCGACCTGTCTGCAAGTCTCGACTTCGGGACCGCTGGATGCGAGAAGCGCGACCTGGTTGTCGCCGCAGCTGCGGCGATCACTCACCTGACCAGTTCGGGCGGTAACCGCGTCGGCGCCATCATCTCGACGGGCGCCCAGACAACCCGAATTCCGGCCCGTGGTGGACGCATTCACGCACAGGCGATGCTCCGCAAGATCGCGACGACTCCGCACGCTCCGGACGGGGTACGCGGTGATCTGGTCGGCGCGATCGAAGCGCTCAGACGCCCACAGCGTCGGCGCGGACTCGCGGTCGTCATCAGCGACTTCCTCGGGCCGATCGACTGGGAACGCTCGCTGCGCGCCATTTCGGGACGGCACGACGTGCTCGGCGTCGAGGTGGTAGATCCGCGTGACCTCGAACTGCCAGACGTCGGCGACGTGGTGCTTCACGATCCCGAGTCCGGTCGAACGAGAGAATTCACCACGACGCCGCAACTGCGCGCCGACTTCGCCAGAGTCGCCGCCGAGCACCGCGTCGAGGTCAGGCAAGCTCTACGTCGTTGCGGCGCACCGCTCATGTCCCTGCACACCGATCGGGACTGGATCGCCGACGTCGTGAGATTCATCTCGGCACGCCGCCACAGTTATGGTGCCGGCGCCGGAACTGGGGGCGTTCGTTCGTGAGTCTTTCTCAATTCACCGCACCGTGGTGGCTGCTGTTCCTCGCTGTCATTGCCGCGTTGGTGGTCGGTTATGTACTCGTACAGAAGCAGCGAGCCAAGCACACACTTCGGTTCACGAACTTCGCACTGTTGGAGAAGGTGGCGCCTTCGCGGCCCGGGCGGTGGCGTCATATTCCGGCGATTCTGATGGTCGTCGCATTGGTGTTCTTCACCGTCGCCCTTGCCGGTCCGACGGCAGACAAGAAGGTCCCGCGAAACCGTGCCACGGTGATCCTCGTGATCGACGTGTCGCTGTCGATGCAGGCCACCGACGTCGAGCCGACGCGATTGGCAGCAGCACAGGAAGCTGCGAAGTCGTTCGCCGACGGTCTGACTCCCGGCATCAACCTCGGGTTGGTCGCATTTGCCGGAACGGCTTCGGTTCTGGTGTCGCCCACCACGAATCGTGACGCGACGAAGGTCGCCATCGACAACCTCAAGCTCAGTGAGCGGACGGCGACGGGCGAAGCGATCTTCACCTCGTTGCAGTCGATCGACACGCTGTCGGCTGTTCTCGGCGGCAGCGATCAGGCGCCACCGGCGCGCATCGTGTTGCTGTCAGACGGTAAGCAGACCGTTCCCGAGAACTCGGACGATCCGCGGGGCGGATTCACCGCTGCCCGTCAGGCCAAGGACAAGGGTGTTCCGATCTCGACCATTTCCTTCGGAACGACATACGGGCGAGTCGAGATCGAAGGAGACCGAATCCCCGTCCCGGTCGACGATGCGTCACTGAAGGAGATCGCCAACCTGTCCGGCGGAAGTTTCTTCACGGCATCGAGCCTCGAAGAACTGCGCCAGGTGTACGACACGCTCGAAGAGCAGATCGGTTTCGAGACGACACGAGGCGATGCGAGTCGACCGTGGTTGGTCCTCGGCGTCGTGTTCGCGACCGCTGGTCTGACGATTGCCCTGGTACGCAGGCAGCGTCTGCCCTGATCGAGAGCAGTTCCGAATTGTCCAAATACCGCTGGTACGCGGCCCGCAGAGAATTGATAGGTTGATCGCCATGTCTACCCCTCCCACGACAGTGGTTTCCGAACGGACCGTCACCACACCGCGCTCGGTGCTCGTCACCGGCGGTAACCGCGGAATCGGCTTGGCCGTCGCTCAGCGGCTCGCCGCAGACGGCCACAAGGTAGCCGTCACGCACCGCGGTTCCGGTGTCCCCGAAGGGTTGTTCGGCGTCGTTTGCGACGTCACCGACACCGAGTCGATCGACCGTGCATTCAAAGAGGTCGAAGCACACCAGGGGCCGGTCGAGGTCATCGTCGCCAATGCCGGCGTCACCGACGACACACTGATCATGCGAATGAGCGAAGAGCAGTTCACGAGCGTCGTCGACGCGAACCTCACCGGTACGTTCCGCCTCTCGAAGCGTGCGACCCGGTCGATGCTGCGCGCGCGTTTCGGACGCTTCATCTTCCTCGGTTCGGTGGTGGGTCTGGCAGGACAAGCCGGCCAGGTCAACTACGCCGCGTCCAAGGCAGGCATCGTCGGTATCGCTCGTTCCCTGACAAGGGAACTCGGCTCGCGTTCGATCACCGCCAACGTTGTCGCACCGGGTTTCATCGAGACCGACATGACGGCAGCACTGGGCGACGACGTGAAGGACAAGGCCACCGAGTTCATCCCGTTGCAGCGGACCGGAAAGCCGGAAGATGTTGCAGCAGTTGTCAGTTTCCTCGCCTCCGACGATTCGGCATACGTCTCGGGTGCAGTCATCCCCGTCGACGGCGGACTCGGCATGGGGCACTGACCCGCTTTTCGCACACACACCTTTCTCGTACGTCTGAAATCAGGAGGACATCTCATGGGCGGTTTGCTCGAGGGTAAGACCATTCTTGTCACCGGCATCATCACCGATTCGTCGATCGCGTTCCACGTGGCCAAGGTCGCGCAGGAGCAGGGTGCGAAGGTGCTGATCACCGGATTCGATCGTCTGCGCCTCATCGATCGCATCGCCCAGCGACTGCCGCAGCCCGTGCCGCCGGCAATCTCGCTCAACGTCCAGAGCTCGGAGGATCTCGCATCTCTCGCCGAGCGTGTGCGCGAGCTGGCTCCCGAGGGTATCGACGGCGTGGTCCACTCGATCGGCTTCGCTCCCCGCTCCTGCCTGGGAAGCCCGTTCATGGACGCGCCGTGGGAAGACGTGGCGGTCGCACTCGAGGTGTCCGCATACTCGTACAGCGCACTGGCCAAGGCCTTGCTGCCGGTGCTCAACGACAACGCGTCCATCGTCGGAATGGACTTCGATCCGGCACGCGCAATGCCCTTCTACAACTGGATGGGTGTCTCCAAGGCAACCCTCGAGGCCGTCAATCGGTACGTGGCCAAAGAGGTCGGCGTCCGCGGCATCCGCTCGAACCTGGTGTCCTCCGGCCCGATCAAGACCCTGGCCGCCAAGGCCATTGCCGGCGACAGCACCGGTCCGGGCGCGGAGTTGGACAAGCTGAACACCGCATGGGACGGTGCTGCGCCCATCGGCTGGGACGTCGACGATCGCGAGCCGGTCGCCAAAACGGTCTGCACCGTTCTCTCGGATTGGTTGCCCGGCACGACCGCGTCGATCATCTACGTCGACGGCGGCTTCCACGCGATGGTCGGCTAGTAGCACCCCTTCTACTACACAGGTGAGTACCCGGGTGACCCCCGCCGAACGGCATCACGCAAGATTGAACTCATGACCGCAAGTATGGACATGCAGTTCGATGCTCTTCTCGTTTTGTCGTTCGGCGGTCCCGAAAAACCCGCAGACGTACGGCCGTTCCTCGAAAACGTCACGCGCGGTAGGGGAGTGCCACCGGAGCGGCTCGACGCCGTTGTCGAGCACTACATGCATTTCGGTGGAGTTTCGCCCATCAACGCGCTCAACCGAGACCTGATCGAACGGGTCGAAGGTGAGTTGGCAGCAGCCGGCGTGGACCTGCCCGTGTACTTCGGCAACCGCAACTGGCACCCGATGGTCGAAGACACCGTCGCCAAGATGCGCGAGGACGGTGTCCGCAATGCCGCCGTGTTCGCCACGTCGGCGTGGGGCGGTTACTCGGGATGTCGGCAGTACCACGAGGACATCGTCCGTGCCCGTGAAGCCGTCGGTGACGGCGCACCGACGCTGACAAAACTTCGTCAGTACTACGACCATCCGCTCGTCGTCGGCGCGTTCGCCGACGGTGTGCGCGCGGCCCGCGCAGAGTTGCCCGAAGCGACTCGCGATACCGCGCGCCTGGTGTTCACGGCGCATTCGGTCCCGAGTGCCGCAGACCGCAATGCAGGGCCGCCGGCAGAGGGCGGAAACCTCTACAGCCGACAGGTTGCCGAGGCTGCGAAGTTGGTTGCCGAGGCCGTCGGCGTCGAAGATTTTGATCTGGTGTGGCAGTCGCGATCAGGCCCGCCGCAGGTTCCGTGGCTCGACCCCGACATCTGTGATCACCTGGATACGCTGTCCGCCAAGGACGTTCGCGCCGTGATCGTGTGTCCTGTCGGTTTCGTCTCCGATCACCTCGAAGTGGTGTGGGACCTGGACACCGAGGCCAAGGACAAGGCGGCCGAACTCGGTATGGATTTCGTGCGCGCCGCGACACCCGGCCGCGATCAGCGTTTTGCGCAGCTGGTGCCCACGCTCGTTCGGGAACTGGCCGACGCCGAGCAGCCACTGCGATTGGGGGTCGAGCCGCTGCTCGGCTCGACCACCAACGGTCTCTCGTGTGCGGTGAACTGCTGCGCCGCCGTTCAGCGCCCCCGCTGACGGAAGCTTTCCGACGCTCAGGAGTTCGGCTGCTTCAGCTTTCCGCAGGGTCCCGGAACGGTGGACGTGCTGCGTGAGGTGAGGAGCGTCTCGACGATCTGTCGATCCTCGGGGCTCAGTGACGGGTCGATGTAGTTGAGCTTGGGCGCCCCCAGTTCACGGACTCGCCCGGCGAGGGTCGCTACAAATGACACTCGTTCTTCGTCGTCGTCGTTGACGTCGTGGATCTGCAGCACTGACACCGGAAACTTGCGCAGTGTCACAGGCAGGAAGCGGGCGCCGAGCACATGGTCGACGTTGAATCCCGCCCACTGTCCCTGGTTGGCTTCCACGCATTCGGCGTCGGAGTGAATTGCGCTCTCGCCGATGTACTTACGGGCGGGGAGCATCTTCTTCGGTGCTAGTTCGGATGCACCTTGCTGTAGCACGGGGAAGTCGCCGTCCGAGTACAACCAGGGTTGGTTGGCCATCGAGATCAACCGGCCGGCGTCCAGATCCGGGAGATAGCGAGACTTGAGGAGAAACGCAACGCTGTCGACCGAGATGCCCAGCAGTTCGGCGGCCTTCTGTCGGCTCATCGCAAACGTCGGGGCATTCTTCGGGGCGATCTGGATCAAATTGACCATGCGAACTCCTGTAAGTGTTCAATTGTTGCGGGCTTGGTACAGCTGACATGACAATTCGCCGATTATCAACCTCTAGCTGATTTCCGACTTGTAGATGAGTTGGTTGTCACCATCCGAGTTCACGCAACCGGGGATCTCCGATCCCGAAGTGGTGGCCGATTTCGTGGATCACGGTTCGGCGAACTTGCTCGATCACCTCGTCTTCGGTGCTGCAGATCGCACAGATGGCCCTGCGGTAGATCGTGATGCGGTCGGGGAGGACGCCGGCGTACGTGGTGGTTCTCTTGGTCAGTGGGATGCCCTGATACAACCCGAGCAGCCCCGGTCGTCCACCTTCGAGTTGTACGGTCACCGCGACGTTGGCCATCTCCGCTCCCAACTTCGGGGGCAGACTGTCGAGCGCCCGCTTGACCATGTCCTCGAACTGACTGTCGTCCACGTCGATCATCTGCCCATTGTGCGTGCGAGGGCGGGATCCGGGTGTGTCCATGTGGAAACAGTGCAGCTTACGGCTATGTTCATTGCGTGGCCGAAGACCTCTATCACCGTTACGAATTCACATTCATCGTTCAGATGCTGACAGTCTCGCAAGAGCAGGCGATCGAAGAGAGCTTGGGCGGAAGGGTCGAGGACCGGCGTGGACTGCAGTTGCTGACGCTCACCTCGGAAGGTATGCGAGCGGCGACGACGGCTATCACCGTGGTCGACCAGTTGGTGGCTGCAGGCGTGCGTCCCCAGCGGACGCATCCCGATTTGGTGTCACGTCAGGACATTGCCGACCGTGCGGGGGTGACGAGGCAGGCTGTCGGACAATGGGTGCGAGGGGTCCGGCAGGCGGCCACTCCCTTCCCGATTCCGTACAACTCGGTCGCCGGGGGGATCTGGTTCTGGGGCGATGTTCTGGATTGGTTGCGCCGTCAGGGGTACAGCCAGGACACCGGTTTGCGCTACCCGACGCTGGACGAACATATTCGCATCGACCGCCATATTGCGATCAATCACAAGACTGCGGGTTGACCGATCAAACGGTTTGCCTGAAAATAGCTATTGAAACAAACCGACGGTAGGTATAAAGTCCCTAAATACCTCAATCAATCTATCGGTGCGTCGGCCCTGCTCTGGGGGGAGTTCGGTCTGCGCTGCAGATACCCGAGCATGCGAGCAGGAATCCATGGTTTCGACCCCCGAAGTTAGACCGATGCCCAAATCGGCCGCATTCACGACTTCTGTGGCTATTTCCAGCGCTGGAGCAACGACGAAGCTACGCGAAGATGCAACGGGCAGGGGCCGTCTGCGAGCGGCGACGGCGGCGCTGTTCCGGCGCTCACGCCCACGCGCGGCTTCCGCGCCACCGTTGAGCGTGCTTCTTCTCGTCACCTCCGACAATGGTCTCTCGCAGCGGGCTGGTCTTGTTCTTCGCGAGGCGGGGCACCAAGTCCGCACCGCCGTCGTCGCCGACGCGGACGCAGCGCTGGCCGCGACGTCTGCGGGAGATTTCGATCTCATCATCTGCCCGTTTCTGAAAGCCTATGTACCGGAATCTATTTGGCAGCGGTGGACAACGATCATCATCCATCCCGGCCCGCCCGGCGATCGCGGACCGTCGTCGCTGGACTGGGCGATAACGGATGGCGAACCGATCTGGGGAGTGACCGCGTTGCAGGCCGCCGAGGAACTCGATGCCGGAGCGGTGTGGGCGTGGCGGACATTCGAACTCCAGAGCGGTGCAACCAAATCTTCGGTATACAACGAGGCAGTCACCGACGCGGCGATGGAGTGCATTACGGAGGTCGTCGAACATTTCCGTACTCCTGACTTCCAGGCGATCCCATCGGACCGAGTTGCGCGGCCCGTGGCATCGGCCCGATCGAGGCCCAGCATGAAACAGGCCGATCGCGTTTTCAGCTGGGAGGAAGACGCGTCGAGCATCGTCCGCGCCGTCAACGCCGCCGACGGGTTTCCCGGCGTCGCCGTTCAGTTGGGGCTCGACCGGGTCTACGTCTACGACGCTCACCCCGATACCCACGTCGATGCAGCGCCCGGCACCATCGTCGAGTACTTCCACCAGGCGATACGTGTCGCCACCGGTGCGGGCTCCGTATGGATCGGACATGCGCGGCTCGTCGGCGCCGGCAATGTCAAACTTCCGTCGACCGCGGTCGTACGTCCGGACGTGTTCGGTCCACAGGTCTGGGAGAGTCGTTACCCCGAGACCGACTATCACCGCGACGGCGAAATCGGATATCTCTCGTTCCGCTTCTACAACGGTGCGATGAGTACGAAGCAATGCGCCCGACTGGCCGCCAGGCTCCGCTGGGCGATCGCGCAGGACACCAGGATCCTTGTCCTGACGGGTGACTACGACAGATTCAGCAACGGTATCCACCTCAACGTCATCGAGGCCGCGTCTGATCAAGCCGGAGAAGCGTGGGCCAACATCAAAGCCATCAACGAGATCGCGAAAGCGATCGTCACCTGTACGGAACAGGTTGTGGTGGCGGCATTCACAGGCAACGCCGGTGCCGGCGGGGTCATGCTTCCGCTTGGAGCCGACGTAGTCGTGGCCAGGGACGGTGTGGTTCTCAATCCTCATTACGCCACGATGGGCCTGTTCGGCTCGGAACTGCACACGTACACACTTCCGGCTCGGGTCGGCGAGGAGCAGGCCCGCAGCCTGCTGGCCGAGTGCAGTGCGATCGGTATCCGTCGAGCCTTGGACATCGGACTTGTCGACGCGATCGGCCCCAGACGGCCGGATCTGTTCGAGGCGTGGTTGCACGAGGTCGCCACCGACTTGCTCGAAGGAGATCGGATGGAATCGATGCTGGAGCGCAAACGTCTTCGACTGGAACGTGATCCGGTGGAGCCCTACGAGGAGCGTGAGCTCGAAGAGATGAAGATCGACATGTTCGGTGACCGCAACGGGTTTGCCGAGAAACGCCGGAACTTCGTGCTCAAGCTCTGATCGACACGCTGTTCGCCGACGCGACACGGGCAGTGCGAACGACGTCCCACAGTCGTCGCAGCAGGTCGTCACGCCTCTGCGCAGTGGACACGCTCGGGGCCTGATTGGTCGAGACCGACGCAGCGACGGTAAGAATGGCTGCCACGTTGTCGGCGGTGTCGATCACCTGTAGATGCCGAGGTGACAGTGTCGACGGCCAGCGGTACCCGGCCTGGGCCTGCAGCGCTTCGGCGACCAGCGTACGAGCGTCGCCCCCAGGCATTCCGGTGGCTACGGCCGGAAGCCCGCCGAGCACCTCCGCTGCGTCCCGAACAGCCTGGCGCAGTTCGTATTCGGCTTCACGGAGTCCGATCGATTCGGCGCTGCCCGCCACAGTGGGAATGGAGAAAACCGTCCACCGCAAGACGTCCGGACCTTCCTTCGACGGCACGAGGCCGACTCCCGGCTTCCCGACGGCGCCGATCTGTATCCCTTCACCCGTTGCGATCGCAGCGCGCGCGAACTCGGTGCCAGTGGGCAGGCCACGTACATCGCCGGCCGTAGGAAGGACCAGGCGGACTTCAGCAGCCTCCGAGCGGGCGATTCTCAACAGGGTGGACACACCCGAAGCCGTGACTCCCGGCCACTCGAGATCGTGACGGACCGCGGTTTCCGCATCGGCAGCGCCGATCAGGTGCATCGGCGCCCACGCGGCAAGGGCGTCGATGACGTCGTCCGGCGCAGCGTCGCCGGCGAGCCATGACGCTGCCCACACGGTGAGGGTTGCGCTGGGAGAACTCATGACCGTGAAGTTTAGTTCGGCGTGGCGACATGCGCGGCCCCGGCGTTGTGACCTAGCGTGATCCGGCGTGAGCGGTGGCAACGGATACGGTGACATTTTTGCGGGTCATACCCGCAAACAGAAGCGCGTGACGCCTGAAGTGGCGGCCGAACGTGATCTTGTCGTCGAGGATGCGGCGACAGGATTCTGCGGTGCTGTAGTCGGTTTCGAGCGCACGTACGACGGCGATTTCGTGCGACTCGAGGACGGGCGTTCCCGGACGCGGTTGTTCGCGATGCGCGAGGCGGCCTTCCTCATCGACGGCTCACCGGTCACCCTCGTTCGCCCGGCCCCCAAGCCCGCGTCCACCAAACCCGCACGATCGGCTTCGGGTTCGACCCGAGTCGAAGGCTTACGTGCACGCACGGCACTGCCCAGCCGGATCTGGGTGGAGGGAGTACACGATGCTGCCCTCGTCGAGCGGGTGTGGGGCCATGACCTTCGCGTCGAAGGTGTTGTCGTCGAACATCTCGAAGGGCTCGACAATCTGGGGGAGCGGCTTGCCGAATTCGGGCCGGGCCCCGGCCGCCGTGTCGGTGTCCTCGTCGACCACCTGGTCACCGGTTCCAAGGAAACCCAACTGACTCAGGGCCTCGGCCCGAACGTGTTGGTGACCGGACACCCGTATATCGACGTGTGGGAGGCCGTTCGTCCCAAATCTGTCGGAATCGCCTCCTGGCCGAAGATTCCACGCGGCGAGGATTGGAAGACGGGAATCTGCCGCGAACTGGGCTGGGGGACGCCTCAGGAGGGCTGGCGGCGGGTCTACAACTCGGTCGAGAGCTTCCGCGATCTGGAAGCTCCTTTGATCGGCGCCGTCGAACAACTTGTCGATTTCGTTACCGAGCCGAACTGACGTAGCGGCGGCCTGGGTCACACATTCTGGTTAGATGGTGTTGTGGCTGCACTTATTTGGCTGATCGGAGCACTGGTGCTCGCCGGGGCCGAAGCGCTGGTGGGGGATTTCTTCCTGCTGATGCTCGCCGGTGGGGCGCTCGCTACTGCCGGTGTCAGTGCTGTCACCGACTTCCCGGTGTGGGTCGACGCCGTCATGTTCGGAGTGTTCTCCGCCGCCCTCGTCCTGGGCGTGCGACCGATCATGTTGCGTCGCTTCGGTAGTCCGCCCCCGACCCCGACCGGAATTCAGGCACTCGAAGGTAAGCACGCTCTGGTTCTGGAAGAAGTGGGCGAGCATTCCGGGCAGGTCAAGTTGGACGGCGAGGTGTGGACTGCCAGGCCGTACGACACCACCGAGGTGTATCCGCCGGGCACCAAGGTGACGGTGATGGAAATCAACGGCGCAACAGCAGTCGTCTGGAGGGGACCTTAATGGCAGCACTCATAGTGCTCGGTGTGTTGGTGCTATTCGTGATCTTGGTGGTCGCGAAGTCGGTAGCACTGGTACCGCAGGCAGAAGCCGCGGTGATCGAGCGGCTCGGTAGGTATTCGAAGACGGTGTCCGGTCAGCTCACATTCTTGATCCCGTTCGCCGATCGTGTGCGCGCCAAGGTGGATCTTCGTGAGCGGGTGGTCTCCTTCCCACCGCAACCGGTGATCACCCAGGACAACCTGACACTGTCCATCGACACGGTGGTGTACTTCCAGGTCACCAATCCGCAAGCTGCGGTGTACGAGATCAGCAACTACATCGCTGCCGTCGAGCAGTTGACAACCACGACGCTGCGAAACGTCGTCGGCGGAATGACCCTCGAAGAGACGCTGACCTCGCGTGATTCCATCAACGGTCAGCTTCGTGGTGTCCTCGACGAGGCGACCGGCCGCTGGGGCCTGCGAGTGGCCCGCGTCGAACTCAAGAGCATCGATCCTCCGCCCTCCATCCAGGAGTCGATGGAAAAGCAGATGAAGGCGGACCGCGAGAAGCGCGCGATGATTCTGACGGCTGAAGGCCACCGCGAATCCGCTATCAAGACAGCCGAGGGTGCCAAGCAGAGCCAGATTCTTTCCGCCGAGGGCAACAAGCAGGCCTCGATCCTCAACGCCGAGGGTGAGCGTCAGTCCCAGATTCTTCGGGCTCAAGGTGACCGCGCGGCCAAGTACTTGCAGGCCCAAGGCGAGGCCAAGGCCATCGAGAAGGTTTTTGCTGCTATCAAGTCCGGTAAGCCGACTCCGGAATTGCTTGCATACCAGTATCTTCAGACGTTGCCGCAGATGGCGCAAGGCGATGCGAACAAGGTGTGGCTCGTGCCCAGCGACTTCGGTGACGCACTGAAGGGATTTGCGAAAACGCTTGGCGCGCAGGGGCAGGACGGTGTCTTCCGTTACGAGCCGCCGGCCGCCGAAGAGAATCTTCCCAACCCTGAGGACGATTCAGCTGAGGTGGCGGAGTGGTTCGAAACGAAATCCGATCCGGCTATCGCAGAAGCAGTCCGTGCTGCTGAAGTTGCTGCACGTACTCCCGTCGAAGATCCGGCGGCTGCGGTCAGGCACCTCCGTGAAAGTGCGCCCGAGCAGCCCGGATTCGTAGATCCCGCGCTGCCGCAGCAGAGTGAAAATCCTTGGCCCGGTCAGCTACCGCTGCCGTCCGAACGCGAAGAGTTCCAGCAGAAGTACCCCTACCAGGATCAGCCGCCGGAGGGCGGCCAGCGCCGGTAGGCTCCTCTCGTAGTAATCGGGACGGGCACTCGTCACCTACGTGATGAGTGCCCGTCCCGTTCCGCATACAGCGATCGCCCAGAGGACACTGACGAAGGTTCCCATGATGAACTGCTCGGACGCGTGAGGTTCGCGAAGTTCCGGGTACCGTGCGAGCCCCTTGACTGCCAAGACGATCGCGATCCCCTCCGGCCAGGTTGCGAGAATCGACGCCGCCACCGCGAGCCGTTCGAGGATGCCGATCACACGTCCGCCGCGAAGAGGTCCGGCGTCCGGTGCCGGGCTCCCGTCCGGTTGGCGACGAGCGATCTTGAAGGTGGCAAGTACCAACGGTGCACCGGCCGTGGCGGCGGCAAGTACGCACAGGACAAGCGTCGCCCCGAGAGCGAAACCGGTGACCGGGGTCGTTCGGGTCGATGCCAGTGCGGCAACACCCAGCGCCGGAAGAGCCACCACGGACGACGCCCATTCGGGGACTTCCAGTCGACCACGACTGAGCGGTCCCAGTGCCGCCGCAACTGCTGGTGCCGCGGCGGCGACGGCGAGCGCGATCAACGCCAGAACGACCATGTATTCGAGCCCCCTGCTGTGTCGACGAGTTTGTACCGGTGCGAGCGTGAGCAGTCTAGGGCTGGAGTCTGACCAAAAGTCGTTCTGCGAGTCTGCGCCCGGCGAGTTCTGCGTGCCACCCGGCTGTCAGGAGTCGCTTGGACATGGCTTGCTTGGTGATTCCGAGGTGGGCTGCCGCGCTGACCTGAGTGAGTCCGCTGTCCATCAGAGCGATGGCTTCGCGTCCGTCCTTCGTCTGTCTCGTGACAATCGTTCCGAGCAAGGTGAACGCGGCATCGACATCGGCGGCGAGTTCGTCGCGTGAGCTGTCGGCCGGCGCCTGTTCGACAGCAATTCTGGCCGGAGCTCGCTTGGCTCGCTCGACGGCGATCCGAGCAGCTTCGAATGCCGGTCCGCGTCCGGCCCGGGTCTGCCGTGGGAGAGGCTGCTCGACGGGACCGATCCCGATCCCGACACTCCAGTGCTCGCGCCGAATCAGCTCGAGTGCGACGAGGACGAGTAGCGCCGGATCGTCGGTCACCGCTTGAATCTCGTCGCCCGCCGTGCGCTCGAACGGCCGCAGGAGCCTGCGATCGGCCATGTCGTCGATGATGTCCCCGACGCGGTCGACATCGCGTCGGCTACCTCGCTGATCCACTGTCAGTACGAACATTAGTCAATGCTAGATAGTTGACTGTCAATAGTCAATCGTTTTGGGTTGACTCAATCAAATCAACCTCTTGAGATTGACCGTTGTCAACGATGGTTTCGCCCGGTGAAGGCTGACGGCGAGCGTCGAACACCAGACCGGCGATGCCGATCGCAATGCAGATCCCGGACAGAATCAGGAGACGAGGATCGGCTTCGCCGGAGAGCGCATCGCCCAGAACGACAATCCCAACAGTGCCGGGCAAGATGCCGACGACGGTGGCAAGGATGTAGGGCACGATCCGGATCGACGAAATGCCGCAGCAGTAGTTCACCACCGAGAAGGGGACAAACGCGATCAAGCGCAGAGAGCCGACGGCCAGCCACCCCCGCTTTTCGATCCGCTCGTCCACCCGCCGGATCGTCGGACTCGAAATCCGTTGCCACACGACGTCACGGCCGATGGCGCGGACCAGGTAGAGGGCCAGAACGGCGCTCACAGTCGTTGCCGCCACGGTAAGAGCGATGCCGGTCACCGAGCCGAAAAGAACCCCCGCACTGAGGGTGAAGACGGTGCGCGGGAACGGCGCGACGGTGACTATCGAATGAACCAGGAAGAACACGAGGGGAAACGCCGGGCCAACCGAGTCCGCCCACTCTCGCACCTGGGACACCGTGGGATGTGGGGCGAGGAGGGCTGCGAGGAACAAAGCGAGCACTACCAGGACTATTGCGATCAATCTTCGGTCCAGCAGGCGTCCCATCACAGGTCACAAGGCTACCTGCGAACGGTGAACCGGGCCGACTGCCGACCCGCAATCGTGAGTCGAACATTGCCACGGGGGCGGGAAAGCGACGTGCTCCAGGCGACAATGAAACGGCGCTGTGACGAAAACCACTAGGCTTTCGGAGTGGCCTTCACCTGTAGTCCCGGCCAGTGAAACGAACTCGCGGGTAACCCGTAAACATGCTGAACAATCGCTAGGTAAGGGCCGGTCACACGTGCACGAACGACCGAATCTGCACGTCGTCTGACCGGTCGGAAAGTGGCCGCGAACAGCCCTGTGAAGAACATGACGTGATCCTCACGATATCTGGGCTCAACCGCGGGTTAGCATCACAGAACTAACGAACAAATCCGATTATCGGTAAAGCGCTCACGCAAAAAATGAGAGGGAGCGGACACAGTGTCATTAGCTTCAGAAGCCGAGGCTGTCGAGCAGGCGTACGCGGAGTGGCAGCGCTCCGTAGCCGGTGTGCTCGCCAAGTCCCGCAGAGTCGATGCGGCAGAGCTGGGCCCCGAGCCACAGAAACTGCTCGAAACCGTCACCTACGACGGTGTCACTGTCGCACCGCTCTACAGCCCACGCGACGAGCGTCCCGAGCAGAGCTTGCCGGGCACGTTTCCGTACGTGCGTGGCGTCGACGCTCACCGTGATGTCAATGCCGGTTGGTTGGTTTCCGCTGCATTCGGAACCGCTTCGGCGGCCGAGACTAATCGCGCCATCCTGGACGCCCTCGAAAACGGAGTCAGCGCACTCTGGTTGAAGGTGGGCGCCGACGGCGTTCCGGTCACCGACCTCGCCGCTGCGCTCGAGGGCGTTCTTCTCGACCTCGCACCGCTCACGCTCGACGCAGGCGCCGAGGTGAACGATGCAGCCCGCGCACTCTTCTCTCTCCTCGATGCTCGCGGCGAAGCCGGCGACGGCGTCAGTGATCGCAGCAGTATCCGAGTCCACCTCGGTGCAGCGCCGCTGACCAGTTCGTTCTCCGGCGCAGCCGACGTCGAATTTGCAGGCGCCGTCGAGTTGGCCGCCCTCGCTGCAGCTCGCGCGGAAACCGTGCACGCGATCACCGTCGACGGCACGGCCTTCCACAACGCGGGTGCCGGCGACGCCGAGGAACTCGGAGCCGCGATTGCCGCCGGACTCGAATACCTCCGCGCACTCACCGCAGAGAGCGGTCTGACCATCGGTGCTGCGTTGTCGCAGTTGGCTTTCCGCTACTCGGCAACCGACGATCAGTTCCAGACCATCGCGAAGTTCCGCGCCGCACGTCTCGTGTGGGCCCGCATCGCTCAGGTCTGTGGAGCTTCCGACTTCGGTGGAGCGCCGCAGCACGCAGTCACCTCCGCCGCGATGATGGCTCAGCGTGATCCCTGGGTGAACATGCTGCGCACGACCCTCGCCGCATTCGGCGCCGGCGTCGGCGGAGCAGATGCAGTGACTGTTCTTCCGTTCGACGTCGCCCTGGCCGACGGCACCCTTGGTGTCAGCAAGTCCTTCTCCTCGCGCATCGCGCGCAACACGCAGTTGCTTCTCCTCGAGGAGTCGCACCTGGGCCGCGTGCTCGATCCGTCGGCGGGCTCCTGGTACGTCGAGGACCTGACGCAGCAGATCGCCGCCACCGCGTGGGAGTTCTTCCAGGAAATCGAAGCAGCCGGCGGATATCTGGCGGCACTCGAAGCGGGAATCGTCTCCGGTCGTATCGCTGCCACGAAGGCCAAGCGCGACTCCGACATCGCACACCGTAAGACCACGGTCACCGGTGTCAACGAGTTCCCGAACCTCGGCGAAACGCCGCTGTCCGCCGAAGCCGTCGAGCCCGGCCAGTCCGTCGCCCGCTACGCAGCTGCATTCGAAGCGCTTCGTGACCGTTCGGACGCGTTCCTCGCCGCCGGCGGCGCCCGTCCCACTGCGCTTCTCGCGCCGCTGGGCTCGGTTGCAGAACACAACGTGCGCACCACGTTTGCGTCCAACCTGCTCGCTTCGGGTGGTATCGACGCAGTCAACCCCGGCCCCCTCGAGGTAGGCGCAGAAGCCATCTCCGCAGCCGTCAAGGCTTCCGGTGCCACCGTCGCGGTGCTGTGCGGCACGGACAAGCGCTACGGCGAGAGCGCCGCAGCGGCCGTCGCCGAACTTCGCGCTGCAGGCATCACCAAGGTGCTGCTCGCAGGACCGGAAAAGGCAGTCGCCGACGCGACCGGCGATTCTCGCCCGGACGGATTCCTCACAGCCCGCATCGACGCAGTGTCGGCTCTGACCGAACTGCTCGACTTCATCGAGACGGGAAGCTCCAAGTGACGACACGAGAGGTCAAGCACGTGATCGGCAGTTTCGCCGAGGTCCCACTCGAGGACCCGCAGTCTCCGGCACCCACACCGCCGTCGGTCGAGCAGGCACAGGCGCTCATCGAAGAGGGCGCAAACGCCAACAACTACGCCGCCGAGCAGGTTGTCTGGTCCACCCCGGAAGGCATCGACGTCAAGCCGGTGTACACCGGTGCGGACCGCACGGCCGCCGCCGAGTCCGGTTACCCGCTCGACAGCTTCCCGGGCGCAGCGCCGTTCCTGCGTGGTCCGTACCCGACCATGTACGTGAACCAGCCGTGGACCATTCGCCAGTACGCCGGATTCTCCACTGCCGCGGAGTCGAATGCGTTCTACCGTCGTAACCTCGCGGCCGGTCAGAAGGGCCTCTCGGTTGCCTTCGACCTCGCCACACACCGCGGCTACGACTCCGATCATCCTCGCGTTGCGGGTGACGTCGGAATGGCCGGTGTCGCAATCGATTCCATCCTCGACATGCGTCAGCTCTTCGACGGAATCGACCTCTCGCAGGTGTCGGTCTCGATGACGATGAACGGCGCTGTGCTCCCGATTCTCGCGCTGTACGTCGCTGCGGCAGGCGAGCAAGGCGTCACCCCGGACAAGCTGGCCGGAACGATCCAGAACGACATCCTCAAAGAGTTCATGGTTCGTAACACCTACATCTATCCGCCCAAGCCCTCGATGCGGATCATCTCGGACATCTTCGCGTACTCCAGCGCGGAAATGCCGAAGTACAACTCCATCTCCATCTCGGGCTACCACATCCAGGAAGCCGGAGCGACGGCCGATCTGGAACTGGCGTACACCCTTGCGGACGGCGTCGAGTACATCCGCGCCGGCCTCGACGCCGGTATGGACATCGACAAGTTCGCACCGCGCCTGTCCTTCTTCTGGGCCATCGGCATGAACTTCTTCATGGAGGTCGCCAAGCTCCGCGCCGGACGCCTCCTGTGGGCCGAGCTTGTTGCCAAGTTCGATCCCAAGAGCGCGAAGTCGCTCTCGCTGCGTACCCACTCGCAGACCTCGGGCTGGTCTCTGACCGCGCAGGACGTCTTCAACAACGTTCCGCGTACCTGCGTCGAAGCCATGGCTGCCACCCAGGGCCACACACAGTCGCTGCACACCAACGCACTCGACGAGGCCATCGCACTGCCGACGGACTTCTCCGCCCGCATCGCCCGTAACACCCAGTTGCTGCTGCAGCAGGAATCCGGCACCGTGCGTCCCATCGACCCGTGGGGCGGCTCGTACTACGTCGAGTGGCTCACCAACGAACTCGCCAACCGGGCTCGTAAGCACATCGAAGAGGTCGAGGAAGCCGGCGGAATGGCTCAGGCCATCAACGAAGGCATCCCGAAGCTGCGCATCGAGGAAGCTGCCGCCCGCACCCAGGCACGCATCGACTCCGGTCGGCAGCCGCTCGTCGGCGTCAACAAGTACGTTCCCGACGAGGTCGACACCATCGAAGTTCTCAAGGTCGAGAACTCCAAGGTCCGCAAGGAACAGCTCGAGAAGCTGGTTCGCCTTCGCGCAGAACGTGATCCGGAAGCCGTCGAGGCCGCACTCGCGAACCTCACCCGCGCTGCCGCATCCACCGAAGGCGGCATGGAGAACAACCTCCTCGCCCTCGCTGTTGTCGCCGCCCGCGCGATGGCTACCGTCGGCGAGATTTCCGACGCCCTCGAAAAGGTGTACGGACGCCACCAGGCCGAGATCCGCACCATCAGTGGTGTGTACCGCGACGAGGCAGGAACGGTGAGCAACATCAGCAAGGCGATGGAACTGGTCGAGAAGTTCGCCGAGGACGAGGGACGTCGTCCCCGTATTCTCGTCGCGAAGATGGGCCAGGACGGTCACGACCGTGGCCAGAAGGTCATCTCCACGGCCTTCGCGGACATCGGATTCGACGTCGACGTCGGACCGCTGTTCCAGACCCCCGAAGAGGTCGCCAATCAGGCGGCCGACAACGACGTCCACGTAGTCGGTGTGTCGTCGTTGGCAGCCGGTCACCTCACCTTGGTTCCGGCGCTGCGGGAGGCTCTGGCTGCGGCCGGTCGACCCGACATCATGATCGTCGTCGGCGGCGTCATTCCGCCCGGTGACTTCGACGAACTCTACGAGGCCGGCGCTGCTGCCATCTTCCCGCCCGGAACCGTCATCGCCGACGCTGCCAGCGGATTGTTGGAGAAGCTCTCCGCCCAACTGGGTCACGACCACAGCTGAGAAGGGGGTCACTGAAGATGGCACGTCAGCCCATCGACATTGATTCCCTCGCCGAGGCGGTACGCGGAAATCAGCGTGCCGGCCTCGCTCGGGCGATCACCCTCGTCGAGTCCACTCGCGACGACCACCGGGCCCTTGCGCAGCAGCTTCTACTGAAGTTGCTGCCCGAGGCCGGGGGAGCGCACCGGATCGGCATCACCGGCGTTCCCGGCGTCGGCAAGTCGACGTTCATCGACGCGCTCGGAATGTACTTGCTGGGCAAGGGACATCGGGTTGCGGTGTTGGCGGTCGATCCGTCGTCCACCCGCACCGGCGGCTCGATTCTCGGCGACAAGACACGCATGGCTCGGCTCACCGTCGAACCGAATGCGTACATCCGGCCGTCACCGACGTCCGGCACGCTCGGTGGTGTTGCCAAGGCAACCCGAGAGACCATCGTGCTTCTCGAAGCTGCCGGTTTCGACGTCATCCTGGTGGAGACAGTGGGTGTCGGCCAGTCCGAAGTCACTGTTGCCAACATGGTGGACTGCTTTACGTTCCTGACACTCGCTCGTACCGGTGATCAGCTCCAGGGCATCAAGAAGGGTGTCCTCGAGCTCGCAGATCTGGTGGCGGTCAACAAGGCCGATGGAAAGCATGAGCGCGAGGCAAAGGGTGCTGCCCGCGAATTGGCCGGAGCGCTTCGCCTGATCTACCCGCACGACGCCATCTGGAAGCCGCCCGTCATCACGATGAGCGGCCTCGAAGGTGTCGGACTGGACGAGTTCTGGGGAACTGTCACCAAACACCGTGAGGTGCTCACCGAAGCAGGACAGTTCGAGGAGAAGCGTCGCAAGCAACAGGTCGATTGGACCTGGACGATGGTCAACGATCAGCTGCTACGCAGGCTCTCGAGCAACGATCGGGTGCGTGCGATCCGGGCCGACGTCGAGCAGAGCGTGCGTGACGGTTCGCTGACAGCAGCGTTGGCGGCGGGGCGAATTCTCGACGCGTTCGACGGAAGCAACTAGGGCGAAAAAACAAAATCCCGGGTATCCGAGCGCGGATACCCGGGATTTCTTCTGTGACGAGCTATCGTTCGCGTTTGACCGCAGGCTCGGTGAGTTCGTTCTCGACAGCGAGTTCGACTCCCGTGAAATCGCCTTCTGCCTCGGCTGGGGTGAGCGTGGACCGCTTCCACGCGTAAAACAGCAACGCTGCCCACGCGCCGAGAATGGCCAGGTAGCCGGCCACTGTGACCGCCCCGGTGATGTCGAAGGATTTGAACAGCTTCTGTGCGTTGGTCAACACGATGACGCCGCCCACCGCCGTTCCGAGCAAGGTTGCAGGCACGCGGCTGACCAGCCACGCCGCGAACGGGGCAGCGATGACACCGCCGAGCGCGAGACCGGCGACAACGAGGAGGTTTCCAGCAGACTCACGACCCAATCCGACAAGAAATCCCAGCGACGCGGCTGACGCGACCAGAAACTCCGAGGCGCTGACCGAGCCGATCACGGTGCGCGGCGCGGTCTTGCCCCGCGAGAGCAGCGTGCTGGTGGTGATCGGACCCCAACCACCACCGCCGGATGCATCGATGAAACCACCGAACAGGCCGAGTGGGGACAGGAAACGTGCAGTGTGCGGAGTGGTACGAGCATCCGCGACGGCCGGTGGGCGGACCGAGAAGCGAAGTGCCACATAGATACCGATGGCCAGCAGGATCGTCGCCGTGATGGGGACTGCCGCTTCGGTGGACAGACCCGAGAGCACGGTTGCGCCGATGAATGCACCGACTGCGCCGGGCACACCGAGCTTGGCGACGAGCTTCCAGTCGATGTTCTTGAACTTCCAATGCGACACACCCGAAGCGAGGGTGGTGCCGACCTCGGCCAGGTGAACAGCGGCGCTGGCCTGAGCCGGACCGAGGCCACCGATCATCAACAGAGTGGTTGCGGTGACACCGAAGGCCATACCGAGGGCGCCGTCGACGAGCTGGGCGCCGACGCCGACAAGGGTGAACAAAAGAAGGTTGAACATGAGAAGACAGACTCCGAGCGAAGAAGCGACAAAGTCAGGGGTGCAGGCAGCGAGAATCGCCGCTCAGCAACACGCCTGATCGAAGCATGCGCTACGACGAGTGGGCCAGAACGCCATCAATCCGAGCGCAAATGCCGGGGAGGCATCGTGGCTGGAAATCTGCACGTCAGGTCCTTTGTTCTCGTTCGTTGGTGTTCTGTCCATGCGAGCATAGCCGGTGCCCGGCTCGGTCAACCCACGACGCGGGCGTAATTTCCCACTCGGTGGACAAGTCGATCGAAGAATTCCGCCGGATCGGTGCTGACCGCGATATCCGCGTTGGGCTCACGCTTCCAGTGCCCGACCCAGTCCGCGACCGTCGTTCCGATCAGCAGTGGACTCTCGGTTTCGACATCTACCGTTGCCGGCTTCAGTGTCGCCAAGCTCGGATCGAGGGCGACGGCAGCAGCAAAGGGATCATGCATGTGAGCAAGAAAGCCCTGGTCGTATTCACGATGGAATTCCATGTAGAACCGGATCGCGTCGGACATATGCCTGATCACGCTGTTGGACGCGGAACTGCGGACGTCGGGACCGTCGTCAGGGGAGATGATCTCTTCCGGAGTGCTCCCGGCAGCGTCGGCGAGCCGACGCACATGTTCGGGGAACATCTCGATGGATTCGGTGACGTTGAGGCCGCAGATGATCGGGCGCCGGTGCGCGGGTACGACGGAGAACGCGTCGAACACCTCCTTGGCGGCGTGCGGATCCACCGAGACGTTCCACTCCGCGGTCGGCGTCGTGTTGCCCGGATAGTTGAACGACCCACCCATCACGACCAGTCGCTTCAGCAGAGACGGCAGATCGGGTTCACGTCTGATCGCCAGCGCAAGGTTGGTGAGCGGCCCCGTCACCAATCCGGTGAGTTGTCCGGGGTACTCCCGCACGAGATCCACCCAGAGGTCGGTGGCGGTTCGGACCGAGCGCTTGCGACCCGAATCGGGGAGGACGGCATGCCCGATCCCTTGCGGACCGTGAGTCTCCTCGGTGGTGCGCAACGGGATGACCAGTGGCTCGCGGGCGCCGAGTGCAACCTCGATGTCCGGGGCGCCGCAGAGCGCAAGCCAGTTCAAGTTGTTGGCCGCGACCTGTTCCACCGGAACGTTGCCGGCGGTGCTCGCAATCCCCAGAATCTCGGCTTCGGGGCTGGCAAGGAGATAAAGAAGCGCCAACGAGTCGTCGATGCCGGTGTCGACGTCGACGATGAGCTTGTGCGTATCACTCATCGGTGGCCACCAGGATCGTCGGTGAATGCAGGACAGGGAAGTTGACCGACCGAGCGATGAAGCACTTCGTGTGTGCGGGGCCGTGAAGCTCCTCGGCCTTCTCGACCATCGACGCCTCCGCGACCAATACCGTCGGATTCAACGTCACTTCGATGAACTGGCCGCCGCCATCGGATTCCTCGATCATGCTGCCGACCGGCTGATCGCTGTAGTCGAGAACGACGACCCCAGCGGCAGCTGCCAGACCGAGGTACCAGAGCATATGGCACTGGGCGAGGGAGGCAACGAGCAGTTCCTCGGGGTTCCATCGCTGCGCGTCACCGCGGAACGAGGGATCGGAGCTGCCGAGAAGTTCCGGCTTTCCGACCGCGGATATTGCATGATTGCGCGAATATCCCTGCGTGCTGGACGTTCCGGTTCCCAGATCGCCCGTCCACTGAAGGTCGAGTGTGTAGGTATGTGACTTCACAGGTCCATCTTGCCCTGAATGTGCCGGTCCCTCAGTGTGCCCACTCCGCCCGATCCGATCCCCACGGATGGGCTGGTTCGGGGTAGTCCTCGAACTCTGCCAGCGCGGGTCGTGCGGTGGTCACGTCGCCATGGTTGACAACAGCATTCAGGCCGGGAGCGGTCGGTAGACCGGGATGGACGGTTCGGCCGGGTGCGTCGAGAAGACGGGCGCCGGTGCTGGCCAATGACACGTCGACATCGCGGCCACGGCCGTCGTGCGAGCGCAGCGTCAACGCGTCGAGGATCCCAGCTGCCAAGAAGTATCCGGTCGAGTGGTCGAGGGCCTGCGCTGGAAGTGCGCCCGGTTTCTCGCCGCCCTCGAGGAACGAGATACCGGATGCGGCCTGCACGATGCTGTCGAAGCCGCGGCGATTCGCCCACGGACCTTCCCATCCCCATGCGCTGACGCGCCCGTGGATCAGGTGGGCGGGAAGATCCTGCCCGATGAGTGCTTCGAGTGCGCCAGGACGGTAGCCGGTGACCAGTACGTCTGCGGTGTCGAGGAGTTCGCGGAATGCTGCCGCTTCCGCCGAGGATTTCAGGTCGAGAAGCGCCGACCGCTTGCCCTGGCCACTGTCGAGGTGCTGCCATCCGATCTCGGGGATCGCCGGGGGATCGATCCGCAGAACGTCAGCGCCGACCAGCGCGAGGGCACGGGTCGCGACCGGGCCGGCGATGACGCGGGTCAGGTCGAGAACACGTGGGCGCGTCGGATGCGTGCGGGGTTTTCCCTCGTCGCGTACTCGGATGGATACCAGAGGCTCAGACCTCGCAGCTGCGCACTGCTCACTCAGGCGCCACTCGGTCTCGGTACGAACACGGACCGCGATGGCGCCGATCTCGGCGGCCTGCTGCTCGATCTCGATGGCGCTGAGTTCGGATATCCGTTGCGCCACTGCATCTTTAGATGATTCATGGTCGAGTTCGAGGATGGCGAGCAGGCGGTCGCGATGGTGTGGATAGTTGCCGTGCGTGCGGACCCAACCATCGCGGGCGGCAAAGAACCCCGAGTATTCGGAGAATCCGTTAATCGGTTCGCCGCCGATCCGGAACAGTCGATCGCTCGAGAAGGACGCGGCGATGCGCTCGGGATCGAGGGTCCAGTGTCCGTCGCCCGGGCCGGTTGACCGATGAATTGCCGAGGCGAAGGCCGCGACTGAGCCTGCAGCGAGGTCGAACACCGGCAAGTGCGCCGCAAGGAAGCCCGCCGAGTCCGGGCATTCGATGTGGCCGCGTCGGTCGTCGGTGTGCACCCCGACGTCACGTTGGTATTCGTCGAGATAGAACCCGTACCCGTGATCCATGTGGCGCCTTTCGGCAGTTCAGTGGCCGAGAAGCTCCCGGCACTTCTCTGCCAGCGTATCGCGGAGCGGCGCAGCACGATCCGCCAACTGTTGTTGCTGACGCACGTATTCGGCGCGGCCCGCGGGAGTTTCGATACGAATGGGGGAGTACCCGTACTCGGCGAGGTCGTATGGGCTCGCGCGCATGTCGAGTTCACGGGCCAGGAGCGCGTGTTCGAAGCACCGCATCACCAGATCGGAATCCACGAGTGGCAACAACTTGAAGCTCCACTTGTACAGATCCATACCGGCGTGCAGGCAGCCCGGCTGTTCGTGATCGATCTGAGTTTCGCGTGCAAGCGGGAGCGAGTTCTTGGGGGCCGCGTCCGGTGTGAAGAACCGGAACGCGTCGTAGTGCGTGCATTTGAGTGGCAGGGATTCGACGACCGCGTCGGTACCGGCGAACCCGAGCCGCAGCGGCACTGACTGGTGACGGATCGCGTCCTCGCCGCCGCGATAGACCATCGCCCATTCGTGGAGGCCGAAGCAACCCAGCACAGCGGGCCGCGCAGACGTCTGATTCAACAGATTCCACACGAATTCGACTGTGTGACGCCGACGCTCCAGCACGGAGGCCTCGACCGTCGCGGTACCCGATTCGTCGACGCGGTAGCCGGAGAAGGCTGCGTATTCGCCGGCGTTCTCGAGTGCGACTCCGTACCCGGGGTGCCAGCGGCGCAGTTGCGCGGGCTTGAAGTTGTAGTACGTGAAGAGGAAGTCGTGCACCGGGTGAGAGATACCGGCGCTACGACGCGCTCGGTGCGGTTCGACGAGCTTCTCCACCCCCTCGAGGTGAAGTGCCCGCCGAACCGTCCACTCGCTCTGCGCGAGTGCGAGTGAATGCACCGAACGTGTCATCGATCAGCTGTTTCTTTGTCCGGGAACAGCATCTGTGCCGCGGTGCGTGCCGTCGCGAACCGTTCCGACGTACTCCTCGAGCAGATCCTCGAGCGCGACGATACCGATCACGACTCCGTCGGCGTCCGTGACTGCGCCGAGGTGCGAGCTGGCCCGACGAAGGCCGGCCAACGCTTCGGCCAGCGGCGTGCTGAGCGGAACGATGGGCAACGGGCGGATATCCGATGTCGGAACGACGGTGTCCGGCCCGGCAGCTTCGTCGAGCACCTCGTCGAGCACATCCTTGAGGTGCACGTACCCGGCCAGCGATCCATCGCTCGCTCGGACCGGGTAACGCGAGTATCCGGTCTCGATGACCGCACGCTCGATCTCACCCAGTGTTGTTCCCGACGGCGTGAGGGGAATGGTCCGCACCTTGTCGAGAGTGATCAGGACCTCGGAGACGGTGCGATCTGTCGATTCGAGTGCCTGCTTCAACCGGCGGTGTTCTTCGGCGTCGATCAGACCCTCGGATCGCGATTCACCGATCATCGCGGACAACTCCACCGCCGAGACAGTGACGTCGAGTTCGTCCTTGGGCTCGACGCGCAGGAGCTTGAGCACTCCGTTGGCGCAGAGGTTGTAGAACGCGATGATCGGGCGAGCGATCTTGATGAACGCCAGATGCACGGGAACGAGCAGCATGGCCGTCTTCTCGGGGCCCGCCAACGCGATGTTCTTGGGCACCATTTCGCCGAGGAGGATATGCAGCACGACGACCAGCGAGAGCGCGATCGCAAACGAAATCGGGTGTAGCAATCCGTCGGGAAGGCCGACGGCTTCCATCGGCACCTCGAGGAGGTGCGCGATGGCGGGCTCGGCGACCTTACCGAGCAGGATCGAGCAGATCGTGATGCCCAGCTGAGCTGCCGCAAGCATCAGCGAGAGGTTCTCACCGGCCTTGATGACCGTGAGTGCCCGCTTCTTACCCTGCGCGACAAGTGCCTCGAGGCGGTCGCGTCGTGCGGAGATCAGCGCGAACTCCGCACCGACGAAGAATGCGTTACCGGCGAGCAGCACGACGGTGAGGAGTACACCGAAGAGGTTATTCATCGTCGGACTCCTTCGTGTCGTCGTCTGCGGATTCGGGTTCGACATGTGCCGGGACCGGCGTGATGGTCACTCGGTCGATACGACGGCCGTCCATACTCATCACTCGGGCGATCCACTTGCCGCGGGAATCACCGGACGAGTCGACGTCGGGCAATTCCACTTCGTCACCCTCGTCGGGGATTCGGCCCAGTTCGGTGAGCACCAGACCGCCGAGCGTGTCGTAGTCGCCTTCGGGCGCGGTGTATCCGGTTGCCGACGTGACCTCGTCGATGCGCAGGAGACCGGAGCACGACCAGCCGTCGCCGACGCGCTGTACGTCGAGTTCGGGTTCGTCGTGTTCGTCGCGCACATCACCGACGATTTCCTCGATGAGGTCTTCCATCGTGACGATGCCGGCTGTTCCGCCGTATTCGTCGACGACAAGCGCGACCTGCATGCCGTCGGAGCGGATCCGCTCCATGACGGTGTCTCCGTCCAGGCTCGACGGCACGACGGGAACACGTTGAGCCAGACTGTCGACGCGCGTCGTGCGCCTGCGCTCGGCCGGAACGGTGAACGCGTGTTTGATGTGTACGACGCCGACTGTGTCGTCGAGATCGCCGCGAACGACGGGGAAGCGCGAGTAGCCAGTTCGCGACGCCGTCACGATCAGGTCTGCGACGGTGTCCGAGAGTTCCAGCGATTCGATCTTCACTCGCGGAGTCATCAGCTCTTCTGCGGTGCGGTCACCGAACTGCAGCGAACGGTCGACGAGCATCGCCGTGCCCTTGTCGATGGACCCGCGCTGCGCGGACGTCCGCACGAGGGACCCGAGTTCCTGCGGTGATCGCGCCGAGCGCAATTCTTCCGCGGGTTCGATGCCCAGGCGTCGCACAATCCAGTTGGCGGTTCCGTTGAGGCCGTTGATGGCCCACCGGAAGATCAGCGAGAAGCCCGCTTGCAGGCCCGCAGTCGCGCGGGCGGTGGGCATCGGCTTGGAGATTGCGAGGTTCTTCGGTACGAGCTCACCGAAGATCATGGAGAACGAGGTCGCAATCACGAGCGCCAGGATCAAAGACGTTGTCGAGGCAGCGGATTCGCTGAGCCCGACGGCCTTCGTGACCGGTGTGATGAACCGTGCCAGAACGGGCTCGGCCAGGTAACCGGTGATCAGGGTTGTGATCGTGATACCCAGCTGAGCGCCGGAGAGCTGGAACGAGAGAGTCTTGTGCGCGTGTTGAACCTGCCGCGAGCGTCGGTCGCCGCCACGAGCAGCTTCGTCGACGGTGCTGCGTTCGAGCGCGGTCAGTGAGAATTCGGCCGCCACGAAGAGGGCGGTGCCTGCAGTCAGCGCGATGAAGCCGACCAGGCTGAGAATGGTGAAAACGATGTCCATGTGTCATCGCCACCTGAGGTGTGCACGGGGGCCGCCGGGTTTGTCTCGCCCGGGAGTAGGGACCCGAGCACCCGCCGACTGTCATAAAACGTGGTTCACCAACCCGACGGAAGCGGCCGTCCTTCGGCGAATCCGGCGGCGGACTGCACTCCCAGAACTGCCTTCTCGTGCAGCTCCTCGAGTGAGCGCGCACCCGCGTACGTGCAGGTACTGCGTACGCCGGAACAGATCTGATCGATCAGGTCCTCGACTCCGGGGCGCTCGGGATCGAGACGCATCCGCGAACTGGAGATGCCTTCCTCGAACAATCCCTTACGGGCGCGATCGAAAGCCGTTTCGGTGGCTGTGCGAGCGGCAACAGCGCGCTTGGAGGCCATACCGAAGCTCTCCTTGTACGCGTTGCCCGCCTGATCGACTTTGAGATCGCCGGGGGACTCGTACGTGCCGGCGAACCACGAGCCGATCATGACGTTCGACGCGCCCGCCGCGAGGGCGAGTGCAACGTCGCGAGGGTGGCGAACGCCGCCGTCGGCCCAGACGTGCTTGCCGAGCTCGCGTGCTGCTGCAGCACATTCCGCGACGGCCGAGAACTGCGGGCGTCCGACGCCGGTCATCATGCGAGTCGTGCACATGGCTCCGGGCCCGACGCCGACCTTGACGATGTCCGCGCCTGCGGCGATCAGATCACGGGTTCCCTGTGCGGACACCACGTTGCCTGCAACCAACGGGACGCCGAGGTCGAGCGCCTTGAGGGTGGTGAGCGCATCGATCATTCTCTGCTGGTGACCGTGAGCCGTGTCCACGACGATCACGTCGGCACCGGCGTCGACGAGTGCCTTGGCCTTGGCGCCCACGTCGCCGTTCACACCGACCGCAGCAGCGACCCGGAGTGCGCCGCGCTCATCGACTGCGGGGTCGTAGATGCCGGCACGAATCGCGCCGGTGCGGGTGAGGACGCCGGCGAGGGTTCCGTCCTCGTTGACGATGACGGCCAACGGATCGTGCTTGGTTTCGAGCAGTTCGAAGACCTCACGCGGTGTGGCGGTGACCGGGGCGGTGACGAAGTCGGTGATCGCGACGGTACGTAGGCGAGTGAACCGATCGACATCCGCGCAGGCAGCCTCGGTGACGACACCGAGAGGCTTGCCGTCCTCGACCACCACGACTGCGCCGTGTGCACGCTTGGGTAGCAGCGCCAGCGCATCGGAGACGGCGTCGTCCGGACTCAGCGTCACCGGCGTATCAGCGACGAGGTGGCGGCTCTTGACGAACGCCACGGTCTCGGCGACCGCTTCGGTGGGGACGTCCTGCGGAATGATGACCAGTCCGCCGCGGCGGGCGACAGTCTCGGCCATGCGGCGGCCGGCGACTGCGGTCATATTGGCGACGACGACGGGAATGGTCGTTCCGGATCCGTCGGAAGAATTGAGATCGACGTCGAACCGAGAGGTGACCTCGGTCCGGTTAGGGACGAGGAAGACGTCGTCGTAGGTCAGGTCGTATGGGGGGCGTTGCCCTTCGAGGAACTGCACGTTTCACGAGCCTACCGTCGATTCCGCCGTAGCGCCCTCGGTATCGCGCGCTTGTGAGCGGGAGAGGGCGATCGTGGTCATGATCATGACGGCGACGGCGCACCCGATGAGAGCAATTCCGGGACCGTCGACGCGGAGGCGTTCGTCGAGAACCGTCATCCCCAGGAAGATGGCCGCGATCGGCTCGCCGATCGTCAGGGCGGGTAGTGACGCCGACAGGGGCCCGACCTGGAATGCGCGCTGTTGGAGGTAGACCCCGATTGCGCCCGAGGCGATCAGCGCCCACGTCTGCCATGCCGAAATCACCCCGACGACACCGTGCCCGAGTAGGTCGGTGACGTACTTGGTGAATGCGACGGCCACGCCGTAGAAGATTCCGGCCGCAGAGCCGAGAAGCAGAGCGCGCCAGCCACCGTCGAGTTTGGACAAGCCGCCGATAGTTGCGACCACGGCCACTGCGACCGTGATCGTCAGGGGCACAGCCCAATCCGACCACGGAGCGTTGCTGTCTCCCTCGGTGGGATCGCCGACTACGAGGAAGATTGCCAAGGAAATCGCGAGCATGATCGCCAACGACCACGCAGAACGGGTAATGCGAATTCCAGAGAACCTGGCCGAAAGTGGCAGCGCGAACAGCAGCGAGGTCACGATCAGTGGCTGCACCACCAACACCGAACCCAACGACAGTGCAACGGCCTGCATGACGTAACCGCCGCCGTCACCGATCAGCCCGGCCCACCACCGAGGACTGCGAATCAACGACGCCACCAACGCCTCGCCCTCCGGAACCGCAGACGCGGCGCGCTGCTGAGCGACGGAGGCACACGCGAAGAGAAGCGCGGCGACGAGTGCGCAGAGAACAGAGATCAGTGGAAGATCACCCATTCCCTCAGTGTGCGCGCTTGCCCGCCCGATTTCCGGCAGACGGCTTTCCTGCGCCGGGTGCGCCGCGACGCGGGGTCAAGCCCTTGGACGCCAGACGCTCCGAACGGGTCGGGACCGGAGTGCCGTCCGCACGGATCTTCTTCACACTCTTCGGATCGGTGACGCGCCGCGAGGAAGCGGCGCGCTTGTCGCCGTCCTTCTTCATCCGGCCTCCGGCAGCGGTCCGGCCGGCAGTGTCGTGTTCCTGACGGCCACGCTTGGCGGTGTGCTTGACGGCGACCGTCGTATCGGGAGCTTCGACCGGTATTCCCGTCGGCTCCATCGCGCCGGTGATGCGCGTGAGTTCCAGATCGTCGGGGCGGACCCGCACACCGTGAACCTTGATACCTGCCTGCTTGGTCAACTTCTCGACCGAATCACGTTCTTCGTCGGTGACGATGGTGACGACGACGCCCGATTCCCCGGCGCGTGCCGTCCGGCCGGCCCGGTGCAGGTAGTCCTTCGCCTCCGCCGGGGGATCGACGTGAACGACGAGCGTCACGTCGTCGACATGGATTCCGCGCGCGGCGACATCGGTGGCGACCAGGACCGGTGTCGTCCCGTCGGAGAACGACGCGAGGGTCTTGGTCCGGTTGTTCTGTGTCTTGCCGCCGTGCAGAGCGCCGGCCGAGACGCCGATCAAATGCAGTTGCTGCGCAAGACGATCCACTCCGTGCTTGGTCTTGACGAACATGATGGTCCGCCCCGCCCGTGAAGCGATATGTGCGACAACGGATCTCTTGTCGTCGCGGTCGACGAAGAGCAGGTGATGCTCCATGGTCGAGACGGTGGCAACCGGGGGAGCAGTCGAGTGCGACGCCGGATTGCGCAGGTAACCCGCGACCAGATCGTCGACCTTGCCGTCGAGTGTTGCCGAGAAGAGAAGGCGCTGACCGTCTTTCGGTGTCGTGTCGAGAATCTTCGCAACCTCGTCGATGAAACCCATGTCTGCCATGTGGTCGGCTTCGTCGATGGTCGTGATCACGACGTCGTCGAGAATCACCGACTTCTGCTCGAGTAGGTCGAGTAGGCGCCCTGGGGTCGCGATCAGCAGATCGACGCCGCGGGCAAGGATGTCGGCCTGGCGCTTGATCGGAACGCCACCGACCGCATTTGCCACACGCAAACCGATCTCGGTAGCAGCGTCGTCGAGTGCCTTGTGGATCTGGATCGCCAGCTCACGGGTGGGAGCGAGCACCAAACCGCGCGGACGATTCCGCTTGCTCGCCCCACCCTTGAGGCGCACCAGCATCGGAAGCCCGAAGGCCAGAGTCTTTCCGGAACCCGTCGCGCCGCGCCCGAGGACATCCCGACCGGCAAGAACATCGGGGATGGTTGCCGACTGAATGGGGAAGGGGGCATCGATGCCGCTACGGCGCAACGCGTGCACCATCACGGCGGGGATTCCGAGGTCGACGAACGAACGCCCTTCGGTCGAGGTGGGCGAGTCGATCGTCGATTCCTGCATTTGTCCAGGCTACCGGGTATCGGTAGACGCAGATGACCGCATCTACCGATACCCGCTGTGAATCAGGCCTCGATTTCGCTGCGGTCACCGCTCCACAGTGTGTGGAACTTGCCCGGCTTGTCGATGCGCTCGTAGGTGTGCGCGCCGAAGAAGTCGCGCTGACCCTGAGTCAGGGCGGCCGGCAGACGCTCCGCGCGGAGACCGTCGTAGTACGAGAGCGAAGACGCGAACGCCGGTACCGGAATGCCGAGCATCGTCGCGGTGGCGACCACGCGGCGCCAGCTGTCGATGCCTGCCTCGATGGCCTCGCGGAAGTACGGCGCCAGGATCAAGCTCGGCAGGCTCGGATCCGCGTCGAACGCGTCCTTGATGCGGTTGAGGAACTGCGCACGGATGATGCAGCCACCGCGCCAGATCGTCGCCAGGTCGGCAGGCTTGAGGTTCCAGTCGTACTCGGCGCTGCCGGCAGCGATCTGATCGAAGCCCTGCGCGTACGCCACGATCTTCGACGCGTACAGCGCGGCCTGGATGTCGGCGGCGAACTGCTCGGCGTCAGCAGGCTTGTCGCCGAGAGAGCCGGCGGCCAGACCCTGCGCCTGAGCTGCGGCGCGCTGATTGCGGCTACCGGACAGTGCGCGAGCGAAAACGGCCTCGGCGATACCGGTGACCGGCACGCCCAGATCCAGAGCGGACTTGACCGTCCAGCGGCCCGTGCCCTTCTGCTCGGCAGCGTCGACGATGACGTCGACCAACGGCTTGCCCGTCTCGGCGTCGACCTGGCGGAGCACCTCGGCGGTGATCTCGATCAAGTAGGACTCGAGCGTGCCCTTGTTCCACTCGGTGAAGACGTCTGCGACCTGACCGGCGTCGTAACCGAGTGCGTCGCGGAAGAGGTTGTACGCCTCGCCGATGAGCTGCATGTCGGCGTACTCGATGCCGTTGTGCACCATCTTGACGAAGTGACCGCTGCCGTCGGGGCCGATGTGCGTGCAGCACGGGGTGCCGTCGACGTGAGCGGAGATGGACTCGAGAAGCGGGCCGAGAGCCTCGTAGGACTCCTTCGGGCCGCCGGGCATGATCGACGGACCGTTGAGTGCGCCTTCTTCGCCACCGGAGATACCAGCGCCGACGAAGTGCAGACCGCGGGCGCGGATCGCTGCTTCACGACGGATCGTGTCGGTGTAGAGCGAGTTGCCACCGTCGATGATGATGTCGCCGGGCTCCATGGCGTTCGCGAGCTCTTCGATCACGGCGTCGGTCGGGGCGCCGGCCTTGACCATGATCAGGACGCGTCGCGGCTTCTGCAGTGCGGCAACAAACTCCTCGACGGTCTCGGTGCGCACGAAATCGCCCTCGGAACCATGCTCGGCGATCAGGGCATCGGTCTTCGCGATGCTGCGGTTGTGCAGGGCAACGGTGTGACCGTGGCGGGCGAAATTGCGGGCAATATTCGAACCCATGACGGCCAGGCCGGTGACGCCGATCTGAGCTCGGGGTGATTCGGTGCTAGTGGTTGACATACTTACAGCTTTCCCTCTCGGTCCGCGGCTGTGAAATCCTGCGCTGTGCGCAGCCGAAAACGGTGCGGCCGCGACGCGCGTGAACATCAGACCGTGCATACAAAACACGGATGCAGATCACTTTAATTGCAGTGACCTGCATCCGTCTCGATACAGCTTCCGGCACAGCCGGAAGGTTCTCAGTGTTCAGTTGTCGAGCCGCAGCTCAGCGCAGGTATTACCGCTGATCGCGCTTCGGGCCGTCGAATCCGTCATAGCTACGACGGTCGGTGCGGCTGCGGAAGCCGCCACCGCTGGTCGAGGCTGCACGGTTGTCGCCGCCGTCGCGGTTGCCCTGGTAGCCACCGGAAGAGCGGTTGCCCTGGTATCCGGTCGAGGGGCGGCTGTCGCGATCGCCGTACGAGCGGGTGTTGTCGCGGTTGCCCTGGTATCCACCACCGGACGAACGGTTGCCCTGGTATCCGCCGCGGCTCTCGCCGTCACGGCTTCCCTGGTATCCGCCCGAAGAGCGGTTGCCCTGGTAACCCGTCGACGGGCGGCTGTCGCGGTCTCCGTAGGACGGACGGCTGTCACGGTTGCCCTGGTAACCACCGCTGGAGCGATCACCCTGGTATCCACCGGAAGAGCGGTTGCCCTGGTATCCGCCGCGGCTCTCGCCGTCACGGCTTCCCTGGTAGCCACCGGAAGAGCGGTTTCCCTGGTATCCGGTCGAGGGGCGGCTGTCGCGGTTGCCCTGGTATCCGCCGCTGGAGCGGTCACCCTGGTAGCCACCGGAAGAGCGGTTGCCCTGGTATCCGCCCGAAGAGCGGTTGCCCTGGTATCCGCCCGAAGAGCGGTTGCCCTGGTAGCCGCCACGGCTTCCGCCACGATCACCGAAGGAACGCTCGCCACGAGAAGAGCTCTCGCGCAAGGGTTCTCCGGTCGGCTTCTTGGCGCCGGTGATGCGAGCAAGTTCAGCAGAACCCGGGGTGACGGCAACGGCTGCGGCATTGACGCCGGCCATTCCGGTCAGACGCTTGAACTGACGCTTCTGGTTGGGCAGCACGATGGCGACAACGGTGCCCTTCTCGCCGGCGCGAGCGGTACGACCAGCGCGGTGCAGGTAGTCCTTGTGGTCGGCCGGGGGATCGACGTGAACGACGAGGTCGATGCCGTCGACGTGGATACCGCGTGCTGCGACGTCCGTTGCGACGAGGACCGGGGTGCGGCCGTTCTTGAAACGCTCGAGGACGCGGGTGCGCTGGTTCTGTGCCTTGCCGCCGTGAAGCGACTCGGCAGCGATGCCGACTGCGCGGAGGCGATCGGTGATTCCCTCGCAACCGAGCTTGGTGCGGGCGAACATGATGGTGCGTCCGTCGCGGGCACCGATCTCGGCGAGGACGGAATCCTTCTGCCCACGATCGACGAGGAGGACGTAGTGCTCCATCGTGTCGACGCTTGCGCGGCCGTCTTCGGTGGAGTGGGTGACGTGGTTGGCCAGGAACTGACGAACCAGCGACTGGACCTCACGGTCGAGGGTTGCCGAGAACAGCAGACGCTGTCCGTCTGCGGGGGTCTCGCCGAGGATCGAGCGAACCTCGGGCAGAAAGCCCATGTCCGCCATCTGATCGGCTTCGTCGAGTGCGGTGATTTCCACCGAGTCGAGGATGCAGGTGCCCTGACGCAGGTGATCGCCCAGGCGACCCGGCGTTGCGACGAGGACGTCTACGCCGCGGCGAAGCTGATCGACCTGCTTGGCGAACGGCGTTCCACCGACAGCGGGACGAACCGTGAGTCCGAGTGCGCCGGCGTAGGAGTTGAGGGAGTCGACCACCTGGAAAGCAAGCTCACGGGTGGGGACGAGCACGAGTGCGCGGGGACGCTTGGCGGCCGGGCGATCTTCGTGGCGTGAGAGGCGGGTCAGCATCGGCAGGCCGAAGGCGAGGGTCTTACCCGATCCGGTCTGTGCGCGGCCGAGAACGTTGGTTCCGGCGAGCGCGTCCGGGATGGACTGTGCCTGGATGGGGGACGGGACGGTGATGGAGTTGCGCGCCAATGCGGCAACAAGCTGCTCGGGCAGGCCGATCTCGGCGAAGGTGATACCCGGCTCGGTGGCGACTGCTTCTTCGGCAGCGGGGGTGTTGACGGTGGGGTCTTCGATGTTCTCGGAAGACGACATTTGGACAGCGTTGGTCACGCGGAAACCTCTCCGGACTACGGGCACGTCGCGGAGCGGAAGAAGCCATGCTGAAATACACGACACAGTTCGCAAAGGGACGAGCCAGGGCACATGTCACCTGGCAATCCGAACGCATACTGCGGGGAATTGGGCTGTGTGCCGTTATATGTTGACGGACCACGATGGTGGCCGTGGTCCACTCTACGCCACCGGGGACACCGAAGTCAGGTAGCCCCGCCTGTGACCTGCACTACTACACGGGGTTGCGCAGGTCAAGACTCAGTATGCGTTGAAAAGCAGTCGAAGTTCGGTGAGCCAGGGCACAGCCACCGCAACCGTGGGAACCACGAGAATCGCGACCGCCCCGAGATACGCAAAAACTGCGATGCGGGGATCTGCATCGTCGGCCGAGAGGCGCTGCACTCGGATGAGCGTCGACGGGCCGCCCGCTGCCATCGCTCCGCGGGGTGCCGTCGATCCGGCACACGCGACAAGTGCCCGCGCGAGGGGAGTGGGACCGGTAGCCCGCACAGCTGAATCGTCGGCGAGCAACTCCACCAGGAGTTGTACCGATCCCAGAGCCGACTTGCTACGGACGAAACGGGGGAACGCGTGGTTGACGGCCGTGAAAGCCTCGAGGACCAGATCGTGACGAGCTCGCAGGTGTGAACGCTCGTGCGTCAGAATTGCTTTGACCTCGGCATGATCGAGGTTCTGCAGAGTGCCTTGACTGAGAACCACGCGTTGGCGCAGACCTGGCAGGCAGTAGGCGATCGGTTCGTCCACGTCCAGCACCCGCAGATCGGGTGTGCGTTCCACCGACGCGGGCATGGCGCAGTCGTCGAGAAGGTCCACCAACACGCGGTGACGTGCACGGCGACGTCGGGTTCTCACAGCGACCTGGATTATCGAGAAGATCAGCTTCGCGCCGATCAGGAGCGTCAGGGCAAAAACAACCACGTACAGAATCCACAGCGGGAGCCCGAGTGCATCGATTTCGGCGGTCGGGGCCGTCGTCGGCCTACCGTCAGCGCCGGGAACGAGCAGCTGGCTGGCAATGGCCAGGCCCGAGCTGAATGCCGACAGCACCGCAGCAATCGCGACGGCTTGCCACAGAACCAACGCCGCGCGTGGAGCGCGGTAAGGCCACGTGGAGCGGCTCAGGAGTGCGGGAACCGGACCGGCCAGCAACAAGGCAAGCAGTCCGAAAACCAGTGCAGTAGTGGCGTTCATGTCCTACACATCATGCACGACGAAATCAGTTCGGCCTAGAAATTCCGGGCTGCGCAGCCTTTTTCGCGGACTCGCGCACCTCGAGGGCAGCGAGCGCTTCGCGGAGAGCATCGGCTTCGTCAGCATTGACCTGTCCCACGAAGTGGACGAGTGCCGCAGCGCGACCGCCGGACTCCGGAGCCTGGGCCAGCGCGTCGACCATCAGGCTCGCGACCAGTTCTTCGCGCTTGTTGACGGGAAGATAACGATGGGCGCGATCGTCACGCTGCTGAATCACCAGATGCTTCTTCGCCAGGCGCTGCAGAACGGTCATTACCGTCGTGTACGCCAATTCGCGATGCGTCGCGAGTGCTTCATGCACCTGTCGCACAGTTTGCGGTTCCGATGTGGACCACAAATGATCCATCACCGCGCGTTCGAGTTCACCTAGACCTGCCATTCTTCGATTCTACGGACTTCCACGACGAAATACGTACTACTGGTAGTAGTAACCGCCTCGGTGGGGGTGTGGTATTGGCCATAGTGATCTGCGTGACGGTTACGGTGGTGTGAGACGACCAAAGTCCCGACAATGACGATGCCCGATAATTGCAAGCCAACAGTCGATCCGCAGAAAGTAGCCGCACGTAGATGACGATCGACAGTTCGCCGGGCACCGAAGAATCGACATCACGGGCGCGGGTAGTCACGCAGAAAGCTGCCGGCATCATCCGTTTCGGCATTCGCGACGCACCCTTGACGGTCGTCCTACTTCTCACTATGTGGATACTGGGCGCCGCAACCGGCAGCCTCGTTCACGGACCGTCCCGCGATCTCGAGCACACGATCGGTGCGGGAATGGGCTCGATCCAGCACGGACATGTCTGGATTCCACTGAGCTCCGCGCTGTGGGCAGGAAACCTGCTCGGGTACATCGGCGCGAGCGTGCTCCTGATTGCGGTCGCTGCACCTCTCGAACGGCGGATGGGAACGATCAAGCTGGCGATCGCCGGCGCAAGCACTCAAATCTTGGGAGTTCTGCTCGGGCTCGGCTGGGCATCCTTCGTGAAAGTGTTCGACTCCAATTGGGGGTTCCGCCTCCATGTCGGCTCCGCTGTCGGCGCGAGCGCGTGGATCGTCGGCGCCGCGATGGCCGCCAGCTCGAACATGGGGACATTGTGGCGTCGCCGCATCCGCGTCGGAACCCTGGCTTTGACCATCACCTTGGCCTTGTTCAGTGGTCAGCTGCAAGATGTCATCCGATTCTTTGCCGCTGTGGTGGGTTTGGTCATCGGACAGTGGATCGTCGGACGATCGGCTCGCGGTGAACGCATCGCCGGGACACAGCGAGAGGGCCGCGTCCTGGTCGCCATCGTCGTCGCGGCAAGTGCGATCGGCCCGATGATCGCCGCGCTGTCCCCACAGGCGGTTGGCCCACTCGCCGTACTCCGCGATCTCTTCCGTGGTGTTCCCTGGACCGTCGCAGAAGTACGTGAGCTGTGCGCCGAATCCGCGTCGGATCCGGACTGCCGACGCGGCCTCCTCGAGCTGAGACTCTCGGGGATCGGGCCGACTCTGCTCTCGTTGATGCCGTCGATTTTTGTGCTGGTGTTGAGCGATGGGCTCCGTCGTGGCCGCAGATTCGCCTGGATTGCGACTGTCTGTGCTCAGGTCGTCTTACTCGTCCTCTCGATCGGGAACTTCGTCATCAGGTTCGTCGACGCAGTCGACAGTGACAGCTTGTTCTACGGAATCAGCGATCCGAACGTGTACCGAACTCTGGTGCCGTTCCTGACACCGCTCTTCGTGCTGATCCTGCTGATCGCCACACGTCGATACTTCGACGTCGCGGCCCCGGCCAAGACGTACCGACGTCTCGGTGCTGCGATCGTGGCCTTGCTCGCGGTCCTCGCCGTGATCTACGTCGGCGGCGGAATGCTCGCCAGGCACGGGTTCGACCGCGAGCCCACGGTCACGATGCTGCTCGCGGACTTCCCACAGCGCCTTGTACCGCCGGTGTACCTGCAGTTGATCGACCCGCGCCTGCTTCCCGTGGACATCGAGTCGACGTTGCTCTTCGAGTGGACCGGCGTCGTGTTCTGGGGCGTTGCCGCCCTGTTGGTATTCGTGAGTTTCCTCAAGCCGGTCAAGACCGCCGATCCCACAGCCGCCGAACGAGCGCGATCCATGTTGATCGCCGGTACCGGCAGCCCGTTGTCGTGGATGACGACGTGGAAGGGGAACACCTACTGGTTCAGCGCGGACGGTTCGAGTTACGTCGCGTATCGCGTCATCGCCGGCGTTGCTCTCACCACCGGTGATCCGGTCGGTCCTCCAGATCGCATGCGCGCGGCGATCGAGGGGTTCGCCGAGTTCGCGTCGTCGAACGGTTGGATTCCCTGCTTCTATTCCGTGACCGACGACGCCCGAACCATCACCGATTCGATGGGCTGGAGCGGTCTACAGGTCGCCGAGGAAACCGTGCTCGACCTGGGACAAGTCGCGTTCACAGGAAAGCGGTTCCAGGACGTGCGCACAGCACTGAACCGGGCGAAGAAGTCCGGTATCACCGCCGAGTGGATTTCCTTCCCTCATGCACCTCTCGCGATCAAGGATCAGATAGTAGCGATCTCGGAGGAGTGGGTAGCGGACAAGGGGATGCCCGAGATGGGATTCACCCTCGGCGGACTCGACGAGGTCGACGACGAACAAGTGCGATGCCTGATCGCGGTCGACGAGGATCGCACCGTGCACGGTGTCACGTCGTGGCTACCGGTGTACCGCGACGGCAAAGTCGTCGGGTGGACACTCGACTTCATGAGGCGACGCTCCGAAGGGTTCCGTCCCGCGATGGAGTTCCTCATCGCTTCCGCTGCACTGAAATTGGAGGAGGAGGGCGTCGAGTTCCTCAGTCTGTCCGGTGCACCGCTGGCAACAATCGCCGGTGACTCCGAGAGTAATGCGAACGAACCGGAGGCCACGACTTTCTCGGCGATGATGGACAGCGTGCTCGACCTACTCGGTCGCACCCTTGAACCGGTGTACGGATTTCGATCGCTGCTGGCCTTCAAATCGAAGTTCCAGCCGCGGTACGTGCCGATGCACATGACATTCGCCGATCCAGCCGCGTTGCCGAGCATCGGCAACGCGGTCGGACGGGCATACCTGCCGACCGTGACGATCGGTCAGGGATTCAAACTCGTTCGGACGATTCTGGGTCGCTGATTCGCGATCGTCACGCAGGCTTTGCCGGCCCGCCGACGGCACCGAACACGTGCCGGGTTCCGATCGGAACGATCAGCGGCCGATCCGAGACGGGATCGTCGATGACCGCAGCTTCGAGACCGAACACCTCGAGCAGAAGTTCCGCGGAAATGATGTCCTTGGGGACACCAGAAGCGACGACGGCGCCGTCGCGCATCACGATCAGATGATCGCTGTATCTGACCGCGAGATTGAGGTCGTGCAGAACCATCACCACGGTGCGCCCCATTTCCTCGTGGAGTTGATCCACCAGGTCGAGGACTTCCATCGAGTGTGCGAGGTCCAGATAGGTAGTCGGTTCGTCGAGAAGCAGGATGTCGGTTCCCTGGGCGAGAGCCATCGAGATCCAGGCTCGCTGACGCTGACCGCCGGACAATTGATCGACGGGCCGATCGGCGAGATCCGAGACACCGGTCAGCTCGAGCGCTTCGGCGACCTCGCCCTCGTCGTCCGCGGACCACTGCCTGATCCACGACTGGTGCGGGTGGCGCCCACGTGAGACCAAATCGGCGACGGTGAGCCCTTCCGGCGCAACCGGAGTCTGGGGGAGCATTCCGAGCACCCGCGCGACTTCCTTGGTCTTCATCGAACTGATCGCCTTGCCGTCGAGGATGACCGATCCACCCTTTGGCTTGAGCAGACGACCGAGCGCGCGCAAGAGCGTCGACTTGCCGCAACCGTTGGGTCCGATGACCGTCGTGATCACGCCGGTGGGGATCTCGAGATCGAGTCCGTCGACGATGATGCGATCCCCGTACCCGAGCGTCAGATTCTGCGCGACGAGACGCGAAGGAGCATCGGTGGACTGGGCGATGGTGGTCATGCTGTGACCTTCCGATTGTTACGAACCAACAGGTAGAGCAGGAACGGGCCGCCCAGTGCGGAAGTCACGATTCCGACGGGGAGTTCCACAGGCAGAATTGTTCGAGCGATGACGTCGCTGCCTACCACCAGTACAGCACCGGTCAGCGCGGAAGCCACGATGGGCGGGCCGGCGGAGCGCACCAGACGCATGGCGACCTGTGGCGCAGCCAGGGCGACAAAGCCGACCGGACCGGCGGCTGCGGTCGCGATGGCGGCCAGTGCCACGGCGGAAAGCAGCAGCTTGGCCTGTGATGATTGCAAGCGAACACCGAGTGAGGTTGCGTTGTCGTCGCCCAACCGCAGTGCTCCCATGGTGAACGATGCGATCACCGCGTAGCCGCCGACTACTGCGACGGCGATTGCGACCGGCCACATCTGATTCCAGGTGGCACCGTTGAGTGAACCGTTGAGCCACACCTGTGCGCGAGAAGCGTCGTTGATGTCCGCCGAGATGAGGAGCCATCCCGTCGCTGCCACCAGCATGGCGTTGATGCCGATACCGATCAGGATGAGGCGGAACCCCTCGACGCCCTTGCGCCACGCCAAGGCGTAGATCACCACTGCTGTCAGTAGGCCGCCGCAGAGCGCAGCCAACGGAATCCCCAGTGTGGCAAGCAGTCCCACGAACGAGCCACCCCCGCCGAGTACGATGAGTGCCACTGCGGCGGCACTCGATCCAGCCGTGATTCCGAGGATGTCGGGGCTGGCGAGGGCATTGCGCGCAATCGTCTGGGTGACCGCACCGGCAATGCCGAGTGCCATACCGATGAAGAGCGCGGTGAGCGACCGAGGAAGTCGAAGGTCGAAGACGATCAGGTTCTGTGTCTTGCTGCCATTGCCGAGCAGGACCGAAATGACATCGGGGATCGAGATCGGATAGTCGCCCCGCCCGATGTTGATGCAAAGCAGAAGGAACAGCGCAACTGCGAGGGCAATGCTCACCGACACGGCGAGTGGGCGGTAGACCAGCGAGAATCCACCGAGGCGGATCGACTTACGTGAGGGGACGGTCCGGGGGAGTACCCGGAGTTCCTGCTTGAGCGTCACAGACTTGCCAACTTCCTGCGGCGTACGAGAGCGATGAAGAACGGAGCGCCGAACAGGGCCAAGATGATGCCGACCTGCAACTCACCAGGGCGCACGACCACGCGGCCGATGATGTCCGCGGTGATCAACATGACCGCGCCGAGTAAGCCCGCGTACGGGACCAGCCAGCGGTAGTCGGGTCCGGTGATGGCCCGGGCCACGTGAGGGACCACCAAACCGATGAACGCGATCGGACCACACGCCGCGGTGGCGGCGCCGGTCAGCAGGGTGATCGCGACGATGCCGAGTGTGCGACTGAACGCGATGTTAGTTCCCAGTGCTTTTGCGACGTCTTCACCCAAGCTGAGGACGTTGAGCCCCGGCGTACTTGCCAAGGCGATGACCAATCCGAGTATCAGGAAAGGCAGGACCTGCCAGAGGACGTCGAACCCGCGACCGGACACCGACCCGACAACCCAGAAACGGTAGGCGTCCAGGCTCGTCTGGTCGAGGATTATCACGGCGTTGGTCATGGCTTGCAGGAAGAACGCGACGGCTGCGCCCGCCAGAGCCAGACTCAGAGGACTTGCGCCGCCGTTTCCGATGGAAGACAAGCCGAAAACGACGATGCTGGCGACGAAGGATCCTGCGAACGCGAACCAGAGGTACTGACTCGGCGCCGTAAAGCCGAAGAGGTAGATCGCCATGACCACGAAGAACGCCGCGCCTGCGTTGAGGCCGAGTAGACCGGCATCCGCCAACGGGTTGCGCGTGTGTCCCTGAATCAAGGCACCGGCGATACCGAGTGCAATTCCGACAACAAGACCCAAAATCGTTCGTGGGGCGCGCAACGTCCGCACGATGATGTCCGTTTGAGTTCCGTCCGAATTGAAGAGCGCGTGGAAGATCTCGGCGAACGTCAGTGGACGAGCACCCACCGCGATACTCGCGAGCATCACAAGCGCGAGCAGCACGGTGAGGACCGCGAGTCCAATCAGGCGGCGCCGGCGAGTTGCACCGACACTGTTGTCGCGTGCGAGTTCTTCGAAGCCCTCGTCGCGGGCCGTGCTTTCTCGGACCACCTCGATGCCGCTTCGGTCGAACGGTCTGCGCAGAGCCCGGCGGACACCGATGGGCTGTTTGGTGGTCGCGTCACGCGTGACCAGGCCAACCCATCCCTTCCCCGAGGTCCGACCGGTGGCCCCCTCACGGAACCCGAGGTTCCACACAAGCAGACCGACGGCGATCGCTATTGCTGTCCCGCCGAAGACTGCTCGATCGGCCTCGCCGCCACCGTTGTCGTCACGGAGCGACTGGACGATGTACCAGCCGACGATCAACGGAAGTAGGAACACCGCCGCGTCGAAAAGTCCAGCCAGGACACGCATTCGGACAGGAGCGGGGCCGCGCGGCACGATGCGCCGTCCGTACGTCTCGCTGGGTCCTCGGGGATGTCCGTTCCCGAGAGATTTGATCATCGTCACTGGCGGTTCGAGCTCCTGGTCTTGGTGCGCAGGGAATTCGCATCTTAGGTTACGGAACCCTATGCGGGTGCGCTTCCTGCGGGGGACGTTCTTGTGAATATGCGGTGCCCAGCGTCACAGTTCTTTACTCTTGAATTATGGTGAGGCTAACCTACATTAAGAACCACAAGACAACTTCGGCCGATTGGAGTGCACGGTGACCATCACCTTGACCACCCAGCATGCGGATGTTCGTGAATTCGAACTCCGGTCGAACGCATTGAGCCGCACCAGCGTTCGCCTACGAGCACTCAACCCTGACTATCCGCGCGTCTACGCGGTTGCCGCCATGGCGGGCGAAGGTAAACGGCGTTGGTGGCAACTGAGCGAGGGCCTGTGCGGGGATCGGGTGCATCAGATGTTCGCCCGTTCACTTCAAGATCTCGACAGCGCCGAAGCTGCGGCGATCCAGGTTGCAACGTCACTTATTCATGCCGTGGTCGGCAGGGTGGCCGCGTCGATCGTCTCCGAGGGGTCCGCATGGGACCCGGGGCTCGAGAACCTGTTCATCCACATGGACAGCGACGGCGGGATCGACTGGGCCGGCGTGGTCGACGAAACGCTGCGCGTTGCGCCCAACGGACGGGAGTCCGGCAGTGACGGCGTCGTCGACATGCCATGTGAAGAAGCGCTCCTTGTCTGGACCGCGCACCGTTGCCTGACTTCACTCCGAGCGATCTATGACGCCGTCGCCAGGTGTGCGCCCGTCGACCAGTTCAGATTCTGGGGCCTGGTAGGGGAGTCGATCCTGGGTGCAGCGGCCTACGTCCCCATCTTGGCCGGTGAGGGCGAATCGGCCGCTCAGCGTCGAGGGCAGGGACTGCTGGACGCCTTTGTGGCCGCCGGGCTGCCGGTTCGTGCGCGCCGCAAGGTCTCGCTACGCCCTCGTTGGAACCAGTTCGACGAAGGGCTTGCTAAATTAGGTCAGCCTTGCCTATGATTGTGGAAGACCTCGCAGAGAGCTACACGACGCGAGAGTGACGAAACTGCCGGACCGCGCCGGACCCCCCCCCCCCCGGTTCTTTTTCCAGACCTGATTCCAAGCTCGAGTTACCTCTCGTGTAATCAGGTAGGGAGTGGCAGCCACACCGGCGCCAGAGAATCACAGATGGAGATGGCATGGTCGACACTGCTGAGACCGCAGAGATGATGAAACGGCTCGGGACGGGCTTCGACGCCACCATCGGCCTGGAATACACCGAACTGAGCCCAGACCGTGTGAGGGCGCAATGGACGGTCAAGCCCACGCTGCACCAGCCCGCCGGGATACAGCACGGGGGTGTGTACTGCTCGGTGGTGGAGTCTCTCGCCAGCGTCGGCGGCACCGTGTGGCTGGGCGAGCGAGGACACGTAGTCGGAGTCAACAACAACACCGACTTCCTGCGCGCAACGCGGGAGGGCACTCTCACCGCTGAAGCCACCCCGATTCATCGCGGACGCACCCAGCAACTCTGGGAAGTTCGCATCACCGACGAGAACGGCCGACTCGTTTCCAAGGGCCCCCCCCCCCCCCCCCCCCCCCCTTCGTTATTCGCCCACGTACTGATCGATCAGCCGGCGGCCTTCTGCTGCTTGCCGGCAGCCTTCTTGGCTTCGCCATTCGAAGTGCTGCCGGACTCCGTCGCTTCCTTGTTCTTCTTCTCCAACTCGCCCATCGCGTTTCGCGCGAAGACCTGCTGCTCGGTGGACGCCATCTGAGCACGGCCACGCCCGAAGAACGTCACTGCCCACGACAAGAGCGTCGAGGCGCGTGAACGGAATCCGACGAGGTACAGGAGGTGAATTGCCAACCAGGCAACCCACCCGATGAACCCGCTGATCTCGAGTTTGCCCACCTTGGCTACCGCGCTGAAGCGCGAGATCGTTGCCATACTGCCCTTGTCGAAGTACTTGAACGGAACTCGTTCCGACGGGGACTTTCCATCCAGTGACGCTTTGATCTGCTTGGCCGCGTACTTGCCGCCCTGCATGGCGACCTGAGCCAGTCCGGGAAGCTTGTCGAGCGACATCATGTCGCCGATGACGAAGACGTTGGGGTGCCCGGGAAGCGACAGGTCAGGATTGACCATCACTCGGCCGGCGCGGTCGGTTTCTCCGCCGCTTTGCTCTGCAAGCTGCTTGCCGAGGGGGCTGGCCTGCACGCCGGCGGACCAGACCTTGCACTGCGACTCGATGCGGCGAAGCGTGCCGTCCTTTTCCTTGATGATCAGACCGTCGTTGTCGACGTCGGTGACCATTGCGTCGAGCTGGATCTCGACGCCGAGCTTCTCGAGCGTCTCGGCAGCTTTGCGGCTGAGCTTCCCGCCGTACACGGGCAACACGGCAGGGGCGCCGTCGAGGAGCACGACGCGCGCTTCACGAGGATCGATCTTGCGGAAGGCGCCGTCCAGCGTTCGACGGGAAAGCTCGGCGATCTGCCCGGCCAACTCCACCCCGGTGGGGCCGGCGCCGACCACGACGAAGGTGAGCAAGCGCGCGCGCTCGGCGGGATCGTCCGACAGTTCGGCCTGCTCGAAGGCCCCGAGGATCCGTCCGCGCAGTTCGAGGGCGTCGTCGATCGTCTTCATTCCGGGGGCGAACTCCGCGAACTGATCGTTGCCGAAGTAAGACTGACCGGCACCTGCTGCCACGATCAGACTGTCGAACGGCGTAACCGTGACGCGTTCGAGCAGACGCGAGGTCACGGTCTGATTCTCGAGATCAATGGTCTCGACCTCACCGAGCAGCACCTGGGCGTTCTTCTGCTTGCGCAGCACCAGTCTCGTGGCGGGAGCGATGTCACCGACCGAGAGGATGCCGGTCGCAACCTGRTAGAGGAGCGGCTGAAACAGATGGTGGGTTGTACGCGCGATCATCGTGATGTCGGCATCGGCTTTTTTGAGAGCCTGAGTGCCGAACAATCCTCCGAAGCCGGAACCGATCACCACTACGCGGTGGCGGTGCGGTTCAACCGACTGGATGCTCATTCCGTACTCCTCGAGTTCTAGGCGACAGTCCTACGGTAGTCCCACCGCGGCCGAGCTTCTCTGCGAGCAGTCCGACGCGCGCCGGTGTGTCCGAATCGATCAAGCAGCCTCCGGCGGCGATCACCCCGAGACGCGTGTCATCCTCGCGCCGGGGGTGTTCACCACTTTGTCGAGGTGTCAGCTACTGGCGGACCGACAAAATGAACAGTGCGATGCACCCGCCGACGAAAACCAGGATCGACAGAGCCACCGAGGCATACCCGACACCCACTCCAATTGCTACCCAGTCCATGTGCCCAACCTCTCTTACTGTGCGATCCGGGATTCAGATCACATCTGCTTGAAGACATCACACCCTATTTATCCCTACTTCCGAAACCCGGCACGCCCAACCATTGACATGCAAGCAAATGCTTGCATATTGTGAAGTTGTGAACGACCGGATGAATGCAGCCTTCAAAGCACTTGCCGATCCCACGCGAAGACTTCTGCTGGACCGCTTGTTCGTAGCCAACGGGCAGTCGCTCGGTGAGCTGTGCGAGAGCCTCGAGATGAGTCGCCAAGCTGTCACGCAACACCTCACGGCGCTCGAGGATGCAAATCTGATCAGCACGGTGCGGCAGGGGAGAACGAAACTTCACTATCTCAATCCCGTTGCGCTCGAGGAGATTCGAGAGCGATGGATCAACAAGTTCGAGGTACCGCGCCTGCATGCGCTCAGTGCCGTCAAAAAACTCGCGGAGGAAGCCATGACCGACAAGCCCAGTTTTGTATATGTCACCTACATCGCCAGTACGGCCGAGAACGTCTGGAAAGCACTCACGGACGCGGGGGCCACTGCAGAGTATTGGGGACACAGCAACGTCTCCGACTGGCAGCCGGGATCGACGTGGGAGCACCGCCGGATCGACGGTTCGAACATCGCGGATGTAGTCGGCACCGTAGTCGAAAGCAGCCCACCGTCCAGGTTGGTCACCACCTGGGCTGATCCGAACGGTGAACCGGGCGTCGATATCTCGCGGGTGAGTTTCGACATCGAAGCCTTCGGCGCGATCGTGCGATTGACCGTCAAGCACACCGATTTGGCGGACGAATCGGCTCGCATGGAGGTAGCGGGCGGATGGTCGGCGGTGCTGTCGAATCTGAAGTCCTACCTCGAGACCGGAAATACTCTTCCGGTGGCGCCGTGGGAGATGCCGGTCGGTTGACGGTTGTCGACCGGGACAAACGAGTCCCCTGAACAGGAGGAGATCGCCGTACTTCTGTCCGAACAGTCGGCGCAGTCCGGACTCAAATTCGCATACCCGTCAAATATCGGCGCGTTCAGTCTGTAAAGTTGCCGGAAGGATGCTAGCGTTTTGCCCGACATCGAGTGAGGACGACCTCGTCTCGGACGCATGGGAGAAACGCTATGGGCGGCGACGCTTTTCAGAATGTTCCGGTTGATCGACGCAAGTTCGTCAAGACAGTTCTAGCGGCCTCGGCGGTAACTGTTCCGGTCGTGACGTCGATCAGCCTCGGTGGTGCGGCACCGGCCTTCGCAGCCGGTGATACGCCGAACCTCTCCGGAGCTCCTACTCGTGGCCAGCAGAATCCGAATCAACCAGGCGGCGAGCAACCAGGCGGGAATCAGCCCGGTGGTAATACTCCGGGAGGGAACCAGCCGGGCGGAAACGAGCCGGGCAACCCCGGATCGTCGGGAAGTTCGGGATCGTCGGGAAGTTCGGGTAGTTCCGGGAGTTCGGGATCGTCTGGAAGTTCCACAGGTTCCGGATCAACCGGTAGCTCGTCAGGCTCGGGTGGAACGACGACCGCCAAGCCCACCGGGCCGACGGAGCCGACAGAGCCGACCGTCCCAACTGTCCCAACTGTGCCGACCACTCGCACCGAGCCGACGTTCCCAACCAGCCCGACCAAGCCGACAGATCCCACGGAACCTGCGTAACCGACGTAATCGATACAACGCCACGGGTTCCCAGGGAGCACACCGATGCCCGAGTTCGACGACGCCCTGCACCGCGCTCTGAAGAGGCTTCAGAGCGCGGTGCCAGTACAGGTGAAAGAAACTCCGCCGCACGGAGAATCTGCCGACCTCACCATTGCAATCGCGACCTACGACGATTTCGACGGCGCATACTTCACGATCCACTCGATCCTGGTCCATCATCGCGAGATTCTGGACAGAGTCGAATTCGTCTTGTTGGACAACAACCCCGAGGGGTTGCCGGCGCCGATGCTCGAATCGTTTGCCGGTTACATCGATCGGTTCCGCTACATCCCGTTCACCGACGTTCGATCGACTGCGGTGCGGGACGTCCTGTTCCGCAAGGCCACCGGAAAGTATGTCCTGGTCCTCGACTCCCACGTGATCCTGGCACCGGGATCGTTGTCGGCGTTGCTGGCGTATTTCGATGCAAATCCGGAAACTGACGATCTGATCCAGGGACCGATGCTCTCCCAGGATTCCTCGCACATCGCGGCCACCCACATGGACCCCAAGTGGCGCAACGGAATGTTCGGCTCCTGGGGAGTTGATCCGCGAGCGAAGCAACACCCGGACGTGCCTTTCGAGATCATCATGCAGGGCCTCGGCTCATTTGCCTGCAGGCGTGAGGCATGGCCGGGATTGAACTCGCACTTCACCGGATTCGGCGGTGAGGAGGGATACATCCACGAGAAGTTCCGGATCAACGGCGGAAAGGTCGTCTGCCTTCCGACATTTGGTTGGCACCATCGATTCGAGCGCCCGGCGGGTGTCCCGTATCGAATAAATTGGGAAGATCGCGTTCACAATTACCTGCTCGGTTGGAATGAGGTCGGATGGGATCTCGACTCACTCCATCGTCAGTTCTCCAGGTACCTCGGTGATTCGTATCCCGAGATTCGTCGCCGTGCCGAACTGAGCGTCCAGCGACCCGAGTTGGTCTTCGGCGGGGTGATCGTTCTCAGCGACGACGGCCGAGTAGCTCCGTGGCGTTCATGCCTGGCGGAGGCCGAGTCGATCGAACTGACCGTTCACCGTGCCATTCCGGCGGAGGACGACGGTCCGGATGGGTGGAGGACGGCCTCAGCGTTCGTCGCCGGACTCGACAAGGCGATTCTGCTGGGCTGGAAGTCGGTGGTCTTCCTGGACGAGGCTCGCGTGATCGAACCCGCGGTTATGTACAAGCTGCGGAACATAACAGACGACCTCCCCGCCGAAGCCGATGCGGCCGTCATCCACGCACACGGCGAAGACCTGGTCGGGGCTGCACTGATTGTTCGCGCCGCGGCATACCGAACCTTGCGAGACGAACTCTCTCGGAGCATGGACGGACCCGTGCGGTCCGACTTTTCACTGGCGACCTATCTGCTCGAGCGGGGCGCAGTCGACGTTGTGCTCGATCGCCCACTGTCGCCTGCCCGAGTAGGGGGAGAACCCACCCCGGCTGTCGAGGATTCGAAGTCGGACCTCGGTGTTGTCGTCGTGAATCTTGACCTCGATATCGACAGATGGAAGGCGTCCTGGCATCGATTCATTCGCTTACCGCGCGTAACAGCGGTGGAGAGAGAATCAGCTTTCGAGGACGTGATGAATCAGGAAGCGGCCTTTGCCGTCTCGTGGCGTCGCGCGGTTTCTCGGGCGACCGAGAAGAGCTGGGATTCGGTCCTCATTGCAGCTGACGACGTGAGTTTGCTGGATGCGGCTGCGTCGATCCTGGACCACGCACGTGAAGACCTCGATCACCGCGATTGGGATGTCGTCCAACTCGGACACGACGCGAAATCGGCCGACGGAGCGCTGATCGACGGTTCGGCGCTCTTGCGCACCAGTCCGGAGAACCGTGGAGTTCACGCCGTCCTCGTTCATTCGCGCGCCTTCGAACGAATTCTGGACGCGATTGCGGATCCGGAGGTAGACCCCGAAGCATTCGAAAAATGGGCGGGCCACTACCAAACTTTGGGCAACTACCTGGTGGATGCGAACGCCGGGGGAGCGCTCACGTGTCTGACGCTCGCACCCGGCATCGCCTCCACACGCAGCCTGATTCGTTCGGGCGCAATCGAATCCGAATACTCACGACGCTTCTCGCTCTGACACCACCCCAAACGCAAATAGCTCAACACGAATATCGGACTGGTTGGAACAAGGAGATATCTTGACGGAACTACTCGAAGACGCGAGGCCTCAGCGCTCACAGACGGTGGAGAGCAATGATCTCACCGACGGTGTCGTGCTGTACGACAGTTCCAGCGAGGTTGCCCATCACCTCAACCCCATCGCGACTTTGGTGTGGGAACTGTGTGACGGCCGGACCGTCAGTGACATCGTCCAGGCGGTGTCGGAGGTACTCGAGATCCCTGACCATGACGCGGAGTCGGTGGTCAGCGAGACCTATGGACAGCTGAGCGCCTCGCGTCTGCTGGTGTGAGAATCCCGTGACAGGCAGCCACGTACCACAATTCCGAACGCACTACCTATGGGTTGATGCGATCGTGCGCGGCCCTGCCATACCCGAACTCGGTGTCATCGAGCATCGAATTGCCAGCCCCTGGCCTGCGGACCACAACATCGAAGTTCGGATTCAGCGGAATCGATCGACGTTCGGTCGCTGGGACGCCACCATCGACTCGACCATCGGAGGCAGAAAGGAACCGCTGATCGGTCTCGACGGACTCCACCTCGCGGAGAACGTTTACCGCACTGTGCACCGGGATGTCATGACGGCCGCAGATACCGAACTGTGGACACGCCTGCATGCCGCTCTGGTCGACTGCAACGGTGTGAGAGTGGCGATCGCCGGGCACTCCGGGGCGGGTAAAACCACCTTGGCGCTTGCCCTTGCCTTACGGGGTGCACAACTGCGAGCTGACGAAGGGGTCTTCATTCGCGGTACCGAAGCTGTGGGCTTGCCGCGCCGGGTTCACCTGAAAGCCGGTACGTTCGACGTTCTCCCGGACATCAAGGCGCACGATTCGCTGTATCTCCCGTATACCCCTTCGGTGTGGGCACTGGACCCGTCGACATTGCCCGCTACTCCCAACGTCGATTCGGCGGTTCGCGGAATCGATCTGGTGCTGATTCTCGATAAATGGGACGGGGGTCCTACTCGTGTCGCGCCGATGCCCGCACCCCAGGCGATACAGTCGCTGGCCGAGCAATCCGCTCTGTGGTCCGACAATCACGGACTGACCCTGAGAAACATCGCTGCCCTGCTCTCGAATGCCCCGTGCTACAGAATGATCCGGCACCACGGCGACACCGGCGCCGACACCGTGGAGGAACTGGTGGCGTCATGCGTGACACCCGGTACCTGATTTCGATGTTGGAAGCCGAGCACGGGGCCGACGTCATCCGTTCGTGTTCGCAGCAAGATTGGCCGCGAGTCATCGACGCCGCTGCCAGGCACAAGGTGCTGCCGCTGCTGGCCGCCCGCGCAGTCGATGCCGGCTTCGCATCGGTCCTGCCGGCGAGTTTCGCCGATATGCTGTCGGATTCCGCAGCTAGCGCGTCGAGTCCGGAATTGACGCTGAGCCTTGTCCATCACCGAAACGCACTTCGTATCGCGGACCTCGATGCGCAGCGCGTAGAACTGCAAGAGTTGTTACACAGCAGCGGATTTCCGACTGTCGCACTGAAAGGTGCTGCCCTTCTCGAGCGAAGAATCTGGCCGAACCCGGCGGCACGACGGATGACGGACATCGACCTCTTGGTCGTAGATCCCGCACACGCCGTTCCAGCCAACGACGCGATCATCGACTTCGGCTATCGAATGGTTCGCCCGGACGAGGTGGCAGGGGATTCCATCGATCACGACGATCATCAGGAACCAGCGCTCCTTCGCGACGACCGTCACGGCTCCGTCGAAATCCATTCACACTTGCTTCCGCGGTTCGCCCGTCACGCGTTGACCCGCGAGTCCGCGGTCCGAGGACTCAGCGCGGAGACCGAAGGATCCAGACTTGCCCTTGCCGATGTCACGCTTCATGTCATCGCTCACGCGCGGCTTGCCGATCGCGCCTTGATTCGCGCTGATCTGGCGTTGAACAGCGTCTTCGACGTGGGGTACCTGTTCGACTCCGAGCCGTCACTCCCGGCGATGCTCGCGCGACGCCGATTGCCGCGCGATGTCCGTCGCGCGGTGAACGTCCACTGGGCTGCGGTGGAATCGATCTTCGGAGTGAATACCGGGGTGACGACTACGTCGGCGCGTTGGTGGTGGCAATGCACGCTGTGGTTGGCCGATCGCCCACGTCTGCACTCGCTCTACCGCGATCTGGTCATGGTGCCGCTCTTTCTCGACCGTGATCGGCTTTCCATCCGGGACGGGCGCGACCTACGTGGATGGGACTTGGCACGCTCACGCGTATCCCACTTCGTCCGTCGTGCGAGGACTGCCGTCGAAGATGCCGGGGGAGCAGCGTGAAAGTACTGATCACCGGCGGAGCGGGATTCATCGGAAGCACCGTGGCGTCGAAGTGCGTTGACGCCGGGATCGATGTCGTGATTCTCGACAACCTGCTGACCGGCCGTGCCGAATTTGCGCACAGATTCCCGTTCTACTGCGGCGACATCGCGGACGAGAAACTGCTCGACAGGATATTCGCAGATCATCCCGATATCGTTGCCACAGTTCACTGTGCGGCCTTGATCGTGGTCGGAGATTCCGTGAGTAGCCCGGCGCGGTACTACGAGAACAACGTATCCAAGTCACTGACACTGGTATCGAGTGTCCTTCGGAACGGCTGTGAGCGCTTCTTGTTCAGTTCCTCTGCTGCGGTGTACGCGCCGAGCGACGGTGGGTGTGTCGACGAACATTGGCGGATCGCACCGCAGAGTCCCTACGCGCACAGCAAGGCTCAGTTCGAAACGATGCTTGACGACATCGTGGCGGCCACAGGATTATCGGCAATATCTCTACGCTACTTCAACCCTGTCGGGGCAGATCCGGAATTGCGAAGCGGACCAGCGTCGGCGCGCCCGACCCACGCACTCGGAAAGCTGTTCGAATCATATTCGACAGGAACGCCTTTCAGGGTTACGGGGACGGATTGGCCGACGCGCGACGGATCGGGAGTGCGTGACTACGTTCATGTCTGGGACCTTGCAGACGCTCATGTTCGAGCACTCGAAAGGTTCGACCGGGTCACCGCTGATTCATCACGCATGACTGTGGTCAACTTGGGTAGCGGGCGGGGGACGACGGTGTGGGAATTGGTACACACATTCGAGAACGTGCTCGGCGAAGACGTCGACGTGGTCGCTGCCGACCGACGCACCGGTGACACTGCCGGCGCCTACGCGTCGAACGATCGTGCGTTACGACTACTCGGGTGGGTTCCGACGTTCACCTTGGAACAGGGGATCGAGGACACTGCACGGTGGCTGGTCGTACGGGCGCACCTGCTGAATTCGGTGTAGCTGAACGTCAGCTTGGTGGCTCGCCCTCGACGGTGATGTTGTTGCTTCGTAGCCAGAATGTGGCGTCCGGATCCCACCCGGCGAGCACGGTGGCCCCCGAGTTGGCCGACAACGGGATCGCGATGCCTGGCGTGGTGAGATAAGCCATCAAGGTCAGATGGACGGCGTCGTAATCTGCGGCCACCGAAACCCAGTCCGGAATGAACCAGTCACGGTATTCACCGGTCGTGTCGTACCAAACGAAGCGACGTGAAGCGGGCACTGGCAGGGGATAGGTATCGACCAGATTCGCCCAGTCCTGCGGACCGGTGATCTCGTAGATGCGGGGCGCGCCGTAGATCCTTACCGGCTGCACCCGCGCCTCGTTCGAGGAGCTGTCTTCTTCGAGAAACACCCCGAGGGCCCCGATACCGTCGCGGGCCGTGGTTGTTTCGGTTGTGCCGTTGGCGAAAGGGGTAGACCACCATTCGCCTCCGATGTTACGGTCCGGATCTTCGATCTGGTATTCCAGAAACCGGCGTTCGTTGTCGAGTGCCTCAGCACGCCACTGTTCGAGGCCGTCCTCTGCACGGTAAATCCGCAAGGGTAGGTCCGACCAGCCGTAAATAGGGTTTCGCTTTTCAACCAGATTCTGGTTCAGACGGTCGATCGGCTCGGTCCACCAGGCGGCGTGTGGCGAGTCGAGTAGTGCTCCGGCAATCGGTCGCAGCGCCGCTGCGACATCCGGCCGGACGAAGATCAGGTCTTCTTCGTCCGGCGGCTCCCAGTAGCGTGCGCAATCTACGGCATACGCAAGACAGTGCAGAATCTCGAGTTCGGACATCTCGGCGATTGCCCGGATATCAACAGCGCCGAGAACTTCGAGCGCATGTTCCGGCGATTGAGGCCAGTGTCCACCGGAGTTGCTTGCGCTGGCGCGGCACGCGTGCCCGACGTTCGCACAGAAGCGACGGCCACGTGGTGAACCGAGGACGAGTGCAACGGAATCCATGTGGGTAAAGCTAGCGGACAGGCTGACGGGGGACGTTCGAATAACCATTACTTGACATAATGTAGATTATCGGCAAATTGTCGACCTGGCGATATCGGCTCATGATCCGTTTCCTGCGTCGTCGATCCGTAGATGTATCTGTCGACCATTCGCGTGCTTCCGCCCTGGACCGCTGGACGCATTGTGTGAGCTGATCATCTTGGCGTGCCCGTCGTCGGGCAATCAATCGTCGATCGCCGTCCGACCCCGGCCGGCCACCGAGCAACCCTGCCGCTCAGGTGTTCAGGCTGCGCGGCAGGCCGCCTGACGCGGGTTGATGTTGATGGATGAGTCTCGCCCACTAGCCACCCCGCCCCAATTCGTCACTGTGACGTATTGGGGACGACAGGCTGCGTGCGGGTGCCGTTCCATTGTCATCGCCACGGACTACTATCGCCGCATGTGTTTTATTTCGACCGGCCGCTTCGAATGATCAGTGGCCGCGATGAGTGACACACCCAAGGTCGTGCACCGCTGGCTTGCAGTGCCAGACCAGTTCGACCGATTCACGCGATTCTTGCGCGACAACGGAATTCTGATGCCGACTCGGATAGGCATCGGCATATTGGTTTTCCTCCTGGGAGTCACGATTCTGCTGAAGCGACTAGGCACCCATTCGGTGCAGACCATCGGATTTCCATTGGACGTCATGATCGCAGTGCTCGTGATAATCGGCGGAACAGCGCTGCCGTTCACTGCGACGACCCGGGAACGGTCGTACCTTTTTGTCATCGCGGGCGACTTCGCTGTCGCGGTGATCGTGCTGGCGGAGGCCAATCCGGATCAAAGGCTGCTGGGGTGCCTCGTCTTCGGACTCGTCGGCTCGTACATAGCGTTCTTTCACAATCTTCGAGCGCAGTTGTGGCACCTGCTGTTTTCCGGGGCGGTCATCGTTATCGCCAGCATTGGCGTGTTCACCGATGTACCTTCCGGCCTCTCAGACGTCCTGGGACGCATTGCCTTTGCCATCCCTGTCATCACCGTCATACCGGTGGTCACGCAGATTGCTCTGGCGCTCCTGAGCAACGACGCTCAAAGCTCCGAACTCGATCCGTTGACGGACCTGCTGAATCGGCGCGGACTCTCACGGCGGACTTCCGAACTCCTGCAAGCGAAATCCAGCCTCGACCAGTCCTTGCTGGTGGTGGTGATCGACATCGACAATTTCAAACACTTCAACGACACCTACGGTCACGACGTCGGCGACCGCGTCATCCTGCGCACGGCGTATCGACTCCACGACTGGGCCAGATCGGACGCAGCGATCGCTCGTATCGGAGGTGACGAGTTCGTCGTCGTTCAGATCATGCCGTTGCCGTACGTCGGCGACTTGCTCGCACGGATCGCCCCCATCATGAACTCCCCTACGGGCGAACCACTCTCGACGACAAGCATCGGCATAGCCATACACAACGGCGGCTGGCCAGACGTGCAAGCAGCAGAAAGCGGCGTTCACGATCTACATCGCCTAGCCGATTCGGCGATGTACGAAAGCAAGAGGATGGGTGGAAATCACGTCCACTCCATCGTTCTCACCGATCAACAGCCACAACAGTCAGGCGGTCGGTCAGTCGTCTGATTCTTCGATCAGATGCATCGCGGCTTCCTCCGCCGACGCTGCGCCGCCGTCGATTCCGACGTCTCCGGCAATGAGTTCGCTTTCCTCGTCCTCGTATCGACCCTCGTCTTCGGCAACGAGACGCCCGACGCGGCGATTTCCGACTTCGTCACCGTTCGGGAATTCTTCTTCCCGTTCGAATTCGTCGGCATCTGCCGGATCCTTCAGGGGATCTCCCAGTGACGCGTACGGATCCGGTTCTTCCTCGGCCAGGCGCTCGTCGAGGGTCTCCCCCGCCGATTCTTCACTGCCGGTCAACCCGTGGGCGTCCAGGCCCAATGGGCGTTCCGGTGGTGAGATTCCCTCGTCGAGAATGTCGTCCACGCCTCGATCGATCAGGGTGTCTTCGGGTTGAAGCTGGTCGTCGGGATCGAGACTGTAATCGCCATTGCCGGCCGCGCCGGTGTCATCCGTGTCGCTCATACGATCAACGATGCCACGGGCACACCGAGTTGGCCATGTGCCGCGCCTGCTCGATACATCACTCCGGAGACATTCAGCACGAACGCGGGGCCGGCACTCCGTCGAACCGGTCCTGCAGGTACTCGAACGCGGTGGGCAGACCGAGGACCGCAGTGGTGAGGTGGTCCGGGCTGGGGAACAGCTGAGATTGAACCGTGGCTCCGGCGGCGCAGTACCGAGAAATCGTGTTGACCACCGAATCGATGGGGATAAGGACGTCGTCGGGCGTGTGCCATTCGAATACCGGGGCAGTCGGCACACCCGGATAGAGCTCGACGCTGTTGTCGTCCATAACCTTTCGCACTTCGGGGCTGGACAACAGAGAAGTCGACGTCGACACCTGGGAAGCGCTGCGTCCTGCGCCAACTCTCAGGATGTCGTTGGTGCACGCGTTGGTGAGTTCGGTCCGCATCGACCGACCGAGGTCATTGAGTTGGTTGCTCAGCGGAAGGAGGTCGGGGTACTCGCGTTCGAGGCCCATTGCTGCGGCGAAGGCGAGGCCGAATGCCGGGTGCGGATCCTGTCCGAGGCCGTTGGCCATCTTGGACAGATTCATCGGAACGCCACCCTCGGCTACACCGACGAGGTTGACCTCGGGTGCGTAGCTCGGGGCCAGTGCGGCCGCCCACGCGGTGGCCATGCCGCCGCCGGAGTAACCGGCAATACCGACTGGGCTGGCGCCACTACGCAATTCGGGGATTTTCTGAACGGCGCGGATACCGTCGAGCGTGATCTGTCCGCCCAGGCGCGCGGCGCCGTAGGCGCTGTTGGGTCCGAGATGGTCAGGAAGGGCAATGGTCCATCCACGTTGAAGCGCGACGTTGAGGATGGGCGCTTCACGGATGACGATGTTGGGATCCGATGCGTAAAGCGCGCGAGATGGCGCACATCCCGTTCCGAGTGCGTTGACGATGTGCTGGTAGGAGAGCAACGGGCCGTCTTGCGCTTGATTCGGCGGGACCAGGATCGTGCTGACCGCGGCGATCGGCTTGTTCTCGGAGTTCGTGGACCTGTAACTGACCTGCCAGATCGCGACGCCGGGAAAGGTCATCAGGTCAGGGGCCCGGCGCACAGAGATCGGCGTGCCGGCGGTCCCCTCGGCCGCTGCTTGCGAATAGAACGGGTCCGGGTCCGGCGCCGGATATGCGGGATCTGCTTGTGCAGTCCACCCGGAGAGAAGTGCGGCAGTCAGTGCAGCAGCAGTCAGCATCGATCCGGTAAACACGCGTCTGGTTCGCAGTTTCAATGTTTTCCCCTCGTCCGGACCCACCCGGGGTCCATCACCCTGTGTGTTTCACTCATACCCATGTCGAACCTGGTTCAGACACCCCACTGAGCGATAACTTCCCGCAATCGTACAGCTATGGTTGCCGCCGGACCCGGTTCGATCATCTGGTTGTGTTCACAGTCGACTTCGGTGACTCGGATGTCGCCTTGTACAAACCTTCGCCATTCGGCCACGTCGTGTCCGTTCTCCGTAGATCTTCCGGCTACGAAGAACTCGATGGCCCCAAGATGGACAGGCGGTTGGTGCCGATTCGTCAATTCGACGGAGTGGGAGTAACCGCGACTGATCCGCGCTAGATGCTCCGCTTCGATTCCGATTCCGGCGCCCAGGGTCTGCTCCAGCAATTCCGCCGCTTCTTCGAAGGTTTCGACGGTCTCGGATCCCGCCGGCATCGCGAGCCCGGCCAGTAGTTCGGAGACCGAGAGTTCCGCGGGCTGATCGGAATCCGACGACGGATAGCTGTCGAGGATCGACAAAGTCACGTCACGTCCGCTCCGAGTGAGACTGTGCGCCACGGCGTGTGCGATGACGCCGCCGAGCGACCAGCCGGCCAGATGGATCGGGCCGGTCGATGCCACGGCTGCAATGCGATTCGCGTAGTCGTCGGCGAGTTCGGTCAGCGAGTCGAAGCTGGGTCCTCCGCTCAGGGACGGTAGCTGAAGACCGTATACGGGTTGATCCAGCTCGAGGTGCTTGACGAATTCTGCATAACCCCAGGACAATCCGATACCCGGATGGACGAAGAACAGTGGTGCTCGATCGGATCCGGCGCGCAGCGTGATCATCGGGGCGAGCAGATCCGAAGAATCGTCCGGAGAGTGTGCGTCCATTCCGTCGGCCGCCCGGGCGACACCGGCCGGTGTCGGATCCAGGAAAAGCGACTGCAACGGCACTCGCATCCCGAGGCGCTTCTCGAGTTCGATGGTTATTCGAGTGGCGACGATCGACGTTCCTCCCAGTTCGAAGAAGTCGTCGTCGACGCCGATGTGCTCGTGACCGAGCACGGTCTCGAAGATGTCGACGACCGTTCGTTCGGTGTCGTTGGTCGGCGGCGCGTACGGGACTGTACGACGCTCGAAGCTCGGCGTCGGCAGTGCTTTACGGTCCAGCTTGCCGACCGGTGTCACCGGAATTCGGTCGACGACGACAATCGCGCCGGGAACCATGTGCGCAGGCAGGCGAGAAGACAGGTGGCGGCGAAGCTCCCAGTCGTCGACGGTCTGTCCTTCCACAGGCTGGATGTAGGAGGCGATCATCGTCTCCCCCGACGGTGCTTCGTGCCCAAGTGTTGCGGCGAAGTAGACGGATGGGTGTGCCATCAGGACTGAGTCGATTTCGCCCAGCTCGATGCGGAATCCGCGGACCTTGATCTGGAAGTCGCTGCGGCCGAGGTATTCGAGTGTGCTGTCGGAGCGCCAGCGCACCAGGTCGCCTGTGCGGTACATCCGCTGGCCGGGTTCGCCGAACGGATCGGCGACAAATCGGTCGGCGGTGAGGTCGGGACGATTGTGGTACCCGCGGGCGAGTCCGGGGCCGGTCACGTACAGCTCCCCGATGACTCCCACTGGCACGGGCTTGAGGTGCCCGTCGAGGACCAGGCCGGCAAAGCCGATGGCCGGTCGGCCGATGTTGATGTCCTTGCCCGGCCGCATGGGTTCACTGACGCTGGCCTGGATGGTGGATTCGGTAGGTCCGTATCCGTTGAACATGCGGCGGTCTCGGCCCCAGATGTCCACGAGTTCGGGTGGGCAGGCTTCGCCACCGACTGCGAGCACGCGGAGTTCTGGCAGCGCGGAGCTTTCGATGGAGCTGAGCGCGGTCGGCGTGATGAACGCGTGTGAGACGTGTTCGTCGGCAAAGATTTCGGCCAACTCGGATCCGCCGAAGACCGTGGGTGGGATGACGACCAGGCAGGCTCCGCTGCCGAACGCCATCATGAGTTCGAAGACCGAGGCGTCGAAGCTCGGTGAAGCCAAGTGAGAGATACGCGAATAGGGCTGGACGTTGAATCTCTGATGTTCCTCGGCGTTGAGGTTGGACAAACCGAGGTGGGTGACGATGACGCCCTTCGGCTTCCCGGTTGAACCCGAGGTGTAGATCAGGTACGCGGGATGCCCGTGATGCAAGGGGATCGTGCGGTCGAGGTCGGTGATCGCGGCGGCGCTCTGGCCGTCGATCTCGTCGACGGTCTGCGCTTCATCGAGGACCATCCACTCGACCGTGTCGGGAAGTTGACTGCGGTGAGCGTCGTCGGTGATGCCGAGTACGGCCCGCGAATCGTCGAGCATGTGGTTGATGCGATCGTCTGGATAGTTCGGGTCGACCGGCAAGAATGCTGCTCCGGTTTTCGTGACCGCCCAGATGGCGACGATCTCCGCCGTGGACCGCGGCAGACCCAGCGCCACAAAATCTTCGGGTCCGACACCGCGCCGGCACAACGCTCGAGCCAGCTTCGTCGATTCCTCGTCGAGCTCGCGGTAGGTCATCGACCCCTCGCGACTCGAGAGAGCTGGAGCATCCGGGTTCGAGGCGACTGCCTCGGCGAGGATCTCCGGCCACACCTGCACGCGAGTCGCTGCTGCACCGGATGCCGGCACCAGGGCTGCTGTTTCGTCGGCGGCGAGGATGCCGATGTCGGCGATACGTGTTGCGGGTTCGCGTCCGACAGTGTCGAGGATCAGACGCAGGCGGTCGGCAAAGCGCCGAATGGTGGCGGGTTCGAAGAGATCGGTTGCGAAGTCGAAGGCAGCGGACATCCCGGCCGGGGCGCCGGACTCGTCGAACTTCTCGTCGACGATCAGTTCGAGATCTTCCTTCGCGTATTCGGTTTCCACGGTGAGGCCTTCGATATCGAGGCCGGGCAAGTGGAAATGCGCTGGCTCGTTGTTCTGAAGCTCGAGGGCGACCTGGAACAACGGTGAGTACGACGTGGATCGGGTCGGATTGATGACGTCCACGAGCCGTTCGAATGGCAGATCCGAGTTCTGGAATGCGGCCAGATCGATTTCCCGGATGTGTTCCACCAGTTCGGCAAACGTGATGTCGGGGTCGACGCCGGTGCGCAGGACCAGCGTGTTGACGAACATTCCGACGAGATGGTCGAGCGCTGCCTGACCGCGGCCGGCGATCGGTGTGCCGATGGTGACCTCTTCGGCGCCCGACAGTTTCGACATCAGCACGGCCAGTGCGCCGTGCAGAGCCATGAACATCGTGACGCCGTTTGCCCTGGTGAGGTCCGCGAGGGCGCGGTGGGTGTTGGCGTCGATGTCGAAGGTGAATCGGTCACCGTGGAAGGTCTGTTGTACGGGCCGCGGGTGGTCGGTGGGCAGTGCGATGACGTCGTCGAGGCCGGCGAGTTGCTCACTCCAGTAGCGCAATTGGCGACTGATGACGGATTCCGGATCGTCTTCCGATCCGAGGACGCGGTGCTGCCACAACGTGAAGTCCGCGTACTGCACTTCGAGTGGCGCCCAGGTGGGTTCGGTTCCTGCCGTGCGCGCCAGGTAGGCCGTCATCACGTCGCGTGCGAGCGGCGCCATCGACGAACCGTCGGCGCAGATGTGATGGACCACGACAAACAGAATGTGAACGGGTTCATCGGTGTCGAGGCGGAAGAGCGCGACGCGCAGCGGCAGGTCCACCGACACGTCGAAGCCGGTCGTGGCGAGTCGTCGCATGCGCTCTGCGAGTTCGTGCTCTCCCAACGTCATTTCACGGACCGGCGGTACGGCCTCGTCGGCGGTGAGCACTTTCTGAATCGGATCGCCGCCGACGGCGGGGAACACCGTCCGCAGGGTTTCGTGCCGCTCGACGACGTCGGCGATCGCCTGTTGCATGGCGGTGACGTCGAGGTCACCGGTGAGGCGAACAGCTAGTGGGATGTTGTACGCGGCTGAGCGTGTGTCGAACTGGTTCAGGAACCACATGCGCTTCTGCGCCAACGAGAGCGGGACGTTACCGTCGCGCTCCATGGGAGTGAGCGGCACAGTGCCGACGGCAGTGACAGCGTCGGAAAGCCGTTCGGCGAGCTGAGCTGTCGTCGGTGCCTCGAAGAGCACGCGCACCCCGACGTCGATGTTCAGTGCGGAGTTGAGCCGCGAGACCACACGAGTGGCGATCAGCGAGTTGCCGCCGAGTTCGAAGAAGTTGTCGTCGACGCCTACCTGCTCGACGCCGAGTACATCGATGAAGGCGTCGGCGATCCGACGCTCGAGGCTGGTGCCGGGAGCCCGGAATTCCACGCCGGTTCCGGTGAACTCCGGGGTCGGTAACGCTTTTCGATCGAGCTTGCCGACCGCGGTGCGCGGTAGCTCGTCGACGATCATGATGCTGGCCGGAACCATGTGCGAGGGAACACGTCCGGCGAGGTGCGCGGTGATCTCTGCGCCGGTCAGCGTCGATCCTTCCTCGACGGTGAGGTAAGACGCGAGAACGGTTGCGCCGGCCGGTCCGTCGACGCCGAGTGTCACGCAGTTCGTGACACTTGCCATTGCAGTGATCTGGGCGTCCACCTCACCGAGTTCGATACGGAATCCGCGAATCTTGACCTGGAAGTCGCTGCGCCCGACGTACTCGATGGTGTGATCGCTTCGCCAGGAGGCGATGTCACCGGTGCGGTACATCCGGTCGCCTGGCTTGCCGAAGGGGTCGGCGACAAATCGCTCGCTGGTCAAGCCGGGACGCCGGTGGTATCCGCGAGCCAGGCCGATGCCGGCGATGTACAGCTCGCCGGGAGCTCCGACGGGCACCGGTTGCAGGCGCGAATCGAGGATCACCTCGTGCACACCGCGGATCGGGCCACCGATCGTGATGGGTGCACCCACTGTCATGGGTTCGCTGATGTCTGCCATGACGGTTGTCTCGGTGGGGCCGTAGGCGTTGACGAATTCCCGCCCGGGTGCCCACAGACCGACGAGGTGCGGTGGCAGAGCCTCTCCCCCGACGACGACGTGCCGGAATTCGTCCAGGCCGGCCGGATCGACGGTGGCGAGTGCCGCCGTGGTGACGAACGCGTGAGTGACGTGTTCGCGGCGGATCAGACTTGCCAGTTCGGCGCCGCCGTAGATGTCGGTCGGGACGATCACCATGGTTGCTCCGACACCGAATGCCTGCAGGTACTCGAAGATGGCTCCGTCGAAGCTGGGGGTGGCGAAGTGCAGGGTCCGAGAGTGGTGATCGGCGTGGAATCGACGTTGCTGATCGAGCGCGAAGCTGTCGAGTCCGGTGTGGGTGACGACAACTCCCTTGGGTCGGCCGGTGGATCCCGAGGTGTAGACCACGTAGGCGGCGTTGTCCATGACCACCGGTGCAAGCCGTTCGTCCTGGGCGATCGGCAGCGTGCAGCTTGTGGCGACGTCGTCGTCGAATGCTTCCTCTCCGAGCACCAACCAGGACACGATGGGTGGCAATGTGTCGATGGCGTCGACGACGGTCAACCCGAACAACACCTCGGAGTCGCTGAGCATGTGTTCGATTCGGTCGGCCGGATAGGTGGGGTCGACGGGGACGAACGCTGCGCCGGTCTTGGCCACTGCCCACACCGCGAGTACTGATTCGACGGATCTTTCGATGCCGATGGCCACCGACGTCTCGGGCCCGGCGCCGCGGCGGATCATGGCTCTGGCCAACTGGTTCGAGCGTCGGTCCAGTTCGATGTAGGTCATGGAACGGCTGCCGGCCGAGAGCGCGATGCGGTCGGGATATGTGGCGGAGACGTCGGCGAGTATTTCCGGGAGCGTACGAGCGGAGCGACCCGGGGATCCGAAGACCGGCGCAAGATCACGGCTCTCGAACTCCGTGAGAACCTGCAGGCGGGCCAGCGGCTGATCCGGCGCCGACGCCAGCTGCTCGAGGACGATGCCCACGCGCTCGGTGATCTTCGCGACTTCGCGGGCGGAGAAGTGCGTCGGCAAGTACTCCATCTTCAGGTTCAGCGTGTCACTTTCCGACGCGACAACGGCAATCGGATAGTGCGCCGAGTCGCGTCCGTCGATGCCGAGGACGTGCATTCCCGCGATGTCGGTTTCGGCGGTCAGGGCTGCCTCGTCGACGGGATACGACTCGAATACCGTCAGGGTGTCGAATGAACCGGCGGCGCCCACTGCTCCCGCGATGTCCGACAGTCCGATGTGGTGGTGGTCGAGTAGTGACGCTTGCTCGGATTGGACGCGAATGGCCAGTTCCGCGAGGGTTTCTCGGGCGTCGAGGCGGATTCGCACGGGCACTGTGTTGATGAACAGGCCGACAATCGATTCCACACCGGACACCTGTGGTGGGCGTCCGGAAACGGTTCCACCGAAGACGACGTCGTCGCGGCCGAGGAGTTCGGCGAGCACGATTCCCCAGGCCACTTGGACCAGGGTCGCCATGGTCAATCCGCGGCTTCGCGCGAACGCCCGAAGGGTCTCGGCTCGTTCGGTCGGCAGCGAGTACGAGTGAATGTCACTGGCAACGGTTTCGGCGGCGGTGCTCGCTTGCGAGAGTTGGGTGGATGAGTCCACTCCTCGTAGCGCTTCCTGCCAGGCTCGCAGAGAAGAGTCGGGGTGCTGCTTCGAGATCCAGGTGAGGTAGTCGCGATACGACTGAACTCTGGGCAGAATCTCGGGGTCGCCGTCGGTTGCGTAGAGAGTGAGCAGGTCGCGAAGTAACAGCGGGGTTGACCAGCCGTCGAGCAGGATGTGGTGGTTCGTCACGACGAAGCGTGCTGTGTCCGGTCCGAATCGTACGAGCATGAACCGGATCAGGGGTGCTGTTTCCATATCGAAACGCTGAGCGCGATCACGCTCGAGCAGCTGAGCGAACGCGACTTCACTGTCCTCGGTCCCGGACAGGTCGATCTCGGCCCAGCCGATCTCGACACCGGAACGGATTACCTGCAGCGCCCGCCCTCCCGGCGCGGAGGCAAATCCCGCGCGCAAGCTCGGATGACGATCAACCAAGGCCTGCGCGGCGCGACGCAGGCGCGGTGCCTCCACCCGGCCCCCGAGCTCGAGGGTCAGTTGCACCATGTACGGATCGATTTCCGTTTCGTCGAACTGGGCGTGGAAGAGCATGCCCGACTGCAGCGGTGACAGTGACCAGATATCGGTCAGGTCGGGGAACCTACGCTCGAGCTGTTCGATGCTCTGCTGATCCACGGTGACGAGATCGAGATCGGTGGGCGTGAGCTCGCGCTCGGAGTGTTCGTCCACGTATTCACTCAACGAGCCGAGTGCTCGGGACCAGAGTTCCGCCAGTTCCGTGACTTCGGCTTCGCTGAGGATGCCGCGGGGGAAGGACCACGTAGCGCGCAGAATCGGACCGTGCGCGGTGTCGGTGGTGACGGCATTGATGTCGAGCACCGACGCGGCGGCAAGATCTCCGCTGTGCGCTTCGTCGAGCGTCACTTCCGAGATCGGCAGCCACGGCACCTCGCCGTGCTCGGGGTCCGAGCCGGCAAAACGTCCGAGGTAGTTGAACGAGATCTCAGGTGTGGGCAACTCCTGTAGTTCGTCGTTTCGGTCGAGGTACTTGAGCATCCCGAACCCGATGCCGTTGTCCGGCAGACCGAGCAGCGTTTCCTTGACGACTTTCACAGCGGAGGCCGCGGTTGATCCCCCGGACAGTGCATCGACGACATTGAGTCCGGTGAGATCGATCCGGACGGGGAACAAGGTGGTGAACCAACCGACTGTGCGCGAGAGGTCTGCGCCAGGCGCTGCGTTCTCCTCGCGCCCGTGTCCCTCGAGATTGACGAGCACTTCCCCGCTGCGCTGTCCGCGCGATCGACGCCAGGCGGTGACGGCAATCGCGAGAGCAGCAAGCAGCCCGTCGTTCACCGAGCCTCCGAAATGTCGTGGCACCGCCGAGATGATGTTCTCGGTCACCGAGGTCGGTACGTCGACGCTGACGCGGTCGACGGTGGCTCCGACGTCGACCGCGGGGTCTAGCCCGCGCGTTCCGAGCATTGGTTCGTCGGTCCGCATCCTCGACCACAGGTCGATCTCGTCGCGTCGATCTGCGGCGGTCTCGGCGAGCGCTGTCGCCCAGCGACGTATCGACGTTCCGCCGGGCGGAAGAATCGGTGTTTCGCCGTCGAACGCCGACGCATATGCCGTGACCAGGCCGGGGACCAGCATTCGCCAGGACACACCGTCGACCGCGAGGTGATGAAGTACCAGGAGCAACCGTCCCGCCTCAGGCCGGTTGCCGTTCGCGCTGACCGGATCCAACCAGACTGCGCTGATCATCTTGCCGTGCTCGGGATCGAGTCGGCTGGATGCGTCCTGCATCGCGGCTTCTGCCGCGCGCAGGAATTCTTCGCCGCCGGTGGACACGATGGGGGTTCGGTGCAAGATGTCGGAGGCTGCGACGGTGCCGGGTTCGCTGATCTCGAGTTGGTGAGTCGCGGCCTCCAGACGTGCCCGCAGTACGTCGTGGCGGTCGAGGATCGTTTGTAGTGCGCGCTCCAGCGCGGGGCCGGACACATCCGCGGGCAGTGCGATCAGCGCGCTCTGGCTGTAACTGCGGATCGTGCTCAGGTCACCGCGACTGCGTTCGACGAGCCACTCCATGATCGGTGTGAGCGGTAGCGGGCCGGCTCCCCCGCCGGGTAGCTCGGTGAGAACCGGTGCGGTTTCCGATGATTCGATGAGGAGGACCTTGGTGAGGCCGGCCACGGTTTTCGCTTCGAAGACGTCCCGCGGAGTGAAGATGAGGCCTGCGGACTTCGCCCGTGAGACGAGTTGGATCGACATGATCGAATCGCCGCCGAGGCCGAAGAAGGAATCGTCCACTCCGATACCGCCCCGCCCCAGAACCTCTCCGAAGAGGTCCGCGAGGACCGCTTCGGTGGCGGTGGCTGGTGCCCGCGTCGCCTCGGTTGTTCCCGTCACGGTGAAGTCCGGAGCCGGGAGGCTGCGTCGGTCGAGCTTTCCGTTGACCGTCAGCGGAAGTGATTCGAGGACGACGATCGCGGTGGGCACCATGTACTCCGCGAGTTCGGCGGCGACGAAGTCGGTCACCGTCGCTGAATCGACGGTATTGTCTGTTTCGGCGACCACGTACCCGACGATCCGCGGTGACGCTCCCTCTGTGCGAACAAGTGCTACCGAGGCAGCGACGCCGGGGCAGCGGAGCATTGCGGCTTCGATCTCTCCGAGTTCGATGCGGAAACCACGCACCTTCACCTGGAAATCACTGCGGCCCACGTACTCCAACTGCCCCGCGTCGTTCCACCTCGCCAGGTCCCCGCTCCGATACATTCGATCCCCCGAACTACCGAATGGATCGGGAAGGAACCGCACCGAAGTCAATGCGGGTTTCCCGAGGTATCCCCGAGTCACCTGGTCACCGGCGACGTACATTTCGCCGACAACACCTGGTGGCACCAGGTTCAGTCGCCGATCGAGTACGTAGACGGACAATCCTGGTACTGCTCGCCCGATGATGCTCGCCGACGCGTGCTCGCTGTCGTTGCGGTCGAGCGCGATTCGACTGACGTGCACTGTCGTCTCGGTGATCCCGTACATGTTGACCAGCGTCGGCGCCGTGTCGGCCCGCCGGTCGTACCACTTGCGCAATTGCCCGAGATCGAGCGCTTCTCCACCGAAGACGACGTAGCGCAGTGCAAGGTCGGGACCGGTGCCGTTCGGTGAGTACGCACGGTCGGCTTCGGCGAGTTGGTAGAAGGCGGTGGGTGTTTGGTTCAGCACCGTCACTCGCTCACGGCGGAGCAGTTCGTGGAACATGTCCGGCGATCTGGTCGTGTAGTAGTCGACGACGACCAACCGGCCACCGTGCAGCAGCGGCCCCCACAGCTCCCAGACGGAGAAGTCGAATGCGTACGAGTGGAACATCGTCCACACGTCCGTGTTGTCGAACCCGAATGTCGGGGAGGTGTTGTCCATCAGAGTCAGGACGTTTCGGTGGCTGACCTGGACACCTTTGGGGCGCCCTGTGGATCCGGAGGTGTAGATGATGTACGCGATCGCGTCGGGCAGAAGTGGTGTCGTCCGGTCCGCGTCGGTGATGCGATGTGGCGCGGAGTGATCGAGGCGTACCGCGATCTCCGGCGATCCGAGTTCGACGATGTCGATGCCGGATTCGATGATCTCCGAAGGTAGGTCGCTTCGGAAGTCTCCGGTCGTGACCAGGCATACCGGCCGCGCGTCGTCGAAGAGGAATCGCATGCGCTCGGCCGGGTAGGTGATGTCGACCGGCAGGTATGCCGCCCCGGTTTTGATGACGGCGACGAGGGCGAGCACGAGATCGGTGGTTCTGGGCATCGCAACGGCCACCACGGATTCCGGACCGATACCGCGGCCGATCAGGAGCCGCGCCAGGCGGTTCGCGCGCCCGTCCAGTTCGGCGTACGTCATGGCGCCGTCGCTGTCGTTGACCGCGGTCGACGACGGATGTGCTGCAACAGCTTCGAAGAATCGGTCCGCGATGTTGTCGGCCGGAGCCGGTTCGGCGTGAGCGTTCCACTCGGTTAGCATCTGTCGACGCTCGCCGGCGCCCACGACGTCGATGTCACCGGTAGGAGTCGACGGCTCTCGGGAGACCGCCTCGAGGAGGGTGAGCAGTCTGCGCGAGAACGACTCGATCAATCCATCGTCGAACAGGTCTGTGGCGTAGATGAATTCGGCGTCGATTCCATCCGCTCCGCCATCCGCGTCGTAACGCTCGGTGACCGAGAGTTGCAGATCGAACTTGGCGACGGGTAGGTCGAACTCGACTCCCGAGACCGACAGACCTGGCAGTTCGAGTTGCGGTAGCGCGTTGTTACGGAACTCGATGAGGATCTGGAACAACGGAGTGTGCGACGTCGAGCGTTCCGGGGCGAGTGCGTCGACCAACCTTTCGAAGGGCAAGTCGGTGTGTTGGAACGCGCCGAGGTCGCCTTCGCGAACCTGGGCGAGTACGTCCTCGAACGACGCGTCGGGCGTGATCTGTGTCCGCAGCACAAGAGTGTTGACGAACATTCCGACCAGGTGATCGAGTTCGGCCTCGCCGCGCCCGGCGACAGGTGTACCGATGGCGATGTCCTCGGTACCGGCCAGGCGTGCCGCAAGTACCGCCAGTGCTGCGTGCATGACCATGAACATGGTGCTGCCGTGCTCGCGGGCCAGATCGGTCAGCGCCCGATGGGACTGCGGCGATACCGCGAACCGGTGAACAGAGCCGACCATGGACGGCTTTGCCGGACGTGGGAACGACGTCGGCAGGGCGATCGGCTCGCCCAGTCCCGCGAGTCGGTCCTTCCAGTAATCGAGCTGACGGGTCAGAGCCGAGTCCGGATCTTCCTCGGAGCCGAGCACTTCGTGCTGCCACACAGCGAAGTCGCCGTACTGCACGGCCAGTTCCGACCAGCTCGGCGCACTGCCGGCGCTGCGGGCCGCATAGGCCGCTGCCACGTCCGCTGCCAGGGGGTTCATCGAGAACCCGTCGGCGACGATGTGGTGGACGACGATCACGAGTACGTGCCTGCGCTCGTCCCCGTCGACGCGCAGGACCGCGCAGCGGATCGGAACTTCGGCCGAGGCGTCGAAGCCGGCCGAGGCCAGCTCGAGGATTCGATCGGACACTCTGGCAGCAGTGACGATTTCCGGCTCCAGGATCGGCATGACCTCGTCGCTGGACATCACCTGCTGCACCGGCTGTCCGTCGATCGAGGGGAACTTCGTCCGCAAGCTCTCGTGGCGACCCAATACGTCCGCTACCGCGGCCTGCAATGCGGCGAAGTCCAGATCGCCGTCGAGGCGCACTGCCAGGGGAACGTTGTAGGCCGGCGAGGTCACGTCGAACTGGTTGAGGAACCACATCCGCTTCTGTGCCAATGACACGGGCAGTGGATCCGGGCGAGATCGCCGAGTCAACGGTGGTCTGGGGTTCTCGCCGCGGCCGACACTCTCCGCCAGACGAGACAGCTGCCGAACTGTCGGAGACTCGAACAATCCTCGGACGCCGATGTCGGTGCCGAGAAGTGCGTTGACGCGGGCGATGACGCGGGTCGCGGTCAGTGAGTTTCCGCCGATGTCGAAGAAGTGAGTGTCGATACCGATCGGGGACACTCCGAGCACGTCCTCGAAAACGCCCACCACCAGCCGTTCGAGCTCGGTCGCCGGCGCAGCGAGTGTTTCGGGATCGGTGTCGAAGCGAGGCGCCGGAAGAGCAGCCCGATCGACCTTGCCGACGCCGGTCAGTGGTAGCTCGTCGAGCACGACGACGCTCGCTGGCACCATGTGTGCCGGCAGTAGCTCCCGTGCCGCCGCCCGGATGTCCTCGGCGCTCACCGGGCATTCGTCGTCGCAGACGACATATGCCGCCAAGGCCTGCTCGTCGGAGGGTCCGCGCACCGCCAATGTGACCGCGTACTCCACACCGGGCAGCTGACCCAACGCCGTGTCGACCTCGCCGAGTTCGATACGGAACCCGCGGATCTTGACCTGGAAGTCGCTGCGTCCGAGGTACTCGATGGTGCGGTCACTGCGCCAGCGCACCACGTCTCCGGTGCGGTACATCCGCTCCCCCGGCTCGCCGTACGGGTTGGCGACAAATCGTTCGCTCGTCAGCGGTGAACGCCCGTGATAGCCGCGCGCGAGTCCAACTCCGGCGACATACAGTTCGCCGGGAACTCCGACGGACACCGGTTGAAGTCTGCGATCGAGGACGACCTCGCTGAAGCCGCGGTTCGGCGGCCCGAGATAGACCTTCTCACCGGCTGGAATGGGGTCACTGAGGTTGCAGGAGATGGTGGTTTCGGTGGGTCCGTAGACGTTGACGAACGATCTTCCCGGCGCCCAGGTGCGCACCAGGTCCGCCGAGGGAGCCTCGCCACCCACCGTGATGGTGGTCAGATCGTCGAGTCCCTCGGGATCCACCGACGTCAGCGCTGCGGGCGTGATGAACGCGTGAGTGACATGTCCCTCTCGGAGAACGTCGGCCAGTTCGGTTCCTCCGTAGACGGTGGTGGGAGCTACGACCAGTTCGCCGCCGACGGCGAAGGCGAGCAGATACTCGAGAACGGAGGCGTCGAAACTCGGCGAGGCGAAATGCAGTGCGCGTGAATTCTCCGTGAGACCGTAGCGATGACGCTGTTCGTCGGCGAAGTTCTCGAGACCGGTGTGCGTGACGACGACACCCTTGGGCCGGCCGGTCGAGCCCGAGGTGTAGATGAGGTAGGCAGTGTTCTCCAGCCGCGGGGTTCCCCGGCGCTCGTCTTCGCGTAGCGGTGACGTGGACACTCCGGAGAGCCGAGTGGCGTTCTCCGGGTCGTCGAGTTCGAGCCACTTCGTTGCGCCACCGCCGGCCGGTGCGTGTGCAGCCGTGGTCATTCCGAGCGATGATGCCGAGTCCTCGAGCATGAACGAGATCCGGTCACTCGGGTAGCGAGGATCGATCGGCACGAAGGCGGCGCCGGTCTTGGTGATCGCCCAGACCGCTGCGACGGATTCGAAGGACCGTTCCACACAGATCGCCACCCGTGAGTCCGGGCCCGCGCCTTCCGAGATGAGCACGCGCGCCCACTGATTCGACGCCTCGTCCAGCTCTCGATAGGTCATCTTTCTGTCACCACAGGACAGTGCGACCCGTTCGGGGAATCTGCTCGCGGTGTCCGAAAAGATGCGATCGAGTGTCCTTACCGAGCGGCCTTGCCGGCCGCGCGCGGGAACCAATTGCTGCACTTGCGAATCCGGCATCAAACGCAGTTTCGCCAGCGGAAGATCCGGTTGTGCGGTGATCAGTTCGAGGGTGCGGAGCAGCCGGTCCGCGATCGCGTCGATGTCGTGATCGCCCAGGACTCCCGGGAAATACTCGAATTTGAGCCGCAGTCGCCCGTCTGCCGCAGAGGCAACGATCGCGAGTGGATAGTGCGCGGCATCCTCGGCGTCGTGGACGTCGAGAACGTGCATTCCGGCGATGTCGGTGCCGGAGGAGAGTCCACCGCGGTCAACGGGATACGACTCGAACACAGTCAGCGTGTCGAACGATGCAGCGGCCCCCACTGCCGAAGTGATGTGCGAAAGCCCCACATGATGGTGATCGGACAACCGCGCCTGTTCCGCTTGGACACGAACGCACAGCGCTGCCAGTGACTCTCGCGGGTCAAGGCGAACTCGGACGGGGACAGTGTTGATGAACAAACCCACCATCGACTCGACGCCGGACACCTGGGGTGGTCGGCCGGAGACGGTTCCACCGAAGACGACGTCGTCGCGGCCGAGGAGTTCGGCGAGCACGATTCCCCAGGCCACCTGGATCAAGGAGGCTGTCGTCAGGCCACGGGAGCGGACGAATCCACGCAGAAGTTCCGTCTCACGTTCTCCGAGGGCTGTGGTGGTCGAGCGTGAGGTCGCGCCGTCCTCGTCGACGGCGTGAGTTCCGGTCAGCAGCGTCGGGTCGTCGAGTCCGCGGAGTGCTTCGCCCCAGGCTTCGATCGACTCGCTGTCGTCGCGAGTGCTGATCCAGCTCAGATAGTCCCGGTAGGGGTGCACGCGTGGGATGGCACTGTGATCACTGTCGGTGGCGTAGAGCGTCAGTAGGTCACGGACCAGCAGCGGCATCGACCATCCGTCGAGGAGGATGTGGTGGTTGGTCAGGATCAACCGATACGCGTCGTCTCCGGTTCGCAGAAGCAGGAACCGCAGCAGGGGCGGCGTGGCCATGTCGAAGCCTCGCACCCGATCCGCATGGAGGAGCTCGCGTATCTCGGTTGCCTGTTCGGTGGGGGCCAACGGAGAGATGTCGATCTCGGTCCACGGCACGTCCACGTCGGCGCTGATCACCTGCACCGATCGCCCACCGGTGTCGGTCGTGAACGCAGCTCGCAGGTTCTCATGACGGTCGAGCAACGCCTGTGCGGCGCGGTGCAACCTGGACGCGTCGACGCCGTCGAGTTCGAGTGCGAGTTGGACGGTGTACGCGTCGACTGTGTGTTCGGCGTAGCGGGCGTGGAAGAGCAGTCCGGATTGCAGCGGTGAAAGGGACCAGACGTCGGTCAGTGTCGGGAACTCGCGCTCGAGGTGGTCGATGGACTCCTGGTCCAGTTCGATCAGGTCGATGTCCGACGGTGTGAGTCCCCCGCGTTCGCTGTGTTCGGCGTAGGTGGCCAGAGCGCGCAACGACTGCACCCAGAGTTCGGCGATGGCGCGAGCATCGCGCTCTGCCAGCACGCCGGTGGGATAGGCGATAGTGGCACCGATGTGCGGTGCACCCGAGATTTCGGTGGTGACGACATTGACGTCCAGGACCGAACCCACGGGCATCTCGGACCGAGCTGCCGCTTCCAGATCGACGTCGCGGGCCAGCGCCCAGTCCCCCAGCGACTCTCCTGCCTCGGTGCCGGAAAAACGACCGAGATAGTTGAACGAGATCTGCGGTTGACGGAGATCTTCCAGTTCCGCTCGGCCCACCTCGTCGAGATAACGCAGAACTCCGTACCCGATGCCGCTGTCCGGAACTCCCAACAGTTCTTCCTTGACCCGCTTGAGAACCACCGCTGCCTCGGGGCCGCTGCTCAACACGTTCGAGATGTCGATGTCGGCGAGGTCGATTCGCATCGGGAAGACACTGGTGAACCAGCCGACGGTGTGCAGGACGTCCGCACCGGGCACCACGTGAGCCTCGCGTCCGTGACCTTCCATCGAGACGAGCACGTTGCCGGTTCGTATGCCCTGTGCCTGCCTCCACTGCGTCAGTGCCAGCGCGAGAGCAGCAACGAGACCGTCGTTGACGGATCCACCGAAGAGCGCGGGAAGCGTGGTCAGGACTGTGTCGGACAGTTCGACGGGCACGTCGGCGACAACTCGGCCGACCGAATCGAACGTGTCGAGCCGCGGGTCCAGCGGCCGGGTTCCGATCAGGGGGTCGTCACCTTCGAGGATCGAACGCCACCGGGGCAATTCGACTCTTCGATCGGGCGCGATGTCACGGAGCGCATGCGACCAACGACGAACCGACGTGCCCGAATACGACGGCTCCGGCTCCTCGCCGGCGTCGATCCGGTGGAAAGCGGACGCAAGTTCCGGTACGAGCACGCGCCAGGACACGCCGTCCACCGCGAGGTGGTGGATCACCAGGAGCAACCGGCCGGTGTTGCGTACGCCGGACAACCAGACGACCCGCACCATCTCGCCCCGGACGGGGTCGAGTTCTCGACGTGCATCACCCAGGGCAGCGACGATCGCCGCGTCGAACACTGCGGTGCCCGGCTCGGCCTCGACCTCGACTACCCGGCAGATGTCCTCGGCTGCAACAGATCCCGGATCGCCGACTATGAGCCCGCGCTCGCCGTCGAGTTCGAGGCGCGCGCGAAGGATGTCGTGACGATCGAGAACGACTTGAAGCGCTGCGGTCAACTGCTCCACACTGCGAAGGCCGTGCGGCGCATTGAGAAGGGTCGCTTGGGAGAACGAATCGAGCCCCTGGAGATCGGAGCCGAGCCGGTCGAGCCACCACTGTGCCACCGGCAACAACGGCACGTGGCCGACGCCGCCTCCGGGAAGTTCCTCGAGCACCTCGGGTTCGTCGTCCTTGGTCGATGCCAGCAAAACCGCAAGACCGGCGACCGATTTCACCTCGAAGACGTCACGCGGGGTGAACACGAGCCCGGCGTCGCGGGCACGGGCGACGAGCTGAATCGACATGATCGAATCGCCGCCCATCGAGAAGAACGAGTCGTCGACTCCCACCGATTCGACACCGAGGACATCGACGAACAAGGCGGCCAGCGTGCGCTCGGTATCGGATTCAGCAGCCCGCGAGCGCGCTTGGGTTGCTCGCAGGTCGGGAACCGGCAGGGCTCGGCGGTCGAGCTTTCCGTTGGCAGTCATCGGCAGTTCGTCGAGAACGACCACCGCCGCAGGAACCATGTACGGGGCCAGAGCCGAGCCCGCGAACGCGATGACGGCCTCGGGATCCACAGTCTGAGCATCGTTGGCGGGCACGACGTATCCGACGATTCGCGCGGCGCCTCCGTCACGTTCGAGCGTGGTCACCACGGAATGCGCGACCCCGGGATAGCGAGCCAGAACTGCTTCGATCTCGCCGAGTTCGATGCGGAACCCGCGGATCTTGACCTGGAAATCACCTCGGCCCTGGTACTCGAGTTCGCCGTTCTTGTTCCACCTGGCGAGGTCGCCGGTGCGGTACATCCGTGTGCCCGCACTGCCCGCGGGATTGGGCACGAAACGTTCGGCGGTGGTGCCGGCGCGGTTGCGGTAACCGCGGGCGAGTCCGTCGCCACTGACGTACAGCTCCCCCGTCACTCCGACCGGGACGCGGTGCAGGCGATTGTCGAGGACCCACGCAGTGATGCCTGTCGACGGGCGACCGATCGTCACTCGATCGGCCGGGGACATCGGCTCGGTGATGCTGGCGACGACCGTCGATTCGGTCGGTCCGTAGGCATTGATCATGATCCGGTGATCACTGACCCAGGCGGCGACGAGATCGGGCGGGCAGACGTCGCCACCGGTTCCGATGCAAACCAGCTCGTTCAGTTCGCTCGGATCGACCGTGGCCAGAGCGGCCGGGGTGATGAAGGCGTGCGTGACGTGCTGATCGGCGATCAGGCTCGTCAGTTCGGTTCCGCCGATGATGCTCGGTGGAGCGATGACCATCGTGGCCCCGACACCAACGGCCATCAGGAGTTCGAGAATCGAGGCGTCGAAGCTCGGTGAGCTGAAATGCAGCGTGCGCGAGGTCGATTCCACCCCGAATCGAGTACGTTCCTGTTCGGCGAGTGCCGAAAGCCCACGGTGAGTGACCATGACACCTTTGGGGACGCCGGTGGAACCGGAGGTGTAGATGACATAGGCGGGATTGTCCAGAGACACCGTCCCCGCCAGTTCCGAGGCCTCCAGCCGCTGATCTCCGAACTGTTCGAGGGTTGCCAGTGTCTCGGCCTGATCGAGCAGAACTGCGTCTGCCTCGTCGGGGACGACACCCACATGCTCGGCGGTGGTGAGGACGACGCCCGCTCCCGAGTCGTTGATCATGTGATGTACGCGGTCGACGGGGTACGCCGGGTCGACGGGTACGAATGCGGCGCCGGTCCGGGCAACCGCCCAGATCGCGACCACGGATTCCAGTGAGCGTGGCAATGCCAGGGCGACAACGGATTCCGGACCTGCCCCGCGGCCGATCAACAGTCGTGCAAGCCGATTGGCCCGGCGGTCCAGATCGGAGTACGTCAGATGTCGGTCGCCGAAAATCAGTGCAGTTCTCTGCGGTTCGTCGACGTACTTCCGCTCGAGCAACGTCGAGAAGTGAACCTGGTCGGGAAGTTCCGGTGCAGACACGACGCTGATCGTGTCGGTGTCGACCACGAGATCGATGTCGCCGACCGGCGTGTGCGGTGATTCGGTCACCGCACCAAGGATCCGAACAAGATATCGAGCGAAGCCTTCGACCGTCGACTCGTCGAACAGGGCGCTCGCGTAGGTGAACCCGGCCTCGATTCCCGCCGGCCGGCCGTCGTCGTCGAATGTCTCGGCAAGCGTGAGTTGCAGATCGAAATTCGAAACGGCGGATTCGAGTACGAGGACCTCGACCTCGAGGTCCGTCAGACGAACTGCTGGTCGACTGGTGTTCTTGAACTCCAGCATCACCTGGAACAACGGTGAATGCGAAGTCGACCGCTCCGGAGCGAGCGCATCGACGACGCGCTCGAAGGGGACGTCTGCGTGAGCGAAGGCGTCGAGGTCGGTGCTGCGAACTCTGGCCAACAGATCGGTGAACGAGGCTGCGGGGTCGACATCGGCGCGCAAGACCAACGTTCCGACGAACATACCGACCATCGGATCCAGGAGGGCATTTCCGCGTCCGGCGATCGGTGAGCCGATCGTGATGTCTTCCATGCCGGACAATCTGGCCACGAGCACCGCGTACGCGGCGTGTATCGCCATGAACATACTGCTTCGGTGTTCGATCGCGGTTTCGCTCAGACGACGATGGATGCCGGCATCGATGTCGAATCGAACGACGCGGCCCGAGAGATCCTGTACGCGCGGCCGCGGGCGATCTGCGGGGAGCGCGAGAAGCTCGGGCACACTTGCCAGCTGACGTGTCCAGTACTCGAGCTGGCCGGCGAGGGTGCTCTCCGCTTCGTCTATCCGTCCGAGAGCCCTTTCCTGCCAGATCGCGAAGTCCGCGTACTGGACGGGGAGAGGAGACCAGTCGGGTGCCTCACCTCGATGCCGTGCCGAGTACGCGCTCATCACGTCGAACGCCAACGGTGCCATCGAGAATCCGTCGGCGCAGATGTGATGGACGACCACAGCCAGGACGTGATCTTCTGCGTCGACCTCGATCAGTTCCGCCCTGATCGGTGGAGCCTGCGTCACGTCGAAGCCCCTCGAGGTGACGCGTTCGATCTCCCCGAGTACCGCTTCGGTGCTCGCGCCGACAATCGGTAGCGACCCCAACGCTTCACCGGGTTCCACGATTACCTGCGCCGGCACTCCCTCGATCATGGGAAACAGCGTGCGCAGCGATTCGTGGCGATCGAGCACATCGGTGATCGCGCCTTCCAAGGCCGCAACGTCCAACCGGCCTCTCAGCCTGATCGCTATGGCCACGTTGTACGCCGCGGAGGTGACGTCGAATTGATTGACGAACCACATGCGCTTCTGCGCCAGCGACAGCGGAATCGACTGTGGCCGCGGCAACGCCTCGAGTGGAAGAACGGTTGCTCCCCCTCGCGCCGTTGCGCACTCGACCGCCAACTGCGCAACGGTCGGCGCGTCGAACAACTCTCTGATCGACAGGTTCAACGAGAGTGAATCGTTCACGCGCGCCACGGCGCGGGCAGCGACGAGACTGTTTCCGCCGATCTCGAAGAAGTTGTCGTGAACACCGACGGCCCCGGATTCCAGCAGCTCCTCGAAGATCGCCGCCAACTGTGCTTCGAGCGGTGTTCGCGGCGCCAGATACGTCTGCGAGCTGTCGAAGCTGGGAGCGGGCAGGGCTTTCCGATCGAGCTTGCCGGTCGAGCCGAGCGGAAACACGTCGAGGGCGATGACCACTGCGGGAACCATGTAGGCGGGAAGGAGACCTCTCAACTCGGCGCGCATGCCGTCCGTGTCGATCGAGGTGCCGGTCTCGGCGATGACGTAGCCGACCAAGCTGTCACCGACCACGTCGTCGTGATGGACGAGAGCAGCAGCTTGCGTGACACCGGGCAGCCTGAGCAACGCTGCTTCGACCTCGGCGAGCTCGATGCGCTGGCCGCGGATCTTGACCTGGAAATCGCGTCGACCGACGTAGTCGAGCAGCCCGTCGGCGCGCCACCGGACGACATCACCGGTTCGGTACATCCGGGTGCCAGCCGGGCCGTACGGATCGGCCACGAATCTGTCGGCCGTGAGATCGCTGCGCCCGAGGTATCCACGCGCCAGTTGCACTCCCGCCAGGTACAGCTCGCCGTGAACGCCGACCGGAACGGGATGCAGCCGCCCGTCGAGGACATAGAGCTGGGTGTTCCACACAGGAGCACCGATGGGAACGGTGACGGTCATGTCGGGGGTGAATTCGGCGGCGCTCACGTCGACGGCAGCCTCCGTGGGTCCGTACAGGTTGAACAATCCTGCAGAACTCAGACGGGTGAACGCCTCCGCGGTGGTGGGAGCGAGAGCTTCACCGCTGCAGAACACCTGACGCAGGCTTGCGCACTGCCCGGCAGTCGCGACCGCGACGAATTCCGCGAGCATCGACGGAACGAAGTGCGCCGTCGTGACGCCTTTTTCGGCCATCAACGCCGACAGGTACCCGGGATCACGGTGCCCCTCCGGTTCCGCGATCACCAACTGCGCACCAGTCTGCAGGGGCCAGAACAGTTCCCACACCGAGACGTCGAAGGTCACCGGAGTCTTGTGCAGCACCACGTCCGACGCGTGAAGTGGGTACGCGTCTTGCATCCACAGAAGGCGATTGACGATCGAACGGTGTGATACTGCAACGCCTTTCGGTCGACCGGTCGATCCGGACGTGAAGATCACGTATGCAGCATTGTCCGGGAGGAGGGGTCGGATCCGATCAGCGTCGGTGATCGGCACCGTCGTGGACACGGGACGATCGAGATCGACGTCGACGATCGGGACTCGCGCGGGAAGTGCGCCGTGGTCCTGGGGCCGGCTCAGCACACAGATCGGTGCGGCGATGTCGAAGACGTACGCGATCCGTTCGGCCGGATGGTCGGGGTCCACCGGGACATACGCCGCACCGGCACGGATCACGGCGTGGACCGCGACGAGTAGTTCGGGTGACCGGCGAATCGACACCGCGACGCGCATGTCCGGGCCGACACCGTGGGCGATGAGGGTTCTGGCAAGTTCGCTGACCCTCGCGTCGAACTCCGCATACGTCAGTGTCCGCTCGCCGTAGATGAGCGCGGCCCCCTCGGGCGTCCGGGCTGCCTGCTCCGCCACCAGGTCGGAGAGGGTGGTGATCGGTACGGCGTGTTCGGTGGCATTCCAGCGCTCGAGGACCAGTTCCGCCTCGCCCACAGCTGTGAGATCGACGTCGCCGACGATTGATTCGGGGTCGGCCGCTACCGCGTCGAGGAGCATCGTGAAGCGATCAGCGAGGCCCGACATGGTGTCCGAGTCGAAAAGTTGGCTGGCATAGTTCAACTGGCCGTCGAGATGGTCGCCGCGGTCGGTGAGAATGACCTGAAGATCGAACTTTGCTGCACCCGTGGACAGTTCGTCAACCGTGACGTCGAGCTCGGGCAAGGTGACCTCGGCCGGAGCAGCGCCTTGCATCACCAACATGACCTGGAACAGCGGTGCCTGGCGCTCTGCGAGGGATTCGACGAGCACGTCGTACGGCACTTCGGTGTGCTGCAAGGCCGCCACGTCGACGTCCCGGACGCGGGTGAGAACTTCACCGAAGGTGAGTCCCCCGTCGAGAACCGTCCTCAGCACCACCGTGTTGACGAACATTCCGACGACGTCGTCGAGGGCGCGCTCGCTACGCCCGGCCACCGGGGTGCCGATCGTGATGTCGTTCGCTCCACATTCTCGACTGAGCAGGACGGCCAGCGCGGCGTGGATCACCATGAACACGCTGACGTCGCATCGCGCCGCGATCTCGCCGACCCGGCGGTACGTCGCGGAGTCGATCCGGAAATCGAGATCGCCACCGCGCAGCGAGACACCTGCAGGCCGCGGATGATCCATCGGCAGTTCCGCGAGCTCACCGCGTTCGGCGAGCGTGTGCGACCAGAACCGCAACTGCTCGGCGAGAATCGAATCCGGGTCGGACGCTTCGCCGAGCGCTCCGCGTTGCCATTCGCTGAAATCGCCGTACTGCACTTCGAGCGGCAACCACGCCGGTACACGCCCGCTCGCCCTCGACGCGTACGCGACCATCACGTCACGAGCCAGCGGCGCCATCGACAGGCCGTCCGCTGCAATGTGGTGAACGACGAGGACCAGGGTGTGCTCGCGTTCGTTCACCTCGAGCAGAGTGGCGCGGATCGGCACCGATTCGCTGACGTCGAATCCCGTTCGTGCCAGTTCGCTCGCCCGCGCTGCGGCCGCTGCGGCAGGCACCGTTTCCACCTCGAGATGATCGAACATCTCGTCCACACCGAGAACGTGCTGGACCGGACCACGGGCGCTCTCGGGGAAAACGGTCCGCAAGACCTCGTGCCGAACGATCACGTCCCGCAGTGCGGTGAACAGTGCGTTGACGTCGAGATCGCCGGTCATCGAAACCGCGATCGGAATGTTGTACGCCGGCGAACTCGGATCGAGTTGATTGGTCAGCCACATACGTTGCTGAGCCAGAGATACCGGTATCCGGTCAGGGCGATCGATACGCGTCAGTGCTGGGGCGCGCGTGTTCCGCGAGTCCGCGAGGTCTGCGCGAGCAGCCAGAGCGGAGACGGTCGGCGCCTCGAAGAGGTCGAGAACGCTCAGCGTCGTCCCGAGTGCTCCGTTGACCCTCGACACGACTCGGGTCGCGATCAGCGAGTCACCGCCGAGGTCGAAGAAACTGTCGTCTGCTCCCGCCCTGGTGATGCCGAGCAGATCGCAGAACACTGCAGAAATTCGCTTCTCGGTCGAGGTCTCGGGGGCACGGTATTCGGCCGTGCCGCCAGCCGAATCGATGTCCGGTAATGCTTTCCTGTCGATCTTTCCGGCGGGAGTCAGTGGAATGGAATCGAGTACGACGATCCGCGACGGAACCATGTGCGCTGCCAACGAGGATCCGGCGTGGGCGATCAATTCGGAGTTGTCGATGTGCGTGCCCTCAGCCGCCGTGACGTACGCCGCCAACAGTGTTTCCCCACTCGGGCCCGAAACTCCGGCGGTGACGGCCTGCGCGACGCTCGGATGGCGGCGCAGTACGTCGTCGATCTCGCCGAGTTCGACGCGGAAACCGCGGATCTTGATCTGGAAGTCGCTCCGTCCGAGGTACTCCAGCTCACCCGCGCCGTTCCACCGCGCGAGGTCACCCGTGCGGTACATGCGCTCTCCCGCAACGCCGTTGGGGTCGGCGACGAATCGTTCGGCCGTGATCGTGGCTCGCGCGTGGTATCCACGCGCCAAACCGATACCGCTCACATAGAGTTCGCCGGCGACACCGATCGGCACCGGTTGAAGCCGCGAATCCAGGAGGACGGCCGCGGCGCCGCGCATCGGCTTTCCGATCGTGACGGGAACATCGCTGCTCAGCGGTCCGGTCAGGGTGGCGACGACGGTGGTTTCGGTCGGTCCGTACGCGTTGAACATCGAGCGTCCGTGTGACCACTGATCTACCAGCGCGGGCGAGCAGGCGTCGCCGCCGGTCACGACCACTCGTAGATCCGGTAGGCCGGCGGGATCAACAGTTGCCAGCGCGGCCGGGGTGACGAAAGCGTGTGTCACCCGGCCGACGCGCATCACCTGGGCCAGTTCGTCGCCGCCGTACACGGTGGGCGGCGCTATCACCATCGTCGCCGCGCCGCCGAAGGCAAGGAGAAGTTCGAGTACCGAAGCGTCGAAGCTCGGCGACGAGAAATGCAGGGTGCGGTCGCCTGGTTCGACTCCGAACCTGATTCGTTCTTCGTCGGCGAAGCTGCTCAGCCCGCGGTGACTGACCACGACGCCTTTGGGGACGCCGGTAGATCCCGAGGTGTAGATCAGGTAAGCCGGGTCGTCGTAGCGAACGCGTGAGCGACGTTCGCCATCGTCGAGCGGTGCGTCCGAGCGGTACGCGTTCGGTTCGTCGGTGCGGAATTCGTCCAGAAGCAGCCAGTCCACCGAATCGGCGAGCCCGGCATGGTGCTCCCCCACGCTGATTCCGACAACAGCTCCCGAATCGGTGAGCATGTGCCGAATACGATCCTCGGGGTAGTGCGGATCGATCGGAAGGAAGGCGCCGCCGGTCTTGGCCACTGCCCACGTCGCGGTCACCGATTCGATCGACCTCGACAGTGCAAGGGCGACGTAGGTGCCTGGGCCGACTCCCCTGTTGATCAGTTCGCGGGCGAGTGTGTTCGACTCGGCGTCGAGTTCCCGGTAGCTCACCTCACGATCACCGAAAACGAGCGCCGGGGCATCGGGGTTCACAGCCGCGGCCCGGCTGAGGATATCGGGCAGGGTCAACGGCGCGGACGCGGTCGCTCCCCGTGCCGGCATAAGGAACTCACGCTCGAACTCGTCGAGAAGATCGAGATCTCCGACCGACGTTCGCGGGGCTGCCGCTGCGCCCGCAAGGATCCGCACCAGTCGCGAGAGGAAGGCTTGGACCGTGGATTCGGCGTAGTGCTGCGTGGAGTACGCCACCTCGAGGGCGCCGGTATCCGCGTGGACGTCGATCGCCACATCGAGGCCGGCAATCGTGGTCTCCTGCGAGCCGTCGTTGAGATGGACGTGCAACTCGGGCAGCTCGGGGATACCTGCCGCCGATCGAACCAACAACGTGTCGCGTTCTCGAGCAAGAAAACTCACGAACTCGTCGAACGGCGCCGCCGGATCGACCTCGCAGCGCAGCGGCGAAGTCCCCCACTCGGTCCTCGTTCCGATCAACACGTCACGGCGCTCGGTCGATCTCGACAACAATGCCGCAAATGCCGCGTGGACAACGGCAAAGAGTGAGACATCTTCCGTACGTGCAAGTTCGGCGACCGCGGGATCGAGCGGGAAGCTGAGCCGATTCGTAGTGGTCGGCTCCGATTCTGCGTCGATTCGCTCGAGCCCCAGCGCCGAACCCTCGTCGGAGTCCCCCAGATATCCAGCCCAGAACCTTTCGGTTTCCCTCCGCTGCGCACTGCGTGCCCCGGCCTCGGCGCTTGCCGGATGAATCCGGTTCATCGGCGTACCGGCCGGTGCTGCTGTCAGTTCTGCGACCAACTCGGTGAACGCCCGGTGGTGTTCAACCAGTTCGTCGTGACCGTAGCGATTGGGGTTGCCACGAAAGTCGATCAACGTCTGAGCTGGGTCGCCACTCTGGTACACGTTGACCAGGAGATCCTCGACGGGCCCCGACGTGACGATGTGAAACTCGCCGGTCAGTGATCCCAGTGTTATCTCCTGCCGGAAGAGCATCACATTCATCATCGGACCGGACAGTCGTGCATCGCCGACCGCCAAGCCCGCATCGCGCCTGATGTCTTCGAGACTGCATCGCTGATGACGAAGCGCGCCGAGGAGTTCGAGTTGGACCCGCCCGACCAGATCGTCCACGCTTTCGTCGGGGTCGACGTGGATGTGAAGGGGCGCGACGTTGACCAGCATTCCGCCGGAGCGTTGCAGCGGTGCCGTGGTCCTCGCCGAGACCGGCAGATTTATCAGAACGTCGTCGTAGCCGGTGTTGCGAGACAAATAGCACGCCAGTGCCGAAATCAGCACCGCCGCCGCAGTGGCACCGGAACGCGAATTCCACTCGTCCAAGGCAGCAAGGCTGTTCGCCGACATCGCGGCACTGACGAGTTCGCTACGCGCAGTCGGAGGTCCCTCACGCGTTGCCAACGTAGAACCGTGCTCGACGCCGGACACTCGCTGGGCCCAGTATTCGCGGTCGGCCTCGAACCGACTCGATTCGCGGTACTTCTGATCGAGTTCGGACAGCGTCGTGACGTCGAGCGCCTTGTTTACCGCAGGCTCCCGGCCCTCGACTGCTGCGGTGTAGATCGCGGCAATTCGATTCACTATCGTCATTCCGCTGTATCCGTCGAGAGCAACGTGGTGAATCCTGGTGTACCACAAGTAGTCTCGATCACCAGTTTGGAGAATTGTCATCTCGACGAGACGATCACGCGTCAAGTCGAGCGTCGTCGCGTAATCGTTGTCCATCCACTCCGACGCAGCCTGCCGAGGGTTCTCACGCTCGCGGAAGTCGAAGTAGTCGATACCCGGATCGATCGTGAAGTCCACGATCTGGCACGGCTCACCATCGGGGTACATCAACCGCAGAAATGGCGACTCGAACTCGTGGGCGGCCTCCACTGCAGCGCGGCTGAGCAGTTGCATGTCCAGGTCGCCGTGGAACTCGATGTACTGCGCAATGAAATACGGCACCGTCGGGTGAAGTTGCTGCGCAAACCACATACTGCGCTGCACCGCTGACAGGGGAAACGCCCCTGCCGGCAGGCTTCGCGATCCGGTCAGCGGATCGATCCTCTTGTCGGTATCCATCACGACCACCCCCACACAGCGTTGTGACGATCAGCGCCGGGAACTGTGGCTCGGGGATTGAAGAGAAACATCGCACCGCCTCGATATCGAGTGGAAACCATGTGGCGATCCTGCGAGAGCGCAGCCGAAGGTCATCGACCTCGACGAAGGGTCGCTTCGAAGTCCGAACCTCCCCGAAGGTCCGAACTCAGGATCAGAATTTGTCGTCGTCAGGCGTCAGGCGCACCGCAGTGCTGCGGTGCTCAACGCAAGGCTAGAAACCGGTTGCCCACACCTGCTTCACCGGAAACGTTCGGCTTCACGGGCAAGTTCGGTCAACCGTTCACACAACTGTGCGAGTTCCGAACTTTCGGCTCCCTCGGCAACAGCAGTCGCCACATCTTCGGCGGCGCAGCGAACCTCGAACATCCGATCCACCAGTTCGACGGCCTCGACGGCGGTCAAGATGACGGCGTCAGCCGGGATCGTCGTGCCCTTGACGGCATTGCGCTGCTCGTACGCGCGCTGGCGACAAGACTGGCTGCAGTACCGGCGACGACGACCCACTCCCGTCACCGCGACCTCGCGGCCGCACCACACACACGGGTTTCCGGAACGCGCAGTCTGCGGTGATCCGACGCGTGTGCTCTCAGCCATGAGTCGACACTGTACTCGAGATTCGGACGCCTTCGATGAACGCGCGCGGTACCCGGTAAGATGGAGAGGTTGCGTCTTCTCGCCACACGGGAACCAATCGGGTGCTCGTGGCGTTGTAGATGAGTGTGAGCGTCTACTCCCCAAGTCAGGGCGCCCACCAGCGGTGACGAACGAAGAGAGGACACCACCATGGCAGATCGCGTACTTCGAGGTAGCCGTCTCGGAGCTGTGAGCTACGAGACCGACCGTGACCATGACCTCGCGCCCCGTCGTATGGCCAAGTACAAGTGCGAGAACGGCGAGATCTTCGACATCCCGTTCGCGGACGAAGCCGAGATCCCCGGCACCTGGTTGTGCCGCAACGGCCTCGAAGGCGCCCTCATGGAGGGAACTGCCCCCGAAGCCAAGAAGGTCAAGCCTCCCCGCACCCACTGGGACATGCTGCTCGAGCGTCGCTCGGTCGAGGAACTCGAAGAGCTCCTCAAAGAGCGTCTCGATTTGCTGAAGGCCAAGCGTCGCGGCGCATGAACTAGCACTTCGATCAAGACCGTCCGGTTCTACACCGGGCGGTCTTTCTCGTTCTACGGGGAGTGATCGTTCACAAGTCGACGTCATACTTCGGCCCTTCTTCGACGTGGCAACTTCAGGATGCTTCGCGGTCCTCAAAGGCACTTCAGGACAACGTCATTCAGCATCCAGGCGCACTCGCGAGCCGACAGTGCGCGGATTCGCGATTCGCGCTGGAGAACCATCGGCACTGCTTCGTGCACCAGTGTGAGCTGTATCCCCCACCCCGCGACACACCAAACTTCGGTACCCCACTCACGCCGATCGTGAACTGGTAGCCCAGTCACTCGGCCGGGTTGCGTGCCAAGTGACGTTGGCAAACAACCCGGCCGACTGGGGTGTGGGTAAATGACTTACGGTGCTGAACGGTACTTCCGCTACTTCGCGGTCACCGAGCGATGCTCTGTGCCGCGGTTCCTTGGCGGAGGCGGGTGATTTCGTTGCGTGATTCGACGACCTGGGAGCTGTCGTCGCCCTTGCTGACAGCAAGGTCGCTGCACAGATCCAGCGCGGCACGAACGATATGTCGTCGTTGGCGACGTTCGGTGCGAGTGGGTGCGGCCTTCGCGTAAGTGCGTTGTTGTCGCCATCCGCCGGCGGCTGTCACCTCGGCGTCGGTCAGGACGCCGGACTCGATTTCCGGGGCGAGAATGTCACGGACGAAGTGGGACTCACGTGGGTGCGCCCAGACGAACGCGATCCACAAGGCAGTGAAAGCGAAGACGATGTCGCCGATCATGATGACGAACACGAGCGAACTGCTGCCGCCGGCGATCGCGAGCATCGAATCCCACACGCCGTGGATCAGGATGGGTGCCACGATCAACGCCAATCCGCGTCCGATCCGCCGGGGCTGGGCCGGGGTGCCGATCAGATAGATCACGCCGGCGCAGAAAAGGGCTGTAAAGAGGGGATGAGAGACGATGTCGGAGTAGGTGCGGGTGGCGATGGAACCGATCAGGCCGTCGGTTTGGTGGGCGCCGAAGCCCTGCGTCGCGCCGGCAATCGAGTACAGAAAGTCTTCGCTGGTCTGAAATCCCAAGCCGATGAAAGCGCCGAGGAGCAGGCCGTCGGTTGCGGTGCGCACCAGTCGCGGTGCAAGCGCGAGGAGGACGACGATGCCGATGCCTTTGGCGGTTTCCTCCACGAACGGTGCAGAGAGGCCCGCATGCCAGTCCTGAGCCCATACCTGCCCGAAAATCTTCGTGTAGAGCGAGCCGACTGCTCCGTTCGCGGGTACTGCGATAGTGAACGTTGCTGCGGTGGCGCCCCAGATGAAGCCGGTGACCACTAGTCCTACGGGTTGGCGTTCGTAGCGGTCGATGTGCCGGAACCACCATGTCCAGACCGCGGCACTGATGATGCCGACGATGCCGGCAACGAGGAGTGCGCGCCCGAAGTATCCGGCGAAGGGGGCGAACATCTGCCAGCCTTTGACGAGGCCGAATCCGCACATCCACAGGTATATCCAGAACACGACGTTGCGTGGTTGGAAGAAGTGAAATTTCTCGCCCCAGGCCGTCGTATCGAATGCGCGGGAGCGGGTTTCGAGGAGATCGCTGCTCACTTGGTGTCTCCCTCATGTGTGCCGATGGAGGCGATCATGTCGGTGATTTCTCGACCGCGGGCGGCGATCTGATCGGGTGGGCCGACTACCTGTACCCGAATTCCCTCGCCGTCGGTGACGAATGTGGTCACCGATCCGGCGGACCGCGGAGTGTCAAAGCTGACCTGGACGCCGCTCAGACCCCCGTCGGTGCTGATCGGCTGGCGTGTACCGGAGACCGCAAGCACGGAACTGCCGTTCGTCGCAAGACTCACGGCATCTGTTTGGGAGAGGAGCTCGTCGGCAGTTCCACTGAATGTGTCGGCGTCGACGCTCACGGTGACGGTGCCGCCGGTCAACGTCACACGTGGGAGCGAATCGGACGCGCCATGTTGGTCGGTTCGGAAACCACTCTCGACATTCCAGCCCGCAGGTGCGGCGAAGGAGACCGTTTCGGTCACGGCCATTCGGTCTCCGGCGCCGGTTGGATCTTCGGAGGAGACAGCGGAATCGATGGCGGGCACGATCACGGTCCAGAGCATCCACACCCCCAAGATCGCGAGGGCGTGTGGGAAGACGCGTGTGTCGAGTCCGAGGAAGCGGTGATCCGCTGGTGGACGTCGTCCGTGTATGGGCTCGTGCTTGTGTGCAGTACTCGAAATAACGCTCAATTTCCCTCGTTTCCATTGCACGGCAGGTGCACTGACTATCGCAGAAACGGACAAATTCCGTGCATCAGCCGGCACCTGCCGGTCATCGAGACGATCGTGCACCAAGTTCCCGTCGGCGCGAGATCACCGAGAGCTCCTAGTCGACGGTGAACCGTCGCATCGCCAGATGTCCGAACACGCCGACCAGAATCAACGTGACGCCTGCGGTCACGGAAACGGAGTCGGTCACCAACCCCGCGATGCCGGTCACGGCTACGAACACCGGCAAAAAGTCGAACAGCCTGAAAATCGACTGCGGTGGTTCAGTTTCGAGGCCCTGAGCCTGAGCGGCCTTGTTCGGCGCATACTCGGGGTACCACTCGGTGAAGGAGATCGCGAAGAAGGTTCCGAGCAACTGCAGAATCCATCCGGTCCAGAAGTTGTCTCCGTCGTGCAGCAGTGCGTCTCCGAACAAGCCCACTGCGGCCGACCATGTGAAGGCGAGCGCCCACACTGCGGTGATGACGTAGTTGATGCGCAGAAACAGTGGCGTCGTCCAATACTCTTCAGGCGTCGACTCTTTCGCGTACTGCAAAGTGAAAGGATTGCGGAGCAGGATCGATCCGAAGGCAAAGACCACCAGCGCGATGTTGGTCAGTTCGCCTCCCCAGAGTTCGAACCACCGAATCGTGTTCGCCGACGCGAGGAGGCCGATGGCCGCCAGAACGCCGAAGAACACGACGTCGAAGACCTCCAACAGCTTCACCGTGCCGCCGCGCCGGTGACTGGCCGCCAAGATCAGCAGCGACAACCCGAGCGCGGCGGCCGCGGATTCCTCGAACCTTCCCGGCCCGGAGAGCAAGGACAGCAGGATCCACGGTGACAGCCCCGCGAGCGGTGACTGCAGCACCGCGTCGACGACACTGGTCTTGCGAACTGCAGTCTGGGGCTCGGTCTTCTCAGGCTGGGCCTTGTCTGGCTCAGTCTTGTCTGGCTCGGTCACAGGAGGCCGCCTTTACGCAGGAACGGGTGGCACAGCGAGTACCCGCGTAGGCGCCCCTCGGAACATCGGCAGCCCGATATCCGTTGCTCGGGTCAGATTGCCGCAGCCTCCTCTGGTGATTGCTCGGCCCGATCTCGGCGCCGGGCTACCAGCGCCATGGCAATCGCACCGACCGCGATGATGCTGAGCACGATCTCCGGCGCCGGACCTACTCGGGTAGCGAGGGTGGAGCTGGTCGAGAGCGGCACCTTGGCCACAAGTGCCGCCGGCACGAACAGGTCGGTCTGCGAAGTCACTGCCCCGTCGGGAGCGATGATGGCGCTGACACCACTGGTTGCGGCCACAACGACGGCACGGCCGTGCTCGACTGCCCGCACACGGGACATTGCCAGCTGCTGATACGTCATCTCGGTGTCCCCGAAGGTGGCGTTGTTGGTCGGTACTGCCAGCAGCTGCGCACCATTGCGCACCGATTCCTGGAACGCCCGGTCGAACGCAACCTCGTAACAAGTCGCGACGCCGATCGGTACACCCGCTGCGTGGACAACGCCGTTGCCCTCGCCGGGCACGAAATTGCCCGCACGATCGGCGTACGAGGAGAAGTTCCGGAAGAAGCTTCGGTATGGCAGGTATTCACCGAACGGCTGGATGATCTTCTTGTCGTGCTGTTCCTGAGGACCATTGGCGCCGTCCCACACGATCACTGAATTGGTGGTCGTACGATCGGCATTCACGAGTACGGTGCCGACAAGAATCGGGGCTCCGATCGCTTCGGAGGCTCGGGTGATGTCGGCCGCGGCATCGGCGTTTCGAAGTGGGTCGATGTCCGAGGCATTCTCCGGCCAGATCACGACGTCAGGCTGATCGACGCGGCCCGCGTCCACCTCGGCTGCCAGTTTCACGGTTTCGGCGACGTGGTTGTCGAGGACCTGCTTGCGTTGCGAGTTGAAGTCCAAGCCCAACCGCGGAACGCTGCCCTGGATCGCGGCGACGGTGATCGTTCGGTCGCCGGAATCCATGGTGGCAAGAAACGGCGACACCACGAGAGCAACGATCACGGGCACGATGGCGGCGGCAACGGCTCCGAAGAATCCTCGGTCCCATCGTTTTGCCGCGACAGCGACGACGACTGCTGCCAAGCCGGTACCGGTCAGGGCCACCGCGAAGCTGAGCAGCGGCGCACCGCCGATACTCGCGAGTGGGAGGAGCCACCCTTCGGATTGACCGAATGCGAGCCTGCCCCAAGGAAATCCGCCGAATGGGACGCTGGAACGAAGCCACTCGGTAAGCGTCCAGGTCGCGGCAATCCACAAAGGTGCCCAAGGCAACCTCGCCACCAGTACCGCCAGCAACCCGAACAGTCCGATGAACAACGACTCCACCGCGGCCAACGCGATCCACGGGACCGCGCCCACGAACACACCGATCCACGGAAGCAACGGCACCAGGAATCCGAGACCGGCCAGGTACCCGTAACCGAAGCCGGCACGAAGACGCAATCCGCCTCGACCGAAGTTCGTCAACACGCACGTCAGAAGAGCGATCCCGACTGGCGCCAGAAACCACAGCGGACGAGGTGGGAACCCGGCGAAGATCAAGAATCCGCCTGCGGCTGCGTACAGCGAACGTAGCCATGCCGAACCGGTGAGCACAGCGTTCACGCGGGAGCGATCGCTGCTGGGCGCCTCTGCGCCGGCCTCACTCACTCGTCGAGCCGCGCTGGTAGACGACGCGTCCGCGATGCACCGACTTGATGCAGACCGGAATCGGCGCATCTTCCGCCAGCCTGGGCAGAGCGGGTACTCGCGAGCGCGGATCGGTAGACCATCGCTGAACCGAATCGGCCGGTGCACTGACTTCGAGTTCGCCTGCCGCCCACAACACGTAGGAGGCGGGTGCACCCGGATTGAGCGTTCCCGCGGCGCCGTCCCGCACTCCGCCCGCGCGCCAGGCGCCGCGCGTTGCGGCGGAGAAGGCCGCACGCGGTGAGATTCCACTTCCGTCGGTGCGGTGCTGGACAGCGGCGCGCAGCATCGCCCACGGCTCGATGGGGGTGACCGGGGCATCGGAGCTGAATGCGAGCGAGACACCCTTACCGGCAGCAGGTGCAAACGGATTCAACGCTGCTGCGCGGTCGACTCCCAGGCGCGTGGCGTACAGACCGTCGGTACCGCCCCACAGTGCGTCGAACACCGGTTGGACGCTCGCGATGACACCCAAGGCCGCGAAGGTTTCCGCGTCGGCCATCGACATCATTTCCGCGTGCTCGAGGCGGTGACCCAACGCGGCGACCTTCGGGCCACCCAGTTCGTCGGCGACCTTGCGGAACGCAGCCGCTGCCGACGAGACGGCACCGTCACCGATCGCATGGAAGCCGGCCTGGACACCCGCGAGGGTGCAGGCCCGGATGTGTGCGGCGATCGCGTCGACGTCGAGATAGGCGTTGCCCGTCGAATCAGGTTGGTCTGCATAGGGTTCGAGCAGCCACGCGGTATGCGAACCGAGCGAACCGTCGATGAATAGATCCCCGCCGAGTCCGTCTGCTCCGGTTTTGTCGAGGAGTGCACGAGCATCCTCTTCGGTGTCGACGCGCTCACCCCAGTAGCCCCGAACCTCCACTCCGTGGTCGTGGGCCAGCAGTTCCTGGAAATCGGTCAGTCCCGAGATGTCCGGTCCCCCGCACTCGTGCACTGCGACGATCCCGCGGGAGGCGCACAGATCGAGCGCCGCGGTACGAGCAGACGCGCGCTGAGATTCGGTCAGCAGGTTCCGAGCCGCATTGCGCGCCAGGTGGTGTGCGTCGAAGGTCAGCGGGCCGTCGGCCGAGTATCCGGCAGTGTCGGCGAGGCCGGAGATCCCGTCGCGCAATGCGCTCGAGCACGCGGCCGAGTGAACGTCGATCCGCGAGAGATACACCTTGCGGCCAGGGGCAGCCGCGTCGAGATCCGCGGTCGAGGGCGGCGTCTGATCTGCCCACTCGGTGTCGTCCCAACCGTGTCCCCAGATGACTGCGTCGGGATGGGCAGTTTCGGGGTTTGCCGCTGCGAATGTTCGTACTCGCGAGAGGCATTCGTCCAGTGAGTTCGCGCCCACGAGATCGAGACCGACGAGATTGAGTCCCAATGCAGTGATGTGGACGTGGGTGTCGACAAACCCGGGAGTGACAAACGCACCGCCCAGGTCTTCGATCTCCGCGGCGGGGTGCAACGCCCGTCCGGCGCGCTCGTCGCCGACCCACACGACGGTGCCGTCGGTGATGGCGATCGAGGTCGCGTCAGGTGCAAATGAACTGTAGATCCGGCCGTTGACCAGCAGACGAGTAGTCACGAGCACCCAGTCTGCCTCTTAGTACTGCGGCCCCCGCGAACGGGTGGGTGTATCCGTGTCCAGAATCTCACCCTCGAGGACGAGTTCCTTGCCGTTGCTTGCTACGTACTCGGTGGTTTCGGGTGTCTCGACGATGATCTCGCCGTCGATCACCTCGCCGTTTCCGCGCATGCGCGCCGCGTAGCCGACGGTTCCGGCGAAGGCGTCACCACCGGCGGCAAATGCTGCTGCGCGCTTGCCTGCCAGGAGCACCGCAAGCGGGCGGAGCGCCCACCGGGTCGGCGGAATCAGAAGCAGAAGGCCCAGAACCGAAGTCACGAGTCCGGGTACGAACATCAACGCGGAGCCCGCCGCGACTAAGGCGCCGTCGGCGACCGCCAGTGACGGCGATCCCTCACCTCGCGTTGCCTTGCGGAATCCGTCCATGACTCGTCGCCACTGCGAACGCATGAGGATCAATCCGACAAGCGAACCGGCGAGAAACAGCAGCACTGTCCAGACGACACCGATGGCGTTGCCCACGATGACCAATGCGGCGATCTCGACGATCACGTAGAGGAGGAATACGGCGGCGATCATGACGTCCCCTTTCAGACGGTCTATCCGTTCAACGCTCGAGGGGCCGGATTTTCTCCCGACAACGACGCAGAGGTGCAAAACAGGCGAGTGCCGTGAGTCACACGGGCCTTCTCTCACGCACGTGCGACTTGCCTGGCGTTAACTAACGCTCCGCTAACGATTCTAAACCTCAAGTTGACGTTGAGACTATGCGCATGGTCAAGTCACTTCGGGCCGCATTTCCCGGCCTCATGAAATGAAGGAGCCCGACATGAGCCGACTCCCCGGCAAGACACTCGCCCGACGCATTCCCGCTGCCATCGCCGGCACTGCCGCCGTCGTGGCACTCACCGCCGGCAGCACGATGATCAGCGCGGGAACCGCGGCCGCAGAACCGGTAGTACCCGAAGGAATTGCCGCGCTGATCGCGCAGGCCGCAGCCATCTCCCCCGAAGCCTCTGCTGCTGTTCAGCAGTTGATCGGCACGGCAGGCGCTGATCAGATCACGACCGCCCTCGATCTCCCGGACATCGGCGTCACCAAGCCGCAGTCGTTCATGTACCCCGCACCGACGGTCGGGTGTGGCGTGGCCGGTGAACCTGTCACCGTCACCCTCAGCTCCGCACAGGCCGGTCCGAACTTCCCGTTGCCGCCGTGGGTCGAGGCCGACCATCTCCGGTTCCAGGCAATCCCGGGTTACGTCGGCATACCAAAGACCTCAGGGTTGAGTGTTGCCTGGATCAACGTCGGCACCTTCAAGGGTGGCATCGTCCCGTTGGACGAGAAGTTGCCCGTACTCGATACGCCGTTGCTCTCGAAGGTCGTCGACACCGGCGACGGCAAGGTGTTTGCCGCTCTCTTCGGCAATGTCGATTACGCAGACGGGAAGACCTGCATCGTGCTGCCAACAGTGGGCGCTTTTGATGCCTGAGCAGAGCGAAACGCTCGCTGCCTGACAGGCGGCTGGCCTACGCGCCCGGAGTCACCAGTCCGGTCTCGTAGGCCAGCACCACCGCCTGCACACGATCACGCAGATCGAGTTTGGTCAGAATGCGTCCGACGTGCGACTTGATCGTCGATTCGGACAGGTACAGCTGCTGTGCGATCTCGATGTTCGACAGTCCCGTGGCCACGTGCCCGAGGACTTCGCGTTCGCGTTCGGTCAGGACGTCGAGAACCACCGGATCGCGTCGCGGCGCCGGACCGTCCACGATGAACCTCGACAGCAGACGACGTGTCACCTTCGGGGAAACAACCGCATCACCGGCCGCCACGCTGCGGATAGCCGACACGAGGTCCTCGGGCGGGGTGTCTTTGAGAAGAAACCCACTCGCTCCGGCACGCAGGGCGCCGAGCGCGTGTTCGTCCAGGTCGAACGTCGTCATGACCAGGACCCTGGATTCGATCCCGGAGGCAAGAATCTGCTCCGTCGCTTTCACACCGTCGACAATCGGCATCCGCACATCCATCAACACGACGTCAGGCTTCAGCGCCACCGCCGCTGCGACCGCCGCGGCTCCGTCACCGGCCTCACCGATGACCGAGATGTCCTCATGTGCTTCGAGCACCATGTTCAGGCCCATCCGCATGAGTTCCTGGTCGTCGACTAGCAGCACGGTGATGGGCACGGCGTAAACCTATCGGGCCTGAGACGTAGGTGCCAATGCGATTGCGGCGAGCCGGTATCAATCGTGGATCTCGAGCGGCAACTCTGCGTACACACGCCAACTGCCGTCGGGGCGTCGTCCCGTCTCGAGTGTCCCGTGCAGTACCGCCACCCGCTCACGCATGCCGACCAGTCCGTTGCCCGAACCGTGAGCGAAGGTCGAGCTCGACGTTCCGTTGTCGACGACCTCGAGCAGTACCGCGGTCTCGGTGCGGCGCACGGTGACTCGGGCCTTCGGGTTCGCGCCGGCGTGGCGGAGGACATTGGTCAGTGATTCCTGAACGAGGCGATGAATGCCAAGGCTGACCGATGGACTGACGTCGTCGAGCTCGCCGGTCAGCTCGAGGCGCACGCCGAGACCAGCGGCACGCATCATCTCGACGACCTTGGCAATGCCGGCCGTTCCGTGTTGCGGCATCAAATCGCTACTGACCTCGGTGCGCAGAAGCGAGACGGTCCGGCGAAGCTCGGCAAGCGCGTCACGTCCGGTGCTGGAGATGTTGCCGAGCGCCTTCTTCGCCAACGCCGGATTGGAATCGACGGCATACGAGGCGCCGTCCGCTTGAACGATCATCACGCTGACCGCGTGGGCAACGACGTCGTGGAGTTCGCGGGCGATCCGGGTTCTTTCCGTCGCCACCGCATCCTCGGCGCGGCGGTCTCGTTCGTATTCGGCCACTTCGAGTCTGGCGGCCACTTCCTCGTCGTAGGCACGTCGCGCGCTCAAGAACTCGGCGGTGATCCAGGCCAGCGCATAGAGCAGCGTCGCGATGATGATCGTCAGGATCACGTCTTGGCGGATGACGAGCAACGAGAAAGTCATGTCCAGGGCAAGGAAGCACGCGAATATCGCCCCGGTACGCCGATCGACGTACGCAACGAGTGTGTAGAGCGAAACTCCGAGCGCCAGCAGGCCTGGATGTTCCGCAGCCGGATCCCCGGTCGCCCACATCATCAGGGTCGCGAAGTACGACATCGACAATATGGACGCAGCGGACACACGCGGATATTTGCGACGCCACACGACGGGAAGGCAGATCAGAAATCCGACGACGAGCTGAGGCCACCGCTCCTCACGCGGCGAACTGACGAACGTGACTACCTCGAGCGCGAAGAACACGAGCGCCAGCGCGCTGTCCGCGATCATCGGCTTTCCTCGCAGCCACAGGCTGAACCTCCGCATGTGCTCAAGAGTGTCACAGCTGTGAAAGAGTCACCGCCGTGGATATTGCTGATTGGGGACTGCTGATGACGGCAGCAACGGCGGCGGGTTGGGTGGACGCCGTCGTCGGCGGCGGCGGATTGATTCTGTTGCCCGCGCTCTTTCTGGTCGCCCCACAATTGACCCCGCAGGCCGCACTGGCCACCAACAAACTGACGGCATTCACCGGGACGAGTGCTGCGGTGTACACGTTCTCGCGTCGAATCCCGATGGAATGGCGGCAGATGGCGCCGGCAGCCGCCTTGGCAGCGGTGACGTCCGCGTGCGGGGCGGCGGCCGTTTCACTGATCGACAAGAAGTACTTCATTCCGATCGTGATGGTCGTACTCGTCGCTGTCGCCGTCTTCGTGACAATGCGGCCGACGCTGGGCACCACGATCGCCACTCATCGTCCGACGCAGCGCAAGACCGTCCTCGTCCTGCTGCTCTCCGCCGGACTCATCGGGCTTTACGACGGTCTGCTCGGACCCGGCACCGGCACTTTCCTCATCATCAGCTTCGCCACCTTCCTCGGAACCGAATTCGTTCGAAGCGCAGCCATGGCGAAGGTGATCAATCTCGGTTCCAATTTCGGCGCGCTCGCCTACTTCGCCGTCACCGGGCATGTCTGGTGGAGTTTGGGTTTGGCGATGGCGGTGTGCAACGTTCTCGGCGCGGTCATCGGTTCGCGGATGGCGCTGAGCAAGGGATCCGGATTCGTCCGGATCACGCTGTTGGTGGTCGTGATCGCCATGGTGATTCGCCTCGGATGGCAGCAGTTCGGTTGAGATCGGCGGTCGTCGGCTAGCGTCGTGTGCGTGACCGTCACCCGAGATGTCGATGCAGATTTCCTCGCCCTCCCGCTGCGAGCTGTCGCTGATGCGGCGCTGTCGGCAGCGAGAACAGCCGGCGCCCAGCACGCCGATGTTCGTGTCCACCGCGTGCTCACACAGTCGATCCGCTTGCGCGACGGCGTAGTTCAGGCGGTGTCCGACGGAGACGAGATCGGGGTCGCCGTCCGTGTGATCGTCGACGGCACGTGGGGATTCGCCTCGCACGCCGAGGTATCCCCTGACGTCGCGGCTGCGCTGGCACGCCAAGCGGTCGAGGTTGCGAAGGCATTACGCTCGCTCAATCGGGATCCGGTCACCCTCGCCGACGAACCCGTCTACGCCGACGCAACGTGGGTGTCCCCGTACCTCGAAGATCCCTTCGCGACACCGACGGCCGACAAGGTAGCGCTGCTGGTCGACTACTCCGGACGGCTTCAAGCCGCTGACGGCGTGGATCACGTCACGGCGAGTGTCCTCCAGGTCAAGGAGCAGACTTTCTACGCGGATCTGGCCGGTTCGTCGATCACCCAGCAACGGGTGCGTCTGCACCCCGAGTTCGAGGCGACCGCCGTCGACAAGTCGGCCGGCAGCTTCGAATCGATGCGCACCTTGGCGCCGCCGGTAGGTCGCGGATGGGAGTACCTCGGGGCGCAGAGCACGTGGAACTGGGGCGATGAGCTCGCGCAGATCCCGGAGTGGCTGGCCGAGAAGACGAAGGCACCGACCGTCGAAGCGGGTCCGACCGATCTCGTGATCGATCCGACCAATCTGTGGCTCACGATCCACGAATCCATCGGACACGCCACCGAATACGACCGGGCGATCGGCTACGAAGCGGCCTACGCCGGTACGTCGTTCGCGACGCCGGACAAGCTGGGAACGCTGAAATACGGAACGCCACTCATGCACGTGACCGCCGATCGTAACGAAGAGCACGGCCTGGCCAGCGTCGGATTCGACGACGACGGCGTCGCCTCTCAACGGTGGGATCTGGTGGCAGACGGAACACTGGTCGGGTATCAACTAGACCGCGTGTTCGCGCCGAGGCTGGGGCTGACGCGTTCCAACGGCTGCTCGTACGCCGACTCCGCACATCACGTTCCCATCCAGCGAATGGCCAACGTCTCGCTCTCCCCCGACCCTTCTACGGACACCTCGACCGCAGACCTGATCTCGCGAGTCGAGAACGGCATCTACGTCGTCGGTGACAAGTCCTGGTCGATCGACATGCAGCGCTACAACTTCCAGTTCACCGGTCAGCGGTTCTTCAAGATCCGTGACGGAAAGCTCGACGGTCAGGTGCGTGACGTGGCGTATCAGGCGACGACGACGGATTTCTGGGGCTCGATGGAAGCCGTTGGCGGTGAGTCGACCTGGCGCCTGCAGGGCGCGTTCAACTGCGGCAAGGCGCAACCCGGTCAGGTTGCGGCGGTCAGCCACGGCTGCCCGTCCGCTCTGTTCCGCGGAGTCAACATCCTCAATACTCGTTCGGAGGCTCAGCAGTGATCGATCCGCAGCAGGTCGTCGAGCGTGCATTGGCCGCGAGGACGGTAGACGAATCGTTGGTGATCGTGACCGATGCGAGTGAGGCGTCGCTGCGGTGGGCCAACAATTCGATGACCACCAACGGAGTCTCGCTGTCCCGGACGTGGACGGTGATCTCGATCGTGCGCGAGGGTGACATCGCGAAGGTGGGCACTGTCAGTTCCAGCAGTGTCGATCCGGAGCAGATTTCTGCGCTCGTACAGGCAAGCGAAGAAGCTGCGCGCACAGCCACTCCGGCTGACGACGCGTCCGACCTGATCACGCAGTCGGCGGCAGAGACCGACTGGGACCTGCCGGCCGCCCTGACCGACATCGGTGTCTTTGCGCAGTTGGCTGCCGACCTGTCCACGGCCTTCGACGGTGACGACCAGTTGTTCGGCTTCGCTCACCACCAGTTGCACACCACCTGGCTCGGAACTTCGACGGGCGTGCGACGTAGAACGGCTCAGGCCACCGGCTCCGTGGAGATCAACGGCAAGCGCGGCGACGCCAGCGCCTGGGTCGGATCAGGGACCGTCGATTTCACTGACATTTCAGTGCCGAAGCTATTGTCGCAGTTGACCACTCGGCTCGACTGGGCGGAAAATTCGGTCAGTCTGCCCGCCGGCCGCTACGAGACGATTCTTCCGCCTTCGGCTGTCGCGGACCTGATGATCTATCTGATGTGGACCATGGAGGGGCGCGGCGCCGAAGAGGGCCACACCGCACTTTCCACCACCGGCGGTACCCGGATCGGCGAGAAGCTCGGATTGCCACTGACACTCACCTCCGACCCCGGCGCCGAGGGCTTGCAGTCCGCGCCGTTCGTGATCACGACGTCGTCGAGTGAATCCGTCTCACTGTTCGACAACGGTATGGAGATCGAACCCGTCGACTGGGTCCGAGACGGCGTCGTCAATGCACTGGCGTACCCGCGCCACGCTGCACGAGAATTCGGTCGACCTGTCGCAGTTCCCGGCGACAATCTCATCCTGACCGGTGGTGACGACACCTCGATCGAGGACATGATCGCAGGTACCGAGAAGGGGCTACTGCTCACAACCCTCTGGTACATCCGTGAGGTGGATCCGACGACGCTGCTGTTGACCGGACTCACCCGTGACGGGGTGTATTTGATCGAGGACGGCAAGATCGTCGGCGCCGTCAACAACTTCCGTTTCAACGAGAGCCCTCTCGATCTCCTGCGGCGGGTCACCGAGGCTGGACGCACCGAGATCACGCTTCCCCGCGAGTGGAAAGACTGGTTCACCCGCACGGCCATGCCGCCCATGCGGATTCCCGACTTCCACATGTCCTCGGTCAGCCAGGCGCAGTGATGACGAAGGTCGTGATCGCCGGCGGCACCGGCGCTCTCGGCCGCCGGATCAGCGACGATCTCGCCGACCGCGGGTATGACGTCGTGGTCCTGACTCGGTCACCGAAACCCGGCAGGCACAGGCAGGTTCAGTGGGACGGTGTCACGGTAGGCGACTGGGCAGGAGAACTCGACGGCGCCGCGATGATCAATCTGGCCGGCGAGTTGGTCGATCGCCGACCCACCCCGGCAAACATCGCACTGCTCACCAGCTCCCGTGTCGATCCGACCCGCGCGCTGGTCGAAGCGTCGAAACTACTGGCGAACCCTGTTCCGGTGTGGATCCAGGCGAGCACGCTCGCAATCTACGGTGACGCCGGAGAGACCCGACTCGACGAGGCTTCCCCACTCGCTGACGGACCACCTCAGATGACCGACGTCGCAAAGGACTGGGAGGCAGCGGTCGAGGGAGCAAACACGTCACGAGTAGTGATCCTGCGAACCAGTGTCGTGTTGGAGAAGGGCACACCGGCGCTCGAGCGACTCCTGTTGCTCGTACGTCTCGGTCTGGGCGGACGCGTTGCCTCGGGTAGACAATGGACCAGTTGGATTCACATCGACGACTGGCTGTCGATCGTTCGTTGGGCCCTCGAACCCGATTCGGCTGCCTCGGGCGTGGTCATCGCGACTGCCCCGGATCCCGTCCGCAATTCAGAACTGATGGCCGGGCTGCGCAAGCACCTTCACCGGCCACCTGCGCCGCCGACGCCCGCTGTCATGGTCAGATTCGGCGCGTTCCTGCTGCGCAGCGACGCTGCCTTGGGCCTGACGGGTCGTCATGCCGTGTCGAAAGTGCTGACGGACAACGGCTTCCCCTTCACCTATCCGCGGTTCGATTCAGCGTTGGACGATCTGCTCGGCAACTGACGCGGTCAAGCTGCAGTGATGGCAAGTCCGATCGTTCCGGTCTTGCCGCGGCGCAGGAGACTGCCTTTCAAGGTGATCCAGCCAAGGATTCCGTAGCGACGCGCGATCGCGTCGCGAGCATGATCGGTGCCCGGCGCGTCGAGGATCTCGGCGACGGCGGCAACCGGTTCACCCTTCGGATTTCCCCGCGCGTCACACGCGGCGACTGTGACCAAGGGGTTTCGCTTGATGCGCTTGACCTTGTAGGAATCGGTGACGGTCCACATCAGGAGCTTGTCGCCGTCCGGCGCGGCCCAGAGCGGCGTCGCCACCGGCGTTCCGTCCTTGCGGAAGGTAGTGAGTAGGACGTACTTGGCCTCGGAGACGCGCTTGAAGTCGGAGTTCACTCCTCGAGGATAGGGGCGGGAACCTCTCACTGGACACCGATGAGCCTCGGCGACTATCCGGCGACCTTCCGCAATCGGCTGAAACATGCCACTTATGCACGTTTTCTCCGGTTTCTGTGCGCATTCAACATGCCGTTTCGTCCCCAAACTCCATCTCGAGTTATTCTGAGGCAAATCGTCGAACTGGGGAGTCGAACAAACACATGCAGCGTCGTGACATGCAGCGTCGTGACTTTTTCAAAGCGGCCGGAGTGGGGGCAGCAGTTGCAGCCGCGACACCGCTCATGTCGACATCGATCAGCCACGCCGCCCCCGCGCCTCTGCGTGCGCTACCGATGGGTGCCGATCACTACCGCGCACTCGTCCCCGAGTTGTTCGTACCCTCGCCCACTCCCCCGGAACATTCCGAAGCCATCGTCATCGGGTCAGGTTTCGGCGCCAGCGCGACCGCTCTCCGGTTGGCGCAGAGCGGCACCCAAGTCACCATCCTCGAACGCGGACTCCGATGGCCGCACGATCCGCAGCGGGAGATTCACACCTCCGACATGCTGGCCGACGGCCGCGGAGTTTTCCGGCGCACATCGTTCACCAACCTCACCGGACTCCCGGTGGTGTGCGACTACTTCAGCGGCGTCCTCGATGCCACCGACTACGAACACATCTCGGTCTGGCGCGGCGCTGCAGTCGGCGGTGGTTCCATCATCTTCACCGGCGTGATGATCGCGCCCGAGCGCCGATTCTTCGACGCAGTCTTCGGCAACTCCCTCGACTACGACGAGATGGCGTCCACCTGGTACCCCAAGGTGCGCCAGATGCTGCGTCTGAGCCCGTTGCCCGAAGACATTTACCAAACCCCGAATTTCGGTCACTCGCGTCGTTGGGATCAGGACGCTCGTCGTGCCGGATTCGATCCGCAGCGGATCGACGGGATCTGGAACTGGGACGTGGTGCGCTCAGAACTCGACGGCCGAACCCGAGCCTCGGCCACTGTCGGTGACAGCAACATGGGTAACTCCAACGGCGCGAAGTTCGACCTCACGCAGAACTACATTCCCGCCGCCGAAGCCACCGGACGAGCCACCGTCTGTTACGGACATCAGGTGCTCGCGATCAGTCGCGAACGTGATGGACGCTACGTCGTCGACGTCGAATCGACGGATCCGACGGGTGGCGTTCTGGCCCGGAAGACTCTTACCTGTGACCGTCTGTTCCTCGGCGCCGGTTCGATCGGCACCTCCGAACTGCTGGTACGCGCCCAGGCGACGGGCGCGCTGCCGAACCTCAACGAACACGTCGGTAAGGGCTGGGGAACGAACGGCGACGCCGGGATGGTGCGCTCGTTCGGCTTCAGTGACGGCACCGAGCAAGCCGCACCGTCGGCATCACGCATCGTCGACGAGTCGGGAATGCCCCTCTCCCTGGAAAACTGGTACGTCCCCGGGCTACCCGTCAACATCGGCATGCTCGGAACCTTGGGTATGACCCTCGATTCGCAGCGCGCCGACTTCGCCTACGACGGCGGCTCCGATCGGGTGGTGCTGAACTGGCCGAAGAACGGCAACGACGCCACCGTCGAGGCCCTGCGCGCCGTCCAGAACAAGATGGCCTTCGCCGGCACCACGCTGCCGTCCGCCCTGCCGTTCGCGAAAGACGTCAATTCCTCGTTCACCGCGCATCCCCTCGGCGGTGCGGTTCTGGGCAAGGCCACTGACGGCTACGGGCGAGTCAAGGGCTACGACGGCCTGTACGTGATGGACGGCGCTGCCATTCCGGGCAGCACCGGCACCGTCAATCCGTCACTGACCATCACTGCTCTGGCGGAGCGGAACATCGCTCAGATCATCAAGTCCGGACGCTGAAACACTTCAGCGCCCGGACCTGCCGGTGATTCTCGAGGTTTACTCCCCCTCGAGTTCGCCTTCGGTTTCGAGGTACACCTGACGCAAGCCGTCGAGTGTCTTCTGCTCGGGGTGCTCCCACATGTTGCGCTCGGCGGCTTCGAGGAGCCGCTCGGCGATTCCGTGCAGGGCCCACGGGTTGGATTGCGTCATGAACTTCTGGTTCTGCTCGTCCAGAACGTAGGTCTCGGCGAGCTTTTCGTACATCCAGTCCGCGACCACGTTGGTGGTGGCGTCGTATCCGAAGAGGTAGTCGACCGTGGCTGCCATCTCGAAGGCCCCCTTGTACCCGTGACGGCGCATCGCGTCGAGCCAGCGGGGATTGACCACGCGCGCCCGGAAGACACGTGCGGTCTCTTCCGAAAGTGTGCGTGTGCGAACCGATTCCGGCCTAGTGCTGTCGCCGATATATGCCTCGGGCGACTTTCCGGTCAGCGCGCGCACGGTGGCAACCATGCCGCCGTGGTACTGGAAGTAGTCGTCCGAATCGGCGATGTCGTGCTCACGTGTGTCGGTGTTCTTGGCCGCCACGTTGATTCGACGGTAAGCACTGCGCATGTCGTCGGCTGCCGGGATTCCGTCGAGCCCACGGCCGTACGCGAAGCCGCCCCAGTTGGTGTACACCTCGGCGAGGTCGTCGTCACCGCGCCAGGTCTTGGAGTCGATGAGTTGCAGCAGTCCGGCGCCGTAGGTTCCGGGCTTCGAACCGAAGATACGGGTGGTCGCACGCCTGGCGTCGCCGTGCTCGGCAAGGTCGGCCTGTGCGTGGGCGCGCACGTAGTTCTGCTCGTCCGTCTCGTCCAGTGCCGCGACCAGCTGAACGGCGTCGTCGAGCAGTGCGAGCACGTGCGGGAACGCATCACGGAAGAATCCGGAGATGCGGACGGTGACGTCGATGCGCGGGCGGCCGAGTTCTTCGAGATCGATGACTTCGAGGTTGACGACGCGTCGGCTTGCTTCGTCCCAGACGGGGCGAACACCGAGGAGCGCGAACACTTCGGCGATGTCGTCGCCGGAGGTACGCATTGCGGCGGTTCCCCACACCGACAGACCCACCGAGCGCGGGTACTCGCCGTGATCGGCGAGATAGCGAGCGGCGAGCGACTCGGCCATCGCCTGACCGGTCTCCCACGCCAGGCGTGAAGGAACTGCCTTGGGGTCGACGGAGTAGAAGTTACGACCAGTGGGAAGAACGTTGATCAGGCCGCGCAGCGGCGAACCGCTCGGACCCGCGGCGATGAATCCGCCGTCGAGCGCGTGCAGGACCTGCTTGATCTCGTTGTCCGTCTGCCGCAGACGCGGAACCACTTCGGTGGCCGCGAACTGCAGGATCTTCACGACGGTCTCGTCGTCGCTGAGTTGTTCTGCCGCAGCGGGGTTCCAATCGGCGTCGTACATGCCGCGAACCAGTGCGTGCGCCTTTTCCTCGACGTCGTCGACACGGCTGCGCGACTCGTCGCCGTCTTCGCTGAGCCCGAGTGCTTCACGCAAACCGGGGACGCTCTGTTCGCCGCCCCACATCTGACGGGCACGCAGCATGGCGAGGACCAGTTCGATTTCGGCGTCGCCCTGGGGTGCACGGCCGAGAATGTGCAGACCGTCGCGGATCTGGACGTCCTTGATCTCGCACAGCCAACCGTCGACGTGCAGGAGCATGTCGTCGAACACGTCTTCTTCAGGCCGCTCGGCGAGGCCGAGGTCGTGGTCCATCTTGGCGGCACGCATCAGTGTCCAGATCTGCTGGCGAATAGCCGGGAGCTTGGACGGATCGAGTGCGGAAATGTTGGAGTGCTCGTCGAGCAGTTGCTCGAGGCGGGAGATGTCGCCGTAGCTTTCGGCACGGGCCATCGGCGGGATCAGGTGATCGACGAGCGTCGCGTGAGCACGACGCTTGGCCTGTGTTCCCTCGCCCGGGTCGTTGACCAGGAACGGGTAGATCAGCGGCAGGTCGCCGAGCGCTGCGTCGGTGCCGCAGTTGCTGGACATGCCGAGCGTCTTGCCCGGCAACCATTCGAGGTTGCCGTGCTTGCCGAGGTGCACAACGGCGTCGGCGCCGAATCCGCCGTTGTCCGGGGTGGCAGCGATCCAGCGGTAGGCCGCGAGGTAGTGGTGGCTCGGCGGCAGATCCGGGTCGTGGTAGATCGCGACAGGCTTTTCACCGAATCCCCGCGGCGGCTGAACCATGAGGACGATGTTGTTGAATCGCAGTGCCGCGATGACGATTTCGCCGTCCGGATCCTGCGAGCGATCGACGTACAACTCGCCGGGCGCTGTGCCCCAGTGTTCTTCGACTCCGCTGCGCAGTTCCTCGGGCAGGGTGGCGAACCAGTCGCGGTACTTCGCTGCCGAGATGCGGATCGGATTGCCCTCGAGCTGCTCGGCGGTAAGCCAGTCGGGATCCTGTCCGCCGGCCGCGATCAGGGCGTGGATCAGCGCATCGCCGTCCTTGGCTGCCAGGCCGGGAACTGCGTCAGGGCCGTCGACCGGACCGAGGTCGTAACCGGCAGAACGCATTTCGGTGAGCAGATCGATTGCGCTCGCCGGAGTGTCGAGGCCGACGGCGTTGCCGATACGGGCGTGCTTGGTCGGGTACGCCGAGAGCATCAGAGCAACGCGACGCTGGGTGGTCGGAATGTGGCGAAGCTTGCCGTGACGGACGGCGATACCGGCGACACGGGCAGCGCGCTCGGCATCGGGGACGTACGTGGACAGCCCGTCGGAGTCGATTTCCTTGAAGGAGAACGGGACGGTGATGATGCGACCGTCGAACTCCGGCACCGCGACCTGCGTCGCGACGTCGAGAGGCGACAGTCCGTCGTCGTTCTCGTCCCAGGTGGCGCGGCTACTGGTCAGGCACAGCCCCTGCAGGATCGGGACGTCGAGTGCAGCGAGTGCGGCGACGTCCCAGGCTTCGTCGTCCCCACCAGCGGACGCGGTGGCGGGCTTGGTGCCGCCGGCAGCAAGAACTGTCACGACCATGGCGTCGGCGCGGCGGAGCGTGCTCAGAAGTTCGGCTTCTGCGGTTCGCAGAGATGCGCAGTAGATCGGCAGCGCAGTGCCACCGGCCTCGGCGACCGCGTCGCACAAGGCCTGGATGTACCGGGTGTTTCCGGCCAGGTGCTGGGCGCGGTAGTACAGAACTGCGATGACCGGACCGCTCGCCGCGTCGAGATCGGGCGCGAAATCAGCGATTCCCCAGGAAGGCAGGTGAGCCGGCGGCTCGAAACCGTGACCGGTGAGCAGGACGGTGTCGGAGAGGAAGTGGTGCAGCTGTGCCAGATTCTGCGTGCCACCCTCAGCCAGGTAGTTGTGCGCCTCGGCAGCAACACCGGCGGAGACCGTCGAGCACTCCATGAGGTCGGCATCCGGCGCGTGCTCGCCGCCGAGAACGACTACGGGGAGTCCGGAGGCGAGGACCATCTCCAAGCCGTCTTCCCAACTACGACGGCTGCCGAGGATACGAACGATCACGAGGTCGACGCCGTCGAGCAAGGGCGGCAAGTCCTCCGAGACCAGCAAGCGTGAGGGGTTGGCCCAGCGATAGGAGACGCCGTCGCCGGCTTCCTGGCTGGCGCGGGCGCTCAGCAGATCGGTATCGGACGTGGAGAGCAGAAGAATCACGGGTGAAGCCTTCCTGGGGTTTCGCGCCCCGTGGCACAGATCTGTCATCGACGGCGGTTGAGGGTCTGACTCGTGTTTCCGAGCGGAAACACGTCCCGCTCGAGCAACACTCACAGTGGCGCGACCGCACCGGACTTTCACCGGTTTCCTCAACTGCCGTCACTGGTGGTGGTGATGCTACCGGTCCGCAGAAGGCACTCATGACAGGTCGTACCCTGGAGCCATGCCCACGGACCGTTCACAGCCAGACGCGTGCCCGGGTGCACTGCAAGTTCACCACGCCGCCGACGGCGCACTGGCACGCGTGCGCCTACCCGGCGGACTCCTCACCCCGGTCCAATTGCAGACGCTCGCCGACGCAGCGCGCGATCTCGGCAACGGGCAGATGGAACTCACTTCGAGGGGCAACGTCCAACTGCGCTCGGTCTCGGATCCCGAAGCCTTCGCGGCGCGAATCGCGTCGGCCGGCCTGCTGCCGTCCGCGACGCACGAGCGAGTGCGCAACATCCTCGCGTCCCCACTGTCCGGCCGTATCGGGGGCGTCGCCGACATTCGTGAACTGGTCCACCGTCTCGATTCGGCGATCCAAGCGGATCACGCATTGGCGGATCTGCCAGGGCGAACCCTGTTCACCCTCGACGACGGGCGCGGAGACATCACCGGGCTACGGGGCGATTTCGGACTCCATGCGCGCAGCGCCACCGAGCATTCACTGGTGCTCGCCGGTCACCACACCACTCATCTCGTCCAGGCGGACGACGCCGTCGAATTGCTCCTCGAGGTGGCTCGATCATTCCTCGACGTCCGCGACAAGCACTGGCGCCTGGCCGAGGTTCCGGACGGAATCGAACGCACCCTCGAGCAGCTGGGTCTGAGCGCCGAGTCCACCGGTGCTGCGGACCTCACGCCGGATGCACGGCCCACCATCGGCTGGCTCGAGCAGCGCGACGGGACCGTAGCCCTGGGCGGAGGCTTGCGATTCGGGCTGCTCGACGCTCGGCTGGCCGAGTTCCTGGCCGCCGTCGACAAGCCCGTTGTCGTGACGCCGTGGCGATCGGTGCACATCTTCGACCTCGACGAATGGGCTGCCGAGCAGGTAGTCCGGGTGTTGGCGCCGATGGGGTTGATCTTCGACGAGAACTCACCGTGGCTCGACGTCACCGCCTGCACCGGAAGCCCGGGATGCGAGAAGTCGCTCGCCGATGTGCGCACCGACGCAATCACCGCCGTCGAGCAGGCAGAACTGCCCGTCGTCGGGCGCCAGCACTGGGCCGGGTGCGACCGCAGCTGCGGACGTCCCCGCGGGGACGTAGCGGATGTGATTGCGACGGGTGACGGTTACCGGGTGAATCCGGCCGATCGGTGATGCCTCTATCGTGTGGCACATGATCGAGTACATCCGTGACGGCGCGGAAATCTATCGCCAGTCCTTTGCCACCATTCGGGCCGAAGCCGACCTGAGCCGTTTCCCGGCGGATGTCTCGCAAGCTGTAGTGCGCATGATTCATGCAAGTGGCCAGGTCGATCTCGTCGACGACGTCGCCTTCACACCCGGTGTCGTCTCGGCTGCGCGCGCAGCTCTGCGCGACGGCGCGCCGATTTTCTGCGACGCCCAGATGGTGGCTGCCGGCATCACGCGCAAGCGTCTGCCCGCCGGTAACGACGTAATCTGCACCCTCGGCGATCCGCGGGTTCCCGTGCTGGCGTCGACCATCGACAACACTCGCTCGGCGGCTGCTCTCGAACTGTGGGGAGCCAAGCTCGAGGGCGCTGTTGTCGCGATCGGAAACGCACCCACCGCACTGTTCCATCTCCTGAACCTCATCGAAGCCGGCGCGCCCCGTCCGGCCGCCATCGTCGGAGGTCCGGTCGGCTTCATCGGCGCTGCCGAGTCGAAGGAAGCCCTCATCGAACACGCCAGCGGGATCGATCATCTCGTGCTCCGCGGCCGACGCGGCGGCAGCGCGATCACCGCGGCCGTCGTCAATGCGATTGCGAGCGAAGTCGAATGAGTGCAGGCAAGCTCTGGGGTGTAGGTATCGGCCCCGGCGATCCCGAATTGGTGACCGTCAAGGCCGCCCGCGTCATCGGCGAGGCCGATGTGGTTGCGTTCCACTCCGCGCGGCACGGCAAGAGCATCTCCCGCGGAGTTGCAGCGCCGTACATGCGCGAAGGACAAATCGAAGAACACCTCGTATACCCCGTGACCACCGAGACCGTTGATCATCCCGGCGGATACCAGGGCGCGATGGACGAGTTCTACGAAGCGGCTGCCGAACGGTTGGCAGTTCACCTCGCGGCCGGTCGAACCGTCGCGTTGCTCGCCGCCGGCGATCCGCTCTTCTACAGCTCCTACATGCACATGCACAAGAGGCTGGCCGATCGCTTCGACGCCGAAGTGATTCCCGGCGTCACCTCCGTCAGCGCGGCATCTGCTGCACTCGGAAAGCCGCTGGTCGAGGGTGAAGAGATCCTGACGATCCTGCCCGGAACATTGCCGCAGGCTGAGCTGACCAGGCGGCTCAAGGAAACCGACGCCGCTGCCATCCTCAAGCTCGGACGCACGTTCCCGCCGGTCCTGCAATCGCTCGAGGATTCCGGCCGTTTGGATGAAGCGCACTACGTCGAGCGTGCGAGCACCACACGTCAACGCGTCGAATCCGCTGCCGAGGTCGACCCGGACGGAGTTCCGTACTTCTCGATCGCCATCGTTCCGAGCCCGTCGAACAACCCTCGACCTGCAACCGAATCCCGCGGCGAGGTGGTCGTGGTCGGACTCGGACCGGGCGACACCGCCTGGACCACACCCGAAGTGGCGTATGAGCTTTCGTTGGCAACCGACCTCGTCGGCTACGGCCCTTACGTCGATCGCGTGCCGACGCGTCCGGGCCAGCGGCGCCATTCCAGCGACAACCGCGTCGAAGCCGAACGCGCCGCGATGGCGTTGGACCTGGCGAAGAACGGCGCCCGTGTAGCTGTCGTCTCGTCGGGAGATCCCGGCGTATTCGCCATGGCTGCTGCAGTTCTCGAAGTTGCCGCCGAAGACCAGTGGCGCGGCGTGCCGGTACGCATCCTTCCCGGTATGACGGCGGCAAACGCTGTCGCCAGTCGCGTCGGCGCTCCCCTCGGGCACGACTATGCGGTGCTCTCCCTCTCCGATCGCCTCAAGCCGTGGGATGTCGTCGCTCGCCGTATCTCGGCAGTTGCAGCCGCAGATATGGCATTTGCGGTCTACAACCCGGCGTCGAAGTCGCGGACGTGGCAGGTCCAAGCCATGAAGGACCTCGTACTCGAACACCGCTCCCCCGATACTCCTGTTGTCATCGGGCGCGATGTTGCCGGAGCCGAGGAATCAGTTCGCGTCGTGACCCTCGGCGAGCTCGAGCCTTCCGAAATCGACATGCGGACTCTGCTGATCGTCGGATCGTCGATGACGACGGTCGTCGAAACCGGTTCGGGCCGTCAGGTGTTCACCCCGCGGCGGTACCCGGAGTAACCACCACTCGGCGATAGCATGGCGTCATGCCCGTCAACCGGACCCGGAAAGCCAGATACGCGCGCAAACGCAAACGCCGAATGGATCTGGTGGAGCACGACCTGTCCGTCGAGCAGTGGTCCGCGCTCAAAGCGGCCTGGGGTGGCTGCGCGTACTGCGGCGAGCCGGACGAGTCGCCGCAGCGTGACTGTGTGCTGGCGATCTCCCGCGGTGGGCGCTACACGCTCGACAACATCGCACCGGCGTGCCGCTCGTGCAATGCAAGCAAATGCAACAGCGAGGTCACTCTCTGGTTGCGGCGCAAGGGGTATGACGAGAAGGCCTTCCTCCTGCGACACGCGGAGATAGGTATCGAGATGAGGGCGCAGTTCTCGGAGCAGTCGTGACGACCCCGCACGAGTTGCGCCCGATCCTCGACGAGTTGATGGAGTTCGAACCTCTGTTTCACCGAACTCGAGTAGCGATGTCACGAGACGAGTTCGATGCGGTCGTCGACCCGGAGTTCCGGGAGATCGGAGCCTCCGGCGCTCGATACACCCGCGACTACGTGCAGTCGGCAGTCGCGAGCCGGCGACTCCGCGGCGAGGTGAACGACGCCGCCGAACTCGGGTGGAGGGTTGACCGGCCGGCGCTGAGCAGGATCGCGCCTGACACCTATCTGGTGACGTACCGGCTGGCGCAGGCGCATCGGGTTACCGAGCGATCATCCATCTGGCGGTTCGCCGAGAATCGATGGAGTGTGTTGTTTCATCAAGGCACAGTCGTCGAAAGTGGTTTGGAAGCGTGAACAGCTCCACCTCCGCCTCGGGAGAGAGAGAGAGAGAATTGCACGGTGTGGGCACTCACACCTTGCGCACTCCGCTGACCCACGGTGATACTAGATGCAGTATCAATATTGCATGGGGAAGAGAGACAAGCTGCTCGCGCAAATGCGGACCGCGCCGCAGAACGTCACCTACGACGAACTGTTCGCACTCTGCATCGATGTCTTCGGCCAGGCCAGGCAGAACGCCGGGTCTCACGCCAAGTTCCAGACGCCGTGGCCGGGACCACGCATCAACATTCAAAAGGGTTCGGGCGGTAAGGCCAAGCAGTACCAGGTAGGGCAAGTTCTGGCAGCAATCGAACGCATGGAAGGAGAATCGCCGTGATCCCCGCAGTGGAGCACTACACATACCGAGTCGAGTGGTACGAACCCGACGGAGAGTTCCTGGGAACCTGCACGGAGTTCCCTGGCCTGTCGTGGCTCGCGGATACTCAAGCAGCCGCCCTCGACGGCATCCGTACAGCGGTGGCCGAGACGCTCGCGGACATGGCAGAGACAGGTGAGCGGATCCCCGAACCGCTGAGCGAGCGCGGATATTCGGGCAAGTTCCAGGTCCGGATCACCCCGACTTTGCACCGCAAGCTGGCACGCGCCGCCGCCGAGGAAGGGGTTTCCCTCAACGCGTTGATCTCCGAACGTCTCGCGTCCGCGTGATCGACGGGGTACCGAGGGAAGGTCGATCTCGCACTAAGCCCAAGCGCTGGAGCGTGTTGTTCCAATCAAGTCACAGCGGTTGAAAGGGATTTGTAAGCGTGAACGAATCGATCCACAACCCCACCATTCCGCTTTGGGTGGACATCACCTTCACCGTCTTCGTTCTTGCCTGGATCTTCATCACGATTAGCGCGCTCGTGGCGATCGTGCGCACCGACTTCGACCGCTCGGGCGGCAAATTCTGGTGGTCGGCACTGGTGATCGCGGTGCCTGTACTCGGTGCGCTCGTCTGGTTGCTGTTCGGTCGACCCCCGCGTGACTCCAGGTCCCGAACCTGATCTACACCGACGGCCCGGCAGTAGTCTGAGTACGGTCCGGTGCTGTCACTCTGCGCGTATCAGGGGAGAACAACGAGATGAGACCACTTCGATACTCGATCAACGTCACCCTCGACGGCTGCTGCCATCACGAGGCGGGGCTCCCACCCGACGAGGAGTCGATGCGCTACTGGACCGCTCAGATGGAACGCGCCGATGCTTTGCTGTTCGGCCGGGTGACCTACGAGATGATGGAGTCGGCGTGGCGGAAGCCTGCAACGGGCGCGTGGCCTGACTGGATGGACGAGTGGGAGATCCCGTTCGCCGAGGCAATGGACCGGGCGAAGAAGTACGTCGTGTCGAACACGCTGAGCGGGGTCGATTGGAATGCCGAACTCGTGCAAGGCGACTTGGGGCCAGCAGTTCAGCGACTCAAGGAGCAGCCCGGCGAAGGCCTGTGGGTTGGCGGCGTGACACTCCCCCTGGCATTGGCAGACCTGGGACTGATCGACGAGTACGAGTTCGTTGTGCAACCGGTCCTTGCCGGACACGGACCGACGTTGCTCGCCGGTCTGCACGAGCGCATCCGACTCGAACTCGTCGATCGCCACGAGTTCCAGTCGGGTGCAGTCGCCGTGCGATATCGGCCCACTCAAATACCGCCCCCGGGTCAGGTATCGGACGGGTAGTCGACGCATGGCTGGACATGCGCGGTTGAAACACATGTCGTCGCCTCAGTTCGGACGCGAGAAGAGTTTCCAGTCTTGTTCGGTGTTCGGTATTGACCGGATACTCGGCACATCACGAGCATTAGCCACCGAAGTTCTCCGGACAATCCTCGACGAGATCGAAGCATCGAACTGGATCACGAACAAGGTCGTTCCGCCCGGCGGACCGTAAGGACCACTCGTCGCTATCGAACACTCTGGCCCCTTATTCCACGGGCACTGCACCTCGAGCTGTAAGCACCCCCGGTCGAGGGCCATGCTAGCGCGCACCCTCGCGCGCCTCAGTAAAAATGGCCAAGCTGGACGGCTACCGGCGAGCGAAGGATCGAAATCGCATCGGCGTCCGACACAGGCCGGACGCCGATACGTGTTCACGTCAGCTCACAGGAGCGCCACCGCTCCCGCCGAGGTGGCGGGCGAAGAACCGAGCCGAACTGTCTCGCTCGTAGTCGGGCACGGGATAGTGCCTGCCCGAGTAGGCGTGCAGCGTCTTCTCCTTCGAACCGAAGGCATCGAACAACGCGACCCCTGACGTGCGGTCGTAATCCTTGTCGTCCCAAGGGATCCGGTACTCGACCGGGACCGTGAGCTTTCGTGCCGCTTCGATGAGGGAGTCGTCCACAAAAACTCCCCCGAAGCTCACGGCAGCGATCCTGGATTCGACCGGACCCAACATGAGCCCGGTCACGACCCCTAGCGACACGCCGCCGAAGCCGATCGGAGCGTCGGCGTTGACGTCGGGCAGCGTTTGCAGAGCGTCGATGGTCGCCTGCCATTCCGGCACTGCACGCTCCGCCAACGATCGGTTGTACTCGACGACGATCGGGGCGATCGGCTCGTGGGCCGCCCTAGCCTGGTGGATCGCCTCGACCCACTGTTCGTCCTGTGTGTTCCGCGGCCGGTCGCCGTGTCCGGGCGCGTCGATCGCGGCGACTGTGAACCCGTGGGAGCTCACACTGTGGAGTGCGCTGGCAACCAGTCCTGGTGCCTTCTTGTGCATGCCGCCGGAGTGCCCGGACAGCAGAAGGGGTGATTCGACAGATCCGGACGCGGGTGACCAGAGCACACCGGTGATGTCGTCCAGAGTGAAATGGCGTTCGACGACCCCGTTCAACGTCGTCTCGGAAGTGAATTCGATGGTCTGAGAATTGGATTGCATGGTGTTACCTTTCGGGATGCCTACTCGAGGCGCTCCCGGCGACACCTACGTCAATCGCCGATCCGTGAACACGAGTGGGAGCACCCACATGGTTACAGCGTTCATGGGTCTCACCTCCTGGCGTGTTGTCACGGTCTCGCACAAGCTATCAATCCGAACCGAAGCTCGTCCAATCATTTTTCCAGCGCGCCCGACAGCGGTCAAACCCGCGATCGGTCGACGCTCGCGCGGACGGCACGGATGTAGCGGCGCGTCACAAACGCCTGAACTCGACGTCCGATCGGAGCGCCGAGACGTACCCACCACGTTCCAGGCTTGGAGAATGCGACGATCTCGATACGAACCGCTTGGCTGGTCTCGTCGAAATGGACGACAAACAATTCCTCCCCGCATTCGGGGTGGCCTGCGCGGGTTCCGTACGCGAAGCCCTTGCGATTGGCGTCGTCGACGACATAGACGATCCGAACCGGGATAGCCACCGGGCCGAGTCCGAAAGTCGCATCCTGACCTGCCACCGCGGTCGGGGCTGCCGTACGGACGGTAAGACCGGCTCCGCGGTGCATTCCCCATTCCAGGACGGTACGAGCTGCAACCGCGAAATCTTCACGTCCGGATCCGACCGTCGCGATCTCGTGAACGTGGTGATAACCGGCGGGGAGAACGCCTGACGTCGCGCCCACCTCGAGGTACGTCAGTCCGCCCGGGCCGGACGCCATCACTGCTCGCGTCGGTGGCTGAGGATGTTGATCACGTGACCGTCGGGGTCGGTGGCGAAGAACCTGCGCACACCCCACGGCTCCTCGGTGACGGGATAGACGATCGTGTCGCCGCGTTGCACTGCGGCCTCGTACGCCGCATCGAGATCGTCCACCTCGACGGAGACGTCCGGCACGACGGGCGCATGAGCGTCGTGCGTCATGACGCTGATCTGCAAGGACGGATCCGTCGGCGAAGCCAACGTCACGATCCACCCGTGATCCATGACAACTTCGAGGCCCAGCACTTCGGTGTAGAAGCGCTGCGCGGCCTCGAGCGAACTACTCGACAGATCCGAAACTATCCGCGTAACGGCCATGTCCCGCAGGCTACGCCGCCGCCGGAGTCCACCGCGACTTGACGAGGCGCTCGATGTCACCGGAAAGTTCGTCGCTGACGATTCCCGGAAGCAGGATCTGCCACATCTCGTCGACACGATCCGGAAGGTCCGAGCGTCGGGTGAGTACGTTCGAAACCAGCTGTACTCCGGTGAATGCCGAGGGCATGAACCTGCCGAACGATTCTGCACTGACCGATTTTCGGATTTCACCTTCCGCCTGAGCTCTGGCGGTGAGATCGGTGATTGCCGAGATCCATTCGGCGTACGGTTCCACCGGCCCCTCGTACGTACTCAGTTCCAGCGTGAGGCGAATGCCCGCGCGAACGATCGGCTCATCAACGATCTGGCGTGCCATTTCGTGCGTGAGCATGATCATCTGTTCCAACGGGTCCTTGCCCGTCGCGGAAATCGCCTGCACCGATTCGATCGAGAGCCGATGCTGTTCGGCAATGATGAATTGCGCGAGCTCGTCCTTCGACGCGAAATGGAAGTACAACGCGCCCTTGGTAGTACCGGCCCCCGAGACTATGTCGGCCATGCTGGTGCTGCCGTAACCAGTCTTCTCGAACTGCGCGGCCGCGCCGGCAACGATTTGCTGCCGAGTCAGCTCGGCGCGTGCTTGCTTGACCACTGAATCCCTCTCGTCCTCCAAAGGCCCCCGCCCAGCAAACCCCACGGTTCGCGCCACACTCCAGCTATACCCAAAAACTTCACAATTGCCCCACATTACCAGCGCTCCTTCCATTGCTTCAATTACGAATGCAACAAAGGCGCTGGTCAGACGTCCGATTTAGAGGGAATCTCCTCTCCCCAACGTGCTTTCGTCAACCCGCGCACGGTCCACCAACTCTCCGACGAGGAGCGTCAACTCCATCATCTGGTCCGTGATTTCCTCACGCAACTGCGTTGCATCTGCCTCGGAAATCGCGCCGGACTTGGTATCGAAAGACATCAACAACTCGATATTGGTGCGAAGTGCAGTCAACGGAGCCAGAAGGTCCTGGCCCGCTTCGGTGATCAGACTTCTCTGGCGCGCCCGCGATTCCGACAACGTCCCGAGCATCCGATTGAAACTGACTGTCAACGACGCCAACTCGTCGTCGCCGGTCACCGGAATCGGCGCAAGATCATCCGTTTCGGCAACCCGCCGCGTTGCCGCAGTGAGTCGCGCAATTGGTCGTAATCCTGTGCGTGCCACAGCATCTCCGGCCGCGTAAGCGAGTGCGATACCGGCCGCCCCGAGTGCCGCCAACACCACTGCGAGTCGCTTGAGGACCGAACGTGTCGGCCCCAAGGATTGCGCGACAACCAAAGTTTGGCCCGCAACCGAGGGCTCGACAAGAATTCGATACGCATCGACGGTTGCGATCGTCTGCGACGAATTGCCGTCTGCGATCGACCTGATGGCGTCTGCGCTGGTGCTGAACGGCGGCAGACCGGGAGTCGCCGTCACCAATGCGCCGTCGGCAGTGAGAAGCCCCACCGCCTGGATGACCGCTGTATCCGCGCCGGCCGTCAATCCCAGAACCGGTGTGACACCGCCGAAATTGACGGTGTCGGTGATCGCGTCACTCGTGCGCTCGAGTTGTCGATCGACGTTGCCTTGCAAATACGCGTTGAACACGATGTACACCGCCGACGCCGACACGATCACCGCGATCGCCACCAGGCCTGCAGTCAGCAATTTCACGCGCGCATGGAGCGTCCGCACGTGAATTCCCGATGGTTTTCGACGGCTCATTCCGGGAACCGACACTCTCATGCGCGGTCCCGCAGTGCGGCGTCGAAAGATCCCAACATCCCTACAGTATGGTCACGGAACCTTAGACGAACCTGAAGCGAACGCGATGTCGGCCTCACAGCGCCGTTCCACTACCGAAAGCCGTGAGCCAGTCCACCGCCCCSGCKTCGGTGTCGAATGCCGGGGCGGTCGCCGGGATCGGTGGTCGTTCGACGACGATCACCGGGATCGACAATTTCCTGGCGGCGGCGATCTTTGCGTACGTCTGCTCGCCGCCGCTGTTCTTGGTGATCACGACGTCGATGCCGTGAGTTCTCATCAGATCGACTTCCGCTTCGACGTCGAATGGGCCACGTGCGAGCAGCAATTGCGAATGAGGTGGCAATGTCCCTGAAGGCGGATCGATGGAACGCACGAGAAACGAGACGTTCTTCACGCGGTCGAACGCCGAAACTCCTTGCCTCCCGATCGTCAGAAAAGCGCGTGAGCCGATCGTCGGGACCAACTCTGCGGCGTGATCGAGATCGCGTACCGGAAGCCAGGTGTCGCCGGGTTGCTCGCGCCACGGGGGGCGTCGGTACATGGCGTACGGAACGGAATTCGCGAGGCACGCGTCGAATGCATTTTTGGTGATGCGAGCGGCAAACGGATGTGTGGCGTCCAGCACTGCACGAATATCGTTGTTCGACAACCACTCCGAGAGGCCTTCGGCTCCCCCGAACCCACCGATGCGTACTTCCCCCTCCGGCCATCGAGGATCACGAACCCGGCCGGCCAGCGATGTGACAACCTCGAGGTCGGCTGAACCGGCCAACCGAGAAGCGATCACTCGGCCTTCACCCGTGCCGCCGAGCAGCAGCACGCGATGACGAGTACCCGTCGGGGTCAGTGTGTGCTTCTCTCACGCGCCGCCGAGTAGAGATAGCTGTCCGGGAATCCTTCAGCAGTCAACACTCGGCCGACGATCACAACGGCCGTCTTCGTGATGCCGGCTGCATGAACAAGTTCGACGATCGTCTTCAAAGTGCCTCGAACAACGATCTCCTCGGGCCGCGAGGCGAAGGCGACGACCGCTACAGGGCAGTCCTCGCCGTAATTGTCGGCCAACTCGGATGCGATCTGTTCGATGCGATGAGCGCCGAGGTGAATCACCATCGTGGCGCCGCTGCGGCCCAGGGACCGCAGATCCTCGCCCTCCGGCATTGCCGTCGACAAGGTGGAGACTCGGGTGAGAACAATGGTCTGCGAGACGCCTGGGACGGTCAGCTCACGCCTCAGCGCTGCGGCGGCCGCGGTAAATGCAGGAACACCGGGAATCATGTCGAAATCGACACCCGCGGCGTCCAGGCGACGAGCCTGCTCGGCTACCGCGCTGAAGATCGACGGATCACCGGAATGCAGACGCGCGACGTCCAGCCCGGCCGAATGCGCTTCGACAAGGATCGCGGTGATCTCGTCCAGGCTCAGGCGAGCAGTGTCCACGACCTGCGCCCCGACCGGGCACCACTCGAGCAACTCCGCTGGGACAAGGCTGCCGGCGTACAAGCACACAGGGCTCGCAGCGATGATGCGTTGCGCGCGGACAGTGATCAGATCTGCCGCACCGGGACCCGCACCGATGAAATGAACGGTCATTGTGTGGATTCCTCCGGCGTATCTGTGCCTGCGCCTGCAGACGGCTGACTTTTTGTGACGGACCATTGGACCACCGGAAGTTGCGGTCGCCAAACGTTGAACGCGCCCAAAGGCTCGGCGCGCTGCACCTGAAAGCGTCGCAGCGTCCCACCCTGGCGACTCATCCAGCCGAGCAGCAACGATTCGGACTCGGCAGTCACGGCGTTGGCAACCAGACGCCCGCCCACGCTCAACTGCTCCCAGCACGCTTCGAGCATTCCCGGTTGCGTGACGCCGCCGCCGACGAACACCGCATCGGGACGCCGAACCTCTTCCGCAAACGCCTCGGGCGCGGTCCCTTTCACTGCCAACGCAGGCACGCCGAGATTGAGTGCATTGGCACCGATCTGCGATACCCGGCTCGCCACTTTCTCGAATGCTGTTGCAGTGCAACGCGGGTGGGTTCTCATCCACTCGATGGCGACGGTGCCCGACCCTCCGCCGACGTCCCAGAGGTGTTCTCCCGGCGCCGGTGCGAGTGCACACAACGTCAATGCGCGGATCTCCTGCTTGGTCATCTGACCGTCGCCGACAAACGCAGCATCCGGTAGACCCGGGATTCGAGTCAGCCGCAACGGATGATCGACCGAGATGCACTCGACGGCCAGAACGTTCAACGCGTCCACGTCCTCGTCCGCGTGATCCCACTCGTCCGCCACCGTGACGGTCCGCGATTCCTCGGCCCCGCCCAGCTGGGCCAGTACAGTCAGAGTCGATCGTCCGAAGCCCGCGCCGGCCAACAGACGTGCCACCTCCCCCGGTGTCGAGCGCCCGTTGCTCAGAACCAAGAGGCGCGCGCCATCGACCACTGCCGCCAAGACGGTCGCCGAGTCTCGGTTCACCAGGCTCACGATGTCGACCTCGGCCGATGCCCATCCCATTCGCGCGCTCGCCAACGCCACCGACGACGGGTGCGAGATCACTCGCACGTTGTCCGCGCCGAGCAGCCGGACCAACGTGACGCCGAGGCCGTGGAACATCGGGTCACCGCTGGCGAGCACACATACTTTGCGGTCCGCGTTCTCGGCGAACATCGACGGCAACGCCGGAATCATCGGAGACGGCCAGGTGAGCCTGGTGGGCGCACGCCGTGCCCCGAGATGTGCCGCCGGGACCAAGTCCAGCTGGCGCGGCGACCCCATCAGGACCTCCGCACCGAGGATTGCACCCTGCGCGCTCTCGGACAGCCCTTCCCAGCCGTCGGCGCCGATGCCGACGATCACCACCGGGTGTGCGGTCATCGCGGCATCCGGCGCCAGATCGTCTGAGGCAGAAGCCGCATGACGAAGAACACCGGCTGCAGAATTCGCGGAACCCACACCCGAGTCGCCCCGGAGTTCAGTCCCCGTACGACGGCGTCGGCGACCTGCGACGGAGTGCTCGACATCGGGGCAGGCGACATTCCCTCGGTCATCTTCCCGATGACGAACCCTGGCCGTACCAGCATCAACTGCACGCCCGAACCGTGCAGCGCGTCGCCCAGACCGCTGGCAAAACCGTCCAAGCCGGCCTTTGCGCTCCCGTAGACGTAGTTGGCGCGGCGAACCCGAACGCCGGCGACGGACGAGAACACCACGATCTTTCCGGTTCCCTGTCGGCGCATGATCTCCGCGAGGTGCGTGAGGATGCTGATCTGCGCCACGTAGTCGGTGTGCACCACCGCGACCGCATGCGCCGCGTCGGTTTCGGCACGCGCCTGATCGCCGAGAATTCCGAAGGCCAGCACTGCAACCGAAATCCGACCGTGCTCGGCGACTACGGCCTCCAGGAGGTCTCCGTGCGTGTCGACGGCGTCGGCGTCGAACTCGACGGTGGAGACGCCGACCGCTCCGGCGTTCCTGAGCATCTGCTCCTGCTCCGACAGCTCGCCGCTGCGTCTGGCAGCCAGAACGATGTTGCGGCCCGGCGCGAGCCTGACCGCGATCTCGAGGCCGATCTCACTTCGTCCGCCGAGGAGCAGTACCGTGTCGATGTCATTCACGTTCGCACCCGCAGTCACCGCTCCAGTGTCCTGGATTACCGTCGTGGCATGACGCTCACCCCCTCCACCACGCCATCGGCACAGCAGACTCTCACCGAAGACGGGCTGAAGTTCGTCGGTGAATACCACCTCGCGACACTCACGACGTTGCGTCCGAACGGCACCCCACACGTCGTGGCCGTCGGGTTCACCTGGGACCAGGAAGCCGGAAAGGCGCGCGTGATCACCAGCGGTGGTTCACAGAAGGCGATCAACGCAGCGCGTGGCGGATACGCCGCAGTCAGTTCGGTCGACGGTGGTCGTTGGCTCACGCTCGAAGGGCCGGCACGCGTGCTCGCCGACGAGGACTCCGTGGCCGACGCCGTTCGGCGCTATGCCGAGCGGTACCGCCAGCCACGGGTCAACCCAGCGCGCGTGGTCATCGAAATCGACGTCACCCGCATCCTCGGGTCCGCGGCGTTCAAGGAAAGCTGATCAGCCGAGGACAGTCAGGCCGTGCGGACGGTTGTTGAACGACTCGCAACCGTCCGCGGTCACGACGACGATGTCCTCGATACGGGCACCCCAACTGCCGCGGAAGTAGATTCCCGGTTCGATGCTGAAGGCCATACCTTCGACGAGTTCGATGGTGTTGCCCTCGACGATGTACGGCTCCTCGTGCACGGACAGCCCGATACCGTGACCGGTGCGGTGAACGAAGACCTCCGCAAGACCTTGTGCGGCAAGCACTTCGCGGGCGGCAACGTCGACGGATTCTGCGGATACTCCTGGCCGCACCGAATCGACGGCAGCCTGCTGTGCCGCTTCGAGTACCGCGAACTGCGCTGATACCTCGGCGGACGGCTGCCCCATGCTGTACGTGCGGGTGGAATCCGAGTTGTAGCCGGGCTCGACCGGTCCGCCGATGTCGATCACCACGATATCGCCGCTCTCGATCACCCGGTCCGAAACCTCGTGATGCGGATCGGCGCCGTGCGGGCCTGATCCGACGATCACAAACGCGGCCTCGGTGTGCCCCTCTTCGAGAATCGCCTCCGAAATTGCCTCGCCCACTTCGGCTTCCGTACGGCCGACGATCAAGAACTCGGCCATGCGGGCGTGAACACGGTCGATCGCCGCACCGGCCCGTCGCAACGCCTCGATCTCGGCGTCGTCCTTGACCATCCGCAATTCACGCAATACGCCGGTAGCGAGGATCGGCAACGCGCCCAAGGTGTCTGCGAGCGGGATCAGGTGCAATGCAGGCATCGCATCCGTCACCGCAACCTTGGCGCCGGTCGGGAGTTGCGCCGCCACAATCGCATACGGGTCGACACCGTCGACCCAGTCGAGGACGGTCAGCCCGAGATCGCCCACCGCCGATTCCTTCAACGACGCCAACTCCAAGCGAGGAAGCACGACAGACGCCTTCGCCGTGTCCGCAGCGATGACCAACGCGGTCAAGCGCTCGAACGAGTCGGCCCGAGAACCCGTCAGGTACCGCAGATCCGGGCCTGGAGTCACCACCAGACCGTCGAGTCCTGCTGATCGAGCCAACTCCGCGGCGCGAGCGATACGTGCGCCGTACACGGCGCTGGAGAATCGGGAATCCTGTTCGGCTGGAGACGTCATGGCTTACAGGTTAGTGCCGACTGGCAGGATGGTGACCATGAGTGGGCCATTGCTTCTCCTCGACGGTGCCAGCCTGTGGTTTCGTGCGTTCTACGCGCTGCCCGAGTCATTCGTCGACCCCGACGGAAGACCTGTCAATGCCGTGCGCGGTTTCACCGACATGGTGGCTTCCCTGATCACCAAACACCAGCCGAGTCGTCTCGCGGTGTGCCTGGACTTGGATTGGCGACCGCAGTTCCGCGTCGATGCGGTCCCGACGTACAAAGCGCATCGCGTCGAAGAAGGCTCTGACGGTTCGTCCGAAGAAGTTCCGGACACGTTGACGCCTCAGGTCGACATGATCATGGACGTGCTCGCAGCAGCAGGAATCGCGACGGCGGGTGCCGTCGGACTCGAAGCCGACGACGTGCTGGGAACGCTCGCCGCCACCGAGCGCGAAGATCTCACCGTCGTCGTCAGTGGTGACCGAGACCTTTTGCAGGTCGTCACCGACGAGTACGTGCCCGTTCGTGTCCTCTACGTGGGCCGTGGCTTGTCCAAGGCCGAACTCTTCGGACCGGTCGAGGTTGCCGAGAAGTACGGAGTACCCGGTGACCGTGCGGGCGAGGCATACGCCGAACTCGCGGTACTGCGCGGAGACGCCTCCGACGGTCTACCCGGCATCAAGGGTGTCGGTGAGAAGACTGCGTCGACGCTGATGCTGCGCTACGGCTCGTTGGCCGGACTTCGCGCGGCCGCAGCTGATCCGGAATCCGACATGGCCAAGGGAATTCGCGCAAAACTCACCTCACCAGAGGCCATCGCTTACCTTGATGCTGCGTTGCCGGTAGTACGAGTGGTTCGCGACGCGGACGTTCAGTTCTCGAAGGACGACCAACTCCCGGCGGCCCCCGTCGATCCCGCACGCTTCGAGGAAGTGGCGGCCTCGCTGAACATCGAGCGTTCGGCCGGACGACTTGCCGCCGCGCTCGAGGCTGCGGCGGCAGGCCGTTCCGACCAGTAGAGCGTCAGCTCGGGCGGCTGACCTCGTACGTGCCGTTGTCGTCGACAAACGTCACAGTCACGTTCGACTTCACACCCGCGATCGAAAGCGTGCAGGTGAACTTGTTGCCTGACTTGACTTCCTGGTCCGCGGGGCACTGAACGTTGCTCACGTTCTTTGCCCCGTAGGACTCGGTGACGATCTTCTCGACGCCGGCCTGAGCCGCGCTCTGATCGAGTGTGTTCTTGCCGAAGACACCGAACACCAGGGCCACCACGACAGCAGCAAGAACGACGAGAACACCGATCGCACCGAAGATCAAGGGCTTCTTCGACTTACCCGACTGGTTTCCGGGCGCACCGGGACTCGGGAACGGCTGAGCCTGGTTCCACTGATTCTGCTGTCCCGGCGCTTGGCCGGGAGCGGCGGCGCCCCATGCCTGCTGAGGTGCGGCAGCAGGCGGCTGACCCCAGGCCTGGGTTGCGTCAGGTGCCTGCTGTTGCCCCGGCTGACCCCACGGCTGAGCGGGAGGCTGCTGCTGAGGTTGTCCCCACGGCTGTTGCTGGCCGGGTTGTCCTTGTCCAGGTTGCTGCGGCTGACCGTACGCAGGCTGACCACCAGGCTGCCCGGGCTGGCCGTAGGCAGGTTGTCCCCACGGCTGTTGCTGGCCGGGTTGTTGACCGGGCTGCGGTGTTTGACCAGGCTGACCCCACGGCTGCTGCTGGCCGGGCTGCTGACCAGGCTGCTGCTGACCGCCCGGCTGCTGAGGATTCTGCCCCCACTGCTGCTCGTTCGGCTGCTGCTGATCACCAGGACCCCATTGCCGATTCGGATCGTTCGGTCCGTAAGGCCCGCTCATGTTCGCCTCCCACTCGAAATACCAGTCTGCGAATCAAACCACATAGTTGCGGTCATGCTGCGTCGACAGCAACTACCCCGCGACGAATTGCAGCTACCGCCCGCGCCGCAGTCTTCGCGACGTCGGCATCCGTCGATGTCAGGCGGACCTGATCGAGGAGATCGATCACCTGACGACACCAACGTACAAAGTCACCCGCAGACAGCGCACGGCCTTGCACTCCGGCCGCGATCAGTGCGTCGACAAGCGAGTTCTCACTCGCCCAGTGATAAACGGCGGTGACGAATCCGAGATCCGGTTCCCGCGTCGGCGGCAGCTTGTGGCGAATCTCGTCCGACCGCAGTTCGCTCCACAATCGTTGAGTGTCGTTGAGGGCGTGACGAAGCGCCGCTGTCGGCACCCGATCAACGGTGTCGCCGTCCCGACGTGATTCGTAGACCACCGAGGAGACGACGGCCGCCAACTCGGCCGGGCTGAGACCTGTCCACGCCCCGGTCCGCAGGCACTCGGCGACCAGAAGGTCGCTTTCGGAGTAGATGCGGCTGAGTCGTCGTCCGGATTCGGTGACTTCGGGCGCTGCTTCGGCAGTCATGTATTCACGCTCTTTGAGTAGCGCAATGATGCGGTCGAACGTCCGCGCCAACGAGTTGGTGGTGGCCGCTGCCTTTTCCCTCATCGACTGCGTTTCCCGGGCCAGCCGGTTGTAGCGCTCACCGATCCGGCTCAGATGTTCACGATCGGGCCAGCTGTGGCACGGATGCGAGCGAATAGCGCGTCGCAAAGTAGCGACCTCGGCGTCTTCGGACGCGCCCGCCTTGTGGCGCTTCTTCCGCCGGGGGGCACTGATCCCGGTACTACGCAACGCCGAGGCCAGATCGCGCCGGATCCTTGCGGTGTGGTGATCGACATGCTTGGGCAGGCGCATCTTTCCCAGAACGTCGGCTGCTTCCGGGAAATCACCCGAGGAGAGTCGGCCGGCCCACTGATCGGCAGTCAGAACCAGCGGACGCGGGTCCTTCGGATCGTTGTCCGGGACGAGGACCACTGCCACCCCGGAATGACGACCGATGGGAATTGCGATCACGTCACCGCGGGCGAGTGCACGGAGGGACTCCACCGCATCTCCGCGTCGATCTTCGCGGCCCTTACGTTCGAGCGCGCGCTCGCGCGCACTGAGCCGCTCACGCAACGACGCGTATTCGAAGTATTCGCCGTCCGCGCCGCCGAGTTTCTCCTGCAAACCCTTCAGGGCTTCTTCGTTCCGCTCGATGCCACGCACCAGGCCGACCACCGAGCGATCCGCTTGGAATTGTGCGAAGGAACGCTCGAGCAGCTTCCGTGAATCGGCCGCGCCCATGCGTTCGACGAGGTTGATCGACATGTTGTACGAGGGGCGGAACGAACTGCGGAGCGGGAACGTCCGGGTCGACGCCAAGCCGGCGACATCCGTGGGCTCGACCCCGGGCTGCCACAGGACCACAGCGTGCCCTTCGACGTCGATGCCGCGTCGGCCTGCCCGACCGGTCAGCTGCGTGTACTCCCCCGGTGTCAGTTCGGCATGCGATTCACCGTTGTACTTGACCAGACGTTCGAGGACCACCGTGCGTGCCGGCATGTTGATGCCGAGGGCCAGCGTCTCGGTCGCGAAGACCGCCCGCACGAGACCTTTGACGAACAGTTCCTCGACTGTCTGGCGAAATGCCGGCAACATGCCGGCATGGTGAGAGGCCAGTCCGCGTCGCAGTGCCTTGCACCAGTCCCGATATCCGAGAACTTCGAGATCCTCCTCGGGTAGTTCCCCGGTGTGTTTCTCGATGATGGTGTCGATCTCGCGAACCTGCTCCGGAGAAGTCAGATCCAGTCGGGACCGCAGGCACTGTGCAAGAGCCGCATCACAACCGGCGCGGCTGAAGATGAAGGTGATGGCCGGGAGCAGTCCGGACTGGTCCAGCTGCGCGATGACGTCGGGGCGTGGCAAGGGTCGGAAATCGTTGGAACTCTGGTAGCTGCCACGACGCCCGCGGCCACGCGGCTGCCAGCTCTCGACGCGTTCGAGAGCCTGACGCTGCTTGACGTGGCGAACCAGATCCTGGTCGACGAGCACGGTCTTCGGCCCAGCCGCAGGGTGACTGCGGCTGTCGAAGAGATCGAAGATCCGTCGACCGACCATGATGTGCTGCCACAGCGGGATCGGCCGCGTCTCGTCGACGACCACGGTGGTGTCGCCGCGGACGGTTTCCATCCAGGAGCCGAATTCTTCGGCATTGCTCACGGTCGCCGACAAACTCACCAGCCGAACGTCCTCGGACAGGTGCAGGATCACTTCCTCCCACACCGCACCACGGAACCGGTCCGCCAGGTAATGCACTTCGTCCATGACTACGTGCGAAAGCCCGCGCAGTGCCTCGGAATTTGCGTAGAGCATGTTCCGGAGGACTTCAGTGGTCATGACGACCACCGGTGCGTCGGAGTTGATACTCGAATCACCCGTCAGCAGGCCGACCTCGCTCGGGCCGTACCGCTCGACGAGTTCTGCGTACTTCTGATTACTCAACGCCTTGATCGGCGTCGTGTAGAAACACTTGCGGCCCGCCGCGAGAGCCAGGTGGACAGCGAACTCGCCGACCACGGTCTTGCCTGCGCCGGTCGGCGCGCAGACAAGGACTCCGTGGCCCGCTTCGAGCGCAACGCATGCCTTCACCTGGAATGGATCGAGTTCGAACTTCAGGCTGGACGCAAACGTGCTCAGTTCACTCTTGTTCATAACCACCTCGTCAGGGTTTCACACGCCGCCGACGTGGTGGCACGGCGCTCAGAGGGTGTCAGTGAAATCCTGACCGGGCGCGTTGTCGCCGCCGGTGTCGGATTTCTCCGCAACCGGAGCCTTGGACTTGGACTTACGTCCGAACAATCCACTCGATTCGGCCTTGGGTTTGGTCGGATTGTCGAAAGCCTCGTTCAGATCGGACGGAGACGAGATGGAGGACGCTTCCTCGTCGGACAGTGCGCCCCAGTCTTCACCGGCTCGCTTGGCCTTACGTTTGTCGTTGAGGCGAGCGATCTGAACAGCGACCTCGAAGAGAAGCGTCAGGGCCAGCGCGAGCGCCAGCATCGAGAACGGATCCGAACCCGGCGTAGCGACTGCAGCAAATACGAAAAGCCCGAAGATCAATCCTCGACGCCAGGCCTTCAAACGCTCGTACGTCAGAATGCCGGCAAAGTTCAGCACGACGACGAGCAGTGGAATTTCGAAGCTGACACCGAAGATGAGCAGCAGGTTGATGATGAAGCCGAAGTACTCCGAACCACTGAGCGCGGTGATCTGGACGTTGTCACCGATGGTCAGGAGGAAGTGCAAAGCCTTCGCAACGACGAGGTACGCCAGGATCGCGCCGAGAATGAAGAGTGCGGCACCGGCGGTGACGAATCCGACCGCGTATCGACGTTCTTTGGCGTAGAGCCCCGGGGTGATGAATGCCCACAATTGGTAAAGCCACACTGGGCAGGCAAGAACGATGCCGGCGGTGAGCGCCACTTTGAATCGCAGCATGAACTGCTCGAACGGCCCGGTCGCCAGCAATCGGCACGCGTCGTCGGTGCTGAGGTTGGCGCGACTCTCGGACGGAAGCTCGCAATACGGTCCACGAAGCAGATCGCCCAGACTCTCGAGACCGAGTATCGAGTGTGAGTACCAGAAGAAGCCGAACGCCGTGGTGATGATCACGCCGAGGAATGCGAACAACAAACGAGTCCGCAATTCGTACAGGTGGTCGACCAACGACATGGTGCCGTCTGGGTTGACCTTCCGCTTGCGGTTACGCGGATCTAACGGAATACGCACTGTGCATCCTGGTCTTGGTCAGCAGACAACCGGGGTGAACGAATATTTCACCCCGGCTAGAACGCAGTGTGTACTAGAGCGGCTTGACTTCGGTCGGCTGCGCAACAGGTGCTGCTGCACCGTTTGCGACCACCGCGGTGTTGGCCGTCGGCAACTGTGCCGGAGCAGGCTGTGCGACCGGCGCGCTTGCGGGCGCCGCATCGTCGTTCTGCATTTCCTTGACTTCGCTCTTGAAGATGCGGAGTGAACGACCCAGACCGCGTGCTGCATCGGGAAGCTTCTTCGACCCGAACAGAATTACGACGACAACAGCGACAATCAGCCAATGCATCGGCTGCATTGCACCCATAACGACCTCCCATGATCAGATTCCTCGATGCTACCGGACACAACCGGCGCTCGGAGGTGTCAAAGCACTTACTTCAGCTACCTTTTACCTGTTTGTTTCCTGCGAACCCACTGAACGCGGAGTTTCCCCAACTTTTACGAACCGATTACGTCGTAGGCGTCGAGTGCCGCAACGGCCCGATCATGGACTTCGGAGACCAGTTCCGGCGGATGAAGGACCCGAACTCCCTCACCGAATCCCAACACCAGCCTTGCCATCCATTCGAGTGTTCCGAAACTCATCGTCGCCTCGACCGACCCGTCGTCGTTCACGTGCTCGACGTCCATCGGGTAGTAGTCGAGCATCCACACCCACTCTTTGGTGATGAACAACCGTGCTTCCGGAAGGGAACCGTCGCCGCTGAACAACTCGAGATTCGAATCTTCCTCGAGGGCCTGCGGCGGCGGGTCGGCGGGCTCGTCGAGTTGGACGGCGGCATCGATCCGATCGAATCGGAACAACCGCACACCCTCGGCCTGACGGCACCAGGCCTGGAGGTAGCTGTAGTTGTCGACCAACACGATACGAACGGGATCGACGATGCGCTCGGAGACCGCGTCACGCGAGGCCGAATAATACGTCAATCGCAGGGCGGTCTTGTCTGCGAGCGCGGCTCTGACCGTCGCGGCGATCGGGTCTTCGGCGATGTCCGGCGCCGGCGATGTATCCCGGTCCTGACCGATAGCTCGTGCCGCGGCCGAGCCTGCTGCGTCCTCGATCTTCGCGATAGCGCGCTGGGCCGACGACGGATCGACCATGCCCGGCATTTCCACCAACGACCGAAGGGCGATCAGCAATGCCGTCGCTTCGGTAGAGGTGAGGCGCAGCGGGCGATCGATCCCGGCCGAGAACGTGACCTCGATACTTTCCTCGGAGAAGGACAGGTCGATGAGATCGCCGGGACCGTACCCGGGCAGTCCGCACACCCACAGCTGATTCAGATCGGTCATCAGTTGAGTCGTGCTGACGCCGAGTTCCTCGGCCGCCTCGGCGGGACTGATGCCCGGATTCGCGATGAAGTACGGCACGAGGTTGAGCAGCCGTGCCAACCGCGATGACAGTCGATTGCTCATCAGTTGTCCCCCTGTCCGTCATTGCTGGTGGCCGGGCTCGCCGCGGCGGCGCGAAGCTTCGCGACGACCTCCGCACGCAAATCCGGTGGGTCCAACACCAGTGCATCCAAGCCGTGACCGGCGATCAACCGAGCGGTCCATTCCCAGGATCGGACGGGAATGGCCAGCACGCTGCCATCACGATCGGTCAGCCGCCGATCGGACGACGACGTCGCAAGCCGCCGAAGCTCATGTGCGCGGCCGTCTGCGACCCAGACCGTGGCGGTTCCGGTGACGACTCCCGATCCGGTCACGCGGTCGACGACCTCGCGAAGATCAACACCTTCGGGTTTGTGAACCGAACCGGCCGGGCCGAACTCCCTGACGTCGTCACCGATCCGGGAGAGCCGGAAGGTCCTCACCGCATCACGGTCGACGTCGTGCCCGACCAGATACCACTTGCCGTTGTGCGTGACTACGCCCCACGGCTCGACGGTGCGCTCGGTGAACGGTTCGTTCAACGCGCCGCGGTGCTGAAAATGAACTGCTCGTCCGGCGTCGACGGCTGCAAGCAGCTTGCCGAGCGCGGGCTCCGAACCGCGGGTGCGCGCGGGAATCGCCGTGACCGGCGCGGCACTGACTTCTGAGTCGACCTGGACGCCGGCCGCTCGGAGTTTGAGTAGTGCACTCTGGGCTGCCGAAATCAGTTCCGGCGACTCCCACAACTGCACGGCGACGGCAACCGCAGCAGATTCCTCGCTGGTGAGGTCAACGTCCGGAAGCTCATAGGCATTGCGATTGATCCGATAACCCTCGACCGTCGAGAACCGTCCTGCCAGACCGGTTTCCAACGGGACACCCAGGTCACGAAGTTCGTTCTTGTCGCGTTCGAACATGCGACTGAACGCTTCGTAGTTCGCGGAATCGTTGTACCCGGCCACACTGTCGCGGATTTTCTCCGCCGTGAGGAACTGTCTGGTGGACAGCAATGCGATCACCAGGTTCATCAACCGCTCGATTTTTGATGTCGCCACGCCGAAATCATTTTGGCCCCGGGCCCGTCGCCGCAAAACAGACCTGCCGTGTTGTCAATCGTGAAAGTGGGTGACCTACATCGAAGCGATCAAACGCTCGACACGCTCGTCGACGGAACGGAACGGATCCTTGCAGAGCACCGTTCTCTGCGCCTGGTCGTTGAGCTTGAGGTGAACCCAGTCGACCGTGAAGTCCCTGCCTGCGGCCTGGGCGGCAGTGATGAAGTCGCCTCGCAATTTGGCGCGCGTGGTCTGCGGCGGATTCTCGACGGCGTCGTCGATCGTCTCGTCCTCGGTGACCCGCTTGACCAAGCCCTTGCGCTGCAGCACGTCGAAGACTCCTCGGCCGCGTTTGATGTCGTGGTACGCCAAGTCGAGCTGCGCGATCTTGGGATCGGACAGGTCGAAACCGTGACGGTCCTGGTAACGCTGGAACAGCTTGCGCTTGATGACCCAGTCGATCTCCGTGTCGACCTTCGCAAAATCCTGAGCTTCGACGGCATCGAGGGTGCGACCCCACAGGTCGACTACCTGCTCGACCTGCGGGTCCGGTTCGCGGTTACGCAGGTGTTCGACTGCCTTGGCGTGGTATTCGCGTTGAATGTCGAGGGCACTGGCCTGACGACCACCAGCTAGACGGACAGGCTTTTTACCCGTCACGTCGTGACTCACCTCGCGGATGGCACGAATCGGGTTGTCCAAAGCGAAATCGCGGAACGAAACCCCGGCTTCGATCATCTCGAGCACGAGTGCTGCAGAACCGACCTTGAGCATCGTCGTTGTTTCGGCCATGTTCGAATCGCCGACGATCACGTGCAGTCGGCGGTACTTCTCGGCGTCGGCATGCGGTTCGTCGCGGGTGTTGATGATCGGGCGCGAGCGAGTGGTCGCCGACGAGACACCTTCCCAGATGTGTTCCGCACGCTGCGAGAGGCAGAACGTCGCGGCCTTCGGCGTCTGCAGCACCTTGCCGGCGCCGCAGATCAACTGGCGCGTGACGAGGAACGGCAACAAGACATCCGAAATGCGGGAAAACTCACCGGCGCGCGCGACGAGAAAGTTCTCGTGGCATCCGTACGAGTTTCCGGCCGAGTCGGTGTTGTTCTTGAAGAGGTAGATGTCGCCACCGATCCCCTCCTCGGCGAGTCTCGCCTCGGCGTCGATCAGCAGTTCTTCGAGCACTCGCTCACCGGCACGGTCGTGATTGACCAACTGGATGAGGCTGTCGCACTCTGCGGTCGCGTACTCCGGGTGCGAACCCACATCCAGGTACAAGCGGGCTCCGTTACGGAGGAAGACATTGGAGCTGCGACCCCACGACACGACACGACGGAAGAGGTAACGAGCAACCTCGTCGGGGCTCAGTCGCCTGTGCCCGTGAAAGGTGCAGGTAACGCCGAATTCCGTCTCGATACCCATGATTCGTCTCTGCACACTTCGACACTACAACCAGAATGCGAGGTTCACCCGTGTACTTCGATCGCGTCGTAAGTCACGACTCGACAACGTCGGGCGGCGGCATAGTGTGACGGTGTGAGCCTTATTCGCCGAAAAGTTGTCCGAAGCGACGTCAAAGTCATGGAAAGCACTGGAGCACTGCGCCCTTCCGTGCTCGACCCGACCATGCGGTTTCTCTCCAGAGCTGCCGATCACGGCGTTTTGTGGATGGTTGTCGCAGCCTTGCTCGCGATGATCGGTGGCCGCCCCAGGAGGGCAGCGGCACGTGGGATGCTCGCGCTGGCAGGTTCGAGCGCGCTGGCCAACGGCATACTCAAGCCCCTCTTCCCCCGCCGGCGCCCACCGGCGCGTGTCTGGCTGAGCCCGAAGCGAGGCGTCGACATTCCGACGTCGTCCTCGTTCCCCTCCGGGCATTCGTCTTCGGCCGCGGCATTCACCGCGGCAGTGGCCATGGAGTCCCCGGCGGCGGGCGCCGCACTCGCACCACTGGCCGCAGCAGTGGCGTACTCACGCGTTCACAACGGAGTGCACTGGCCGTCCGACGTCTTCGCAGGCCTCGCGGTCGGCGGCGCAATCGCTGCCGGCACGCGTCGTTGGTGGGCGGTGCGGGACGAAGAACCCGCCGAACTCGGACCCGAGTGCGTGGTTCCCGCGCTCGCGCGCGGAGAAGGCTTGTTGGTCTTCACCAATCCTGGTTCAGGCTCCGAGGACGACGGGATCGTGGAATCGATTCGAGAACTGCTACCGGAGGCCATCGTCTACGAGTTCGACGCGGACATCGACTTCGACATGCAGATCGATGCCAAGATCCCCGAACTCTCGCCGAAAGCGTTAGGAGTATGCGGCGGCGACGGAACAGTGGTCACGGTCGCGACCGCGGCGACAAAGCACGAGCTACCACTTGCCGTCTTTCCCGGCGGAACGTTGAACCATTTCGCCCGCGACGTCGGGGCGGTGAATGTCGAGGAGACCGCACAGGCAGTCGAGTCCGGTCAGGCGGCATTTGTCGACCACGCGGTGGTGCGCACGGATTCCGGAGTGACTGCACGGTTTCTCAACACAGCCAGCCTGGGCGGATACCCGGACGCTGTGCGTCTGAGGGAAAAGTGGGAACCGCGTTTCGGTAAGTGGCCGGCCGCTGGTGCTGCAATGATCCGGGTTCTCGCAGCGGCAGAGCCGATGACTGTCACCATCGACGGGAAGCGGACCACCATCTGGATGCTGTTCGTCGGAAACGGGCGATACTCCCCCGCTGATCAGGTGCCGATGTCGCGTCCGGAGATGAACCGTGGACTGCTGGACGTCCGCTACTTGCGCGCGGACAAGAAGTTCTCGCGTTCACGCCTGCTGTTTGCTGCTGCCACAGGAACATTGGGCAGCTCGCGGGTCTACGTTCGCGAACTCGTGTCCTCGATGTCGGTTCGAGTGGCCGATTCACCGGTAGCCATCGCCACCGACGGTGAAGTGGTGGCAGACGCGCGCCGGTTCGATTTCGACACCGAACCGGGCGCGGTGGCCGTCTACAGAATCACTCAGTAACTCCAGACCTGCAGTAACTCCCAGACCGACGCAGCAACTACGAGGGTGCGTCGCCGTTTGCCGGCGGCGCGTCCTCAGTTGCTGCCGGAGTTGGAAGCATCTCTTCCAATGCCGAACCAGCGATTCTTTTGAACGCACGGCGTGGACGGTTGCTGTCGAGAACGGCAACCTCGAGGGCACTCACATCGAGTGTTCGCGGTTCCGCCTCAGTAGTTCCGGCCGGCGCCGGACCGCCCTTTTGAAGCGCCCCAACCGCGAGCCGCACCGCGGATTCGAGGTCGAGGTCTCGCTGGTAGGACTCGCGCATCGCCGTCACGATCGGTTCGGTTGTACCGCCCATGACCACGAATTCCTGCTCGTCCGCGATGGAACCGTCGTACGTGATCCGGTAGAGCTGAGCCGGCGTACTACTCCCGAAACGGCCGATCTCGGCAACGCAGATCTCGACCTCGTACGGCTTGGGCTGCTCGGTGAAGATCGTTCCCAAGGTCTGTGCGTACGCATTGGCGAGGGAACGCCCCGTGACGTCCCGACGGTCGTACGAGTACCCACGCATGTCGGCGTGGACGATGCCCGCGCGGCGCAGATTCTCGAACTCGTTGTACTTGCCCACTGCCGCAAATCCGAGACGGTCGTACAGTTCACTGACCTTGTGCAGCGCCCTCGACGGGTTCTCGGCGACAAAGAGCACTCCGTCGCGGTAGGTGAGAACGACGACGCTGCGTCCGCGGGCAATTCCCTTGCGCGCCAATTCCGAACGATCGCGCATGATCTGTTCGGCTGATGCGTAGTACGGCATCGTCATAGCGCAGACTCCCCTTCCGGACTCGCTGTCGCAGTACGAGCCGCGACGATCTCCCTTGCGATCTCGGCAGCCTTGGCCGTCGACAACTCCACGGCACCGGCCGAGGTGATGGTGACCGCTGTCGGATAGATCCCGCGTGTCAGATCAGGACCACCGGTAGCCGAATCGTCATCTGCCGCGTCGTACAGCGCCTCGACTGCGAACCGAAGCGCGGTGTCCTCGTCGATTCCCGGGGAATACAGCTTCTTGAGCGCCGATTTCGCGAACAGGGAACCGGATCCGACTGCGTGATAGCCCGCGCGCTCCTCGTATCGCCCACCGACGACGTCGTAGGAGACGATGCGACCTGCCCTCGACGGATYGACCGCGTCCAGGTCGTAACCCACGAGCAATGGCACGACCGCCAAACCTTGCATCGCTGCTCCGAGATTTCCTCGAACCATCGACGAAAGTCGATTAGCCTTGCCGTCGAACGTGAGTGGGACGCCTTCGATCTTCTCGTAATGTTCGAGCTCGACCGCGAAGAGCCGGACCAGTTCGATTGCGATCCCGGCCGTACCGGCGATACCCGCAGCCGAGTAGTCGTCCGTGACGTACACCTTCTGCACGTCACGGCTGGCGATGAGGTTGCCCATCGTCGCTCGGCGATCACCCGCGAGCAGAACTCCACCCGCATAGCTGATCGCGACGATGGTGGTGCCGTGCGGAGCTACGTCTCCCCCGCCCATGACAACACCTCCTGTGTCGGCGAAGCGGTTCTGCGGAAGATGCTCCGGTGCATGCACCCGAAGGTATTCCGAGAATGACGACAGATTCGAGCCGAAGCTCAACCGTGTGTCCCCGTCGGTGATCCGGGGCGCGCGATCCACCGTCACTGGCCGCCCTTCTGGACATAGGCACGGACGAAGTCCTCGGCGTTCTCTTCCAACACGTCGTCGATCTCGTCGAGCAGGTCGTCGGTTTCTGCAGCGAGCTTCTCACGACGTTCCTGGCCGGCACTGCCGTCGCCATCAGTGGTTTCGTCGTCTTCGCCGCCACCGGCACGCTGCGTCTGTTCTTGAGCCATCGCCGTCGACCTCCTTGTGTGAAGGGAGCTCTCGCGAGCATCCTGTTCGGCCCAGCAGAGTCGGTAACTGATCCCGCTCGGACCTTCACCCTACCGAGCGGCACCGTCAGGTGTGGAGAGACGCGACGGCGAGCCGCATCGGCTGTTTCAGTGAGTGAGCTGATCAACCAGTTCCGCGGCGCTGTCAACGGAGTCGAGCAACGCTCCGACGTGCGCTTTGGTACCTCGAAGCGGCTCGAGGGTGGGGATGCGGATCAACGACTCGCCGCCGAGATCGAAGATGACCGAATCCCAGCTCGCGGCCGCGATATCGGCACCGAATCGGCGTAAGCACTCGCCACGGAAGTATGCGCGAGTGTCGGTGGGAGGGTTCGTGACCGCGTCGAGAACCTGCTGTTCGGTGACAAGCCGCTCCATGGAGCCGCGAGCAACCAGACGGTTGTAGAGGCCCTTGTCGAGTCGCACGTCGGAGTACTGCAGATCCACCAGATGCAATCGCGGAGCCGACCACGCGAGTCCCTCACGATTGCGGAAACCTTCGAGCAGGCGCAGTTTGGCCGGCCAGTCGAGGATGTTCGCGCACTCCATGGGATCGCGCTCGAGGAGATCGAGAACCATCGCCCACTTGGCGACGATATCGTCCGCTCGCGGATCACGATCCGCCTCGCGATCGAGGAACTTCGAGACACGTTCGAGGTAAATACGTTGCAGCGCAAGCCCCGTCAGTTCGCGACCGTCGGCCAGCGCAACGGTCTTGCGAAGGGTGGGGTCGTGGCTGATGTGGTGGACGGCGGTGACCGGACGTGCCAGTTGCAGATCGGTGAGGTCGACGCCCGCCTCGATCAGGTCGAGTACCAGCGCGGTTGTTCCCACCTTGAGGTAGGTCGACATCTCCGCGAGGTTCGCGTCACCGATGATGACGTGCAGCCGGCGATACTTGTCCGCATCCGCGTGCGGTTCGTCGCGGGTGTTGATGATTCCGCGCTTGAGCGTGGTCTCGAGGCCTACTTCGACCTCGATGTAGTCGGATCGCTGCGAAAGCTGGAATCCGGCCTCGTCGCCGGACTGACCGAGACCCACACGACCGGAACCGCAGATCACCTGCCGCGACGCGAAGAACGGCGTCAAGCCGGTCACGATCGAGGCGAACGGGGTGTCACGCGAGCAGAGGTAGTTCTCGTGCGTGCCGTACGACGCACCCTTGCCGTCGACGTTGTTCTTGTACAACTGCAACCGTGGGGCACCCGGCACGCTGGAGGCGTGCCGCGCAGCTGCCTCCATCACTCGTTCGCCGGCCTTGTCCCAGATCACGGCATCGAGCGGGTCGGCGACCTCGGGGGCCGAATACTCCGGATGGGCGTGGTCGACGTACAACCGTGCCCCGTTGGTGAGAATCATGTTCGCGGCGCCGATCTCGTCCGCGTCGATGACCGGTGCGGGCCCGCTCATTCGCCCCAGATCGAAGCCTCGGGCATCTCGCAGCGGAGATTCGACCTCGTAATCCCAGCGTGTGCGCTTGGCCCGTGGCACGCCCGCTGCGGCGGCGTAGGCAAGCACCGCCTGGGTTGAAGTGAGAATCGGATTCGCCGACGGCTCACTGGGTGAAGATATTCCGTATTCGACCTCGACACCGATGATCCGCTGCATGACACAAGAGCCTATGTGATTGCGGCGCGGCACCCACAGGCGTGGCACAGTTGGAGGAATGCACCAACCTCTCACCGCAGACCTGAATCCCGCGGACGAGGTAGTCGCCGTGTACGACCGGACGGGTAATCCGATCGGCCGAGCACCACGTTCCGTCGTCTACTCGGGTGGGCTCTGGCACGCGAGTGCGGGCGTCCTGGTTCGCACCGGGGACGGCTCCCGCATCTACGTCCATCGCCGAACCGATACAAAAGCGGTGTTCGGGGGCTATCACGACTGTCTTGCCGGAGGTGTCGTTGATCCAGGTGAGACGCCGCAGGAAACCGCGATCCGTGAAGTCGGTGAAGAACTCGGAATCTTCGGAACAGCAGATCAGCCACTCCAACTGACGGAGATCGCTCGAATCTCCTGGGACGGCGAGTGGAACAACTCTCCGTTGCGCTGTCACCTGTTTGCGTTCGAACTCAGATACGACGGGCCGATGGCACATCAACCCAGCGAGATCGCCGAAGGTTGGTGGTGGACGCCGAAAGAACTCGGCGCCCACCTGCAGGACCCGTCGTGGCCGTTCGTTCCGGACTCACGCGCGCTGCTGGCCGACTATTGCTGGAGCTGAACACTGCTGGAGCTGAACACTGCTGCGACCGTGATCAGCCCGGGGTGATCGCCGAAAGCCAAGCAGCAAACGCGCTGGGGTTGCGGGTCTGCGCGAGAACGCGTCCTGGGCCGGTGAAGTCGAAGACAAATCCTTCACCGGACTTCATCGACTGAATGGTGCGCCCCTGAACGGCGCGCCGCATGTTGAAGTTCATCCCGAGGTCGTAGGCGACCACGTGACCGGTATCGATCGTGACCGTCTCGCCTGGCTGCAAGTCGATGACGTCGATCGCGCCGTAGACGGCCAGCACTACTTCACCGTCGCCACTTGCCCGCAGACCGAATCCACCCTCACCGCCGAAGAGGTTGGACATGCCTCCCCACTTGGACTCGACGGTCACGCCGTAGGAGTTGGCCAACCAGGTTCCACGGTTGAGGAAGAACGGGCGATCGGACGTGATGGTCAGTGGGATCAGATCGCCGGGAAGCACGCCGGTCACGTCGACCCAACCACCTTGCGGCGGAGCGGTATACGTCGTGACGAAAAACGACTCCCCACTGAGCATCGACCGCTTGAGTCCCTGCAGGACGCCGCCCTGCGCCTTCGCTTCGAGAACTACGCCGGCGGAATGCGCGAGCATTGCCCCGCTCTCCACGCGCAGCGGTTCGCCGGGCGCGAGGTAGCAGCGAGCGACAGTGGACGACGGATTGTGTCGAAGATGTATCTGCACGGCGGGACTCTAAACCAGCGCGACCGACCGGTCCAATCGCAACGGAGGGAACGGCAGCGACGCACAGATCGGGCCGACGACTCCCGAAGAGTGGCCGGCCCGATCGGTGTTCGTTTCGCTACAGGTACTGGCCCGTGTTCGACTCTGTGTCGATCGCGCGGCTGGCACTGGCGTTCTTACCGGTGACGAGAGTGCGGATGTAGACGATCCGCTCACCCTTCTTGCCCGAAATACGTGCCCAGTCATCAGGATTGGTGGTGTTGGGCAGATCCTCGTTCTCGGCGAACTCGTCGACGATGGAATCGAAGAGGTGCTGCACACGCAAGCCAGGAGCACCGGTGTCGAGTACCGACTTGATCGCGTACTTCTTGGCGCGGTCGACGATGTTCTGGATCATCGCACCCGAGTTGAAGTCCTTGAAGAACAGAACTTCCTTGTCGCCGTTGGCGTAGGTGACCTCGAGGAAACGATTCTCTTCGCTCTCCGCGTACATGCGATCGACGACGCGAACGATCATCGCCTTCAAGCATGCGGTGCGATCGCCACCGAACTCGGCAAGGTCGTCCGCATTGATCGGCAGACCGTCCACCAGGTACTTCGAGAAGATGTCCTGAGCGGATTCCGCGTCGGGGCGCTCGATCTTGATCTTCACGTCCAGTCGGCCGGGACGCAGGATGGCCGGGTCGATCATGTCCTCACGGTTGGAGGCGCCGATGACGATGACGTTCTCGAGCCCTTCCACGCCGTCGATCTCGCTGAGCAGCTGCGGAACGACCGTTGTCTCCACGTCGGAAGAGACTCCCGAACCACGGGTACGGAAGATCGAGTCCATCTCGTCGAAGAAGACGATCACCGGCGTCCCCTCGGACGCCTTCTCACGAGCACGCTGGAAGATCATCCGGATGTGACGCTCGGTTTCGCCGACGAACTTGTTCAGAAGTTCCGGGCCCTTGATGTTCAGGAAGTAGGACTTGGCGTCCTTGCTGTCCTGACCGCGAGCTTCGGCGATCTTCTTGGCCAACGAGTTGGCGACGGCCTTGGCGATGAGCGTCTTACCGCAACCAGGCGGACCGTAGAGCAGTACACCCTTCGGCGGCCTCAGCGAGTATTCGTGGAACAGGTCCTTGTGCAGGAACGGGAGTTCGACGGCATCACGGATCTGTTCGATCTGACGCCCCAGACCACCGATGTCGTCGTAGTGAACATCCGGAACTTCCTCGAGAACCAGATCTTCGACCTCGGCCTTCGGGATGCGCTCGAAGGCGTACCCGGCCTTGGTGTCGACGAGCAACGAGTCGCCCGGACGCAGTTTCCTGGTCGGAGAATCGGCGTCGTACGCGATGATGTCGGCTTCGGGGTCGGCGAAGACGGCTGCCAACGGTGCTGCGAGCCAGACGATGCGCTCTTCGTCGGCATGACCGACCACCAGTGCGCGCAAGCCGTCGTCGAGTACCTCACGGAGCGTGCTGATCTCACCGACCTGCTCGTAGGTGCCGGCCTCGACGATGGTGAGTGCCTCGTTGAGGCGCACCGTCTGTCCGAGGGCAAGGGTGTCCGTGTCGATGTTCGGTGAGCACGTCAATCGCATCTTGCGACCCGACGTGAACACGTCGACGGTCTTGTCCTCGTGTACCGAGAGAAGGACTCCGTAACCGCTCGGCGGCTGACCGAGTCTGTCGACTTCTTCACGAAGTGCGATGAGCTGCTGACGGGCCTCCTTGAGGGTGTCCATCAACTTGCTGTTTCGGATGGACAGCGAGTCCACCTTCGACTCCAGCTCACGCACCTGCTCCGGCGATTGTGCAAGTTGTCGGCGCAGTACTTGTGCTTCCACTCGTAGCGCGTGGAGTTCTTCTGCTGCCGCAACCGAATCCGGGTTCTCTGTCGAGCTCATGTGCGTCTCCTCCCAGTGCGATCCATCAACGCTACCGGCATAAGGCCCCAAGTGTCGCCAGACACGGTGCGCGAGTGCGAATTCACACGTGAGTACGGACCGTGCCGACTGGTCTCGAGCCAGGTTTTGGTCATGTTAGCCTTGCCTACAAGATGGAGACAGCGCCTGTCTCTCTTTACAACGAAAGGTAACGCTGTGATCATCCGCAAGACTCTCATCAGCGCTTGTGCCGTCGCTGCCGTCCTGACCATGGGCGCATGCAGCTCGGACGACAACAAGGATTCGACGGCTGCCAGCTCGACTTCGGTCGCCGCCTCGAGCACCACGGCCAAGGCCTCGGCTTCCGCTACGACGCCTGCTGCCGCTGCTGCAACGGCTCCGACGGCCGAGGAGCTCAACGCTTCGCTCGTCGCTCTGATCGATCCGGCCAAGCCGATCGAGGAGAAGACCGCTCTGGTGGTCGACGGAACCAAGCGTCAGGCCAACATCGAGACGATGAGTGCTGCGCTGGGCGGTAACCCGGCCTACGCGATCACGTTCAACGTGGACAACGTCAAGGTCGACGGTCAGACCGCAACCGCAGACGTCGCCGTCGTCAGCCCGCACGGCGCCGCACCCGCCACCCCGTGGACCTGGGGCCGAGCCGGAATCCGGATCGCCGCTCTTGTTGTTTTCGTGTGACTACTTGGCTGCCGTGTTCGAGCCCTTGCCCGCGCGCCGCTGCGGCTTCGGGGTGACCGTTCCTTCGGCCAGACGACGAGCGCTCACGAGGAACGCGGTGTGGCCCTGCATCCGATGCTCGGGACGCACCGCCAAACCGACGACGTGCCAACCGCGCACGATCGATTCCCACGACCGTGGCTCGGTCCAGCATTCCTGCTCACGCATCGCTTCGACGACCTTCGAGAGCTGAGTAACGGTCGCGACGTAGACGATCAACACGCCGCCTGGCACGAGCGCCTTCGAGACGGCGGGCAGGACGTCCCATGGAGCCAGCATGTCGAGTACGACGCGATCGACCTTGCCGCCGTGCGCTTCCGGATCGAACTCCGCCAGATCGGCGATGGTCAGTTCCCAGTTCGGCGGACGTTCACCGAAAAAGGTCTCGACGTTGCGAACCGCGTGTTCGGCATGATCGTCGCGGACCTCGTAGGAGATGACCTTGCCCTCGGGTCCGACGGCACGCAGTAGTGAACACGTCAGTGCGCCGGAGCCGGCTCCGGCTTCGAGCACGCGTGCTCCTGGAAACACGTCGCCTTCGTGGACGATCTGAGCTGCGTCCTTCGGGTAGATGACCTGTGCACCGCGCGGCATGGACAGCACGTAGTCGACCAGTAGCGGGCGCAGGGCGAGGTATGGCGTGCCGTTGACCGACTTGACGACGCTGCCCTCGTCGGCCCCGATCAGATCGTTGTGAACGATTCCGCCCTTGTGGGTGTGGTACTCGCGGTTCGCCTCGAGAACGATCGTGTAGTGGCGTCCCTTGCCGTCGGTCAGCTGGACTCGGTCGCCGACGCGAAACGGCCCCGACGGCCGCTTGCCCGGCGCAGTGAGATCAGCTTCCGGAAGCTCTTGTTCGGGAATCTCGGCGACAGCGGACTGCACAACCTCATCCACTTCGGTCGTGCCTTCTTCTGGTTGCAGCTCGTTCGCCATGCGCAGATGATCCCTGTTCGCTTGTTTCCGGTGTCCTCGCCACCGGCTCCGACGGAGTTGTCGGACCAACCGCATAGCCTGCCAGGTGTGAGCTCTGTCGAATTGCCAACCCCCACTCCAACGGGTGCAACATCACAGGAGCGCCCGCGTAGTCGGCCGGCGCTCTCTCCTTCGCGTGCGGGTGACTACAAGCAATGTCCCCTGCTCTACCGGTTCCGAGCGGTCGACAGAATTCCGGAAACACCTACCAGAGCCCAGGTCAGAGGCACCGTCGTCCACGCGGCCTTGGAAGCGCTGTTTGCACTCCCGACCGGTCACCGGGTTCCCGATCGCGCAGCTGAACTCGTCCGTCCCGCGTGGGAACGTGTCAGTGCCGAGTCTCGCGAAGCGGCTGATCTGATTCCGGAAGACGAGCTGGACGCGTTTCTCGGCGAAGTCGGCAAGCTCGTCGCGACGTACTACACGCTCGAAGATCCCACTCGATTCGATGCCGAGGCGTGCGAGGTCTACGTCGAGACCGAATTGGAGAACGGCGTTCGACTCCGCGGCTTCGTCGACCGGATAGACGTTGCACCGACCGGTGAGGTGAGGGTGGTCGACTACAAGACCGGAAAGGCACCCCGCGAGTTCACCGAGTCCAAAGCGCTCTTCCAGATGAAGTTCTACGCGCTCGTGCTACTGCGCACTCGCGGAATCGTTCCCGCGCAACTGCGCCTGATCTATCTGGCCTCCGGCTCGATTCTCACGTACGCCCCGGATCACGACGAGCTCATTCGATTCGAGCGGACCCTCTCCGCCATTTGGAAGGCGATCCTCGCGGCAGGTGCGACCGGAGACTTCAGACCCAAGCCTGGCAAACTGTGCGACTGGTGCGATCACAAGTCACTGTGCCCCTCGTTCGGCGGAACACCACCGCCGTATCCAGGTTGGCCGGACCTGCTGAGCACCGAACCTGTTGCTGCAAAGGAGAATTCATAACATGACGGACAGTTCGTACTACCGCTACCTCGGAACCACGGAGGAAGGGCACGAGCGGTTCGCGAGCACGCAGGCGACTGTCAGCATCTGGGGCCCGACACTGCAGCACGGTGCTCCCCCGTCGGCGCTGTTGGTACGAGCCCTCGAGCGGTGTGGTGCGCGCGACGAAACCCGTCTGACGCGCGTCGTCGTCGAGATTCTCGGGCCCATTCCGATTGCCGACCTCGAAGTCCGGTCGTGGATCGAACGCCCCGGTCGCCGAATCGAATTGATCGTCGCCGAGCTGTGGGCAACCACCGCCGACGGATCTGCCCGCGCGGTTGCGCGCGGTACGGCATGGCGGATGGAGACCGTCGATACCGGCGAGGTCGTCCACGTAGTCGATCCCCCGCTCGAACCCCGTGACAGCGGCACCCCGGGCGTTCTCGAGGGTCTCTGGAGCGTCGGCTACCTCAAAACCCTCGACTGGTCCTGGATTGCTCCGATCGGGTGCGTGGGAACCGGGAAGGTATGGGCGCGCCCCAAGCCCGAGCTGGTCGAGGGCGAGAAGATGTCTGCCCTCGAGCGTTTGTTCGCGGTGGCCGACATCTCCAACGGCGTCGGCGCCAAGCTCGACCCTGAGCACTGGACGTTCCTCAACACCGATCTCACGGTGCATATCTTCCGTGTACCCGAGGGCGAGTGGGTCGGTGTCGCCGCCGAAACCACTACCGGTCCGGACGGCGTCGGCATGTGTGCGGGAGTGCTCTACGACGAGCAGGGTGCCGTCGGCCGTATCGCCCAGACTTTGCAAATTCGCGCCCGTTCCTGATTTCCAGGAACGGGCGCGAATGCGCGTAAATCTATTCAGACGGTGATCAGAAAGCGCGTACCGAGCGGATGTTCGACGCGAGGATGGCCTTGGCGCCGAGTTCCGCCAAGGCATCCATCACCTGGTTGTGTCCCTTGATCGGAACCATCGCGCGAACCGCGACCCAGTCGGGATCAGCTAACGGCGAGAGGGTCGGCGACTCCATACCCGGAGTCATCTTGATGGCGTCGTCGAGGATGGTGCGCGGGCAGTCGTAGTCGATCATCAGATTCTGCTGCGCGAAGACAATTCCGCGTACGCGTTCGATGAGCTGATTGCGTGCGGGATCGTCCTGCGGAGCGCCGGTGCGCTCGATCAGGACACCTTCGGAATCGCAGAGCGATTCACCGAAAGCAACGAGGTTGTGTTGGCGGAGAGTACGACCCGACCCGACCACGTCGGCGATCGCGTCGGCGACACCGAGCTGAATCGAAATCTCCACTGCTCCGTCGAGACGGATGACGGTGGCGTCGAGTCCGCGATCGGTGAGGTCCTTGCGGACAAGGTTCGGGTACGACGTCGCAATGCGCAGGCCGGACAGATCCTCAACGGCCCAGTCCTTGCCTGCCGGTGCTGCGTAGCGGAACGACGAACGGCCGAAGCCCAGTGACAGACGCTCGGATACGGGAGCGCCCGAGTCGCCGGCGAGATCACGACCAGTGATGCCGAGATCCAGCTCACCGGAGCCGACGTAGATCGCAATGTCCTTGGGACGCAAGAAGAAGAACTCGACCTGGTTGGCAGGATCGAGGACCGTCAGATCACGGGAATCGGTGCGTCGACGGTAGCCGGCCTCGCTGAGAATTTCGGCGGCGGACTCGGACAGTGAGCCTTTGTTGGGAACTGCTACGCGCAGCATGGTGGATGTCCTTTCGGAAGGTGTGGGTGACGTGAGACGACATGAATCGGAAGCCCTGGACGAGCGAGATGGCGAACATCTCGCTGGTCAGCTCCGATCACAGATGTCGGTACACGTCCTCGAGGGTCAGTCCGCGACCGACCATCAACACCTGCGTCCAGTACAGCAGCTGGGAAATTTCCTCGGCTAGCTGCTCATCGCTCTGGTATTCCGCAGCGATCCACACTTCACCGGCTTCCTCGATGACCTTTTTGCCCTGAGCATGCACACCGGCGTCGAGGGCGGCGACAGTGCCGGACCCCTCGGGGCGAGTAGCAGCACGCTCGGTCAATTCGGCGAACAAGGATTCGAAGGTCTTCACGGGTACACATTCTTTCACGAGGACGGAAGCGGTTTGCACACGCCCACGAACAGCGGTGTTCACAGGCCTGCGTCGAGGCTGCGCGAACTCACGAACCTGCGAGTCTGCCCGGTGATCGGATCCGGGTATTCCAACGCCCGCGCCAACAATCGCAACGGAGTCGAGAAGTCGCCGGGCACCGCGGGAAGGTACTCGGGGTAGTAATTGTCACCGACGATCGGGACGCCCAGCGAGTTGAGGTGCAGCCGAAGCTGATGGGTACGGCCGGTCCGTGGGAGCAACCTGTATCGGCCGAGAGTCCGGCCGGCCGAGTCGGTGATCGTCTCGATCAGTTCGATCGAAGTCTCACTGTTCGGCTCGCCATCGATCTCGGTAGCCGTCATCTCGCCGTGAACTTTGTTGATGCGGCTACGCACCGTGCGAGGGAAAGTCAGTTCCGGATCGAACCCTGCAATCGCCTCGTATTCCTTGACGATCCGCTGCTCGGCAAAAAGTTCCTGGTACGGCCGTCGTAGGTCCGGTGTCACCGTGAATACGATGACACCCGCCGTCATTCGGTCGAGGCGATGAACGGGCGCAAGATCCGGAAGATCCAGATCACGACGCAGTCGCACGACGGCGCTTTCGACGATGTGCGCTCCCCGTGGAATGGTCGCCAGGAAGTGCGGTTTGTCGATCACGAGAATGGAGTCGTCGCGGTACAAGATCTCGATCTCGTGCGGAACCGGAATCTCGGGGGCCGGCTCGCGGTAGAAGTACACGAAACGGGTCGGCTGGTAGGGCGTTCGGCTCGTGATCTTCCGCCCGTGCTCGTCGACGACGTCTCCGGCATTCACGAGGTCCGCCCACAGGTCCCGCTCCCCCGGGTGCTCGCCGATCAGATGCTCGAGGACGGTATGCGCCGACGACTCCGCCGGCATCCGCAGCCGGTCGGGTCCGAGACCGTTTCGGATCGGCAACGGAGCCTTGGGCACTACTCAGTCCTGCTCGAGGTCTGGTGAACAACTCTCGCAGAGCAATTCGAGGGTGCGGCCGTCGCCGTCGATCCGATTGCGGTAACGCGGTGTCGGAGTACCACAATCGACACACACGCCGAGTGTCTTGGCTTCGGATGAGAACTCGATGTTCATCCGCTTGTCGAACACGTACAGGGAGCCGTCCCAGAGGCCCCGGTCGCCGAAAGTCTCGCCGTAACGGACGATTCCGCCGTCCAACTGGTAGACCTCGTCGAAGCCGCGTGAGCGCATCAGCGAAGACAACACCTCACAGCGCACTCCGCCAGTGCAGTAGGTGACTACGGCTTTGCCCTTGAGATGGTCGTATTTTCCACTGTCGAGTTCGTCGACGAAATCGCGGGTGGTGGCGACGTCCGGAACTACCGCATCCCGGAAGCGGCCGATCTCGGCTTCGAAGGCGTTGCGGCCGTCGAAGAACACAACGTCGTCACCGCGACTGTCGACGAGTTCGTGTAGTTCCTTGGGCGCCAGATGAACTCCGCCACCGACAACACCGTTCTCGTCGACTTTCAGCTCGTCGGGGGCTCCGAACGTCACGATCTCCGAGCGAGCCTTGACGCTGAGGCGAGGGAAGTCGTTTCCGAGTCCGTCCGACCACTTGATGTCAGCGGTACGGAACGGCTCGTAGCCACGCGTTCCGCGGACGTATCGCTTGACATCCTCGATGTCTCCGCCGACCGTCGCATTGATTCCGTGAGGCGAGACGATGATCCGGCCCGTCAGGTTGTTGGACTCGGCCAGGCTGTGCTGCCACAGCTTGATCGCTTCCGGGTCCGCCAACGGCGTGAACTGGTAGAACAGAACAATTTTCGGAATAGCCACAGCAAATCCCGCCTAACGTGCCGCGCTCGAGTGAACGTCGTGAAGATCGTGAATGGACAAGTCCACCAGAGACTCTCGAAACACGCGTCCAGGACCCGCCGGGACATCGACCTCACACGGAACGACGAGCACCGCGCAACCCGCGGCGCTTGCCGACGCAGTACCGGTCGGCGAGTCCTCGATGGCGAGGCACTGCGCCGGCTCGAGTCCGAGCAGATGCGCTCCGCGCAGGTACGGATCCGCCGCCGGTTTTCCGTTGGGAACCTCGTCGCCGCACACCGAGTGGTCGAAGAATTCACGGCCGAGCATGCCGAGTGCCCGATCGACCAGTACTCGCTCGGTGTTGGTGACCAGTGCAGAACGCAGACCACCGTCACGCACGGTCGCCAGTGCATCGCGAGCACCCGGCCGCCAGGTCACGCCGTCCTCGAACAGATCGCCGACGCGGGTGTACATCCAGTCCTTCGCCTCGGCGACGGCATCGGGGTGCTTCTCCAAGCCGAGCGCGTCGAACACCGTCGCCAGAGCGAAGGGRCTCGACGCACCGATGACGGCGATGCGTGTCGCTTCCGTCATCGGTCCGCCCAGGCGTAGGGACAACTCACGAAGCGCGATGTCCCACAGCTTCTCCGAATCGAGCAGGGTGCCGTCCATGTCCCACAGGACACCACCGAGGGTCGATTCGGATACCTCGGTCAACAACTCAGACATTGAAATACTTTGCTTCCGGGTGGTGCAGGACAAAAGCGTCCGTGGACTGCTCGGGATGCAGCTGCAGTTCCTCGGACAATTCGACACCGATTCGCTCGGGTTCGAGCAACGCCACCAACTTGGCACGATCCTCGAGGTCCGGGCACGCGCCGTATCCGAACGAGTAACGAGCGCCGCGGTACTCGAGATCGAAGTAGCCGGCAACCTCGGTCGGGTCCTGCTCCGCGACGGTATGCCCCTCGGGAAGCACAAGCTCTTCACGAACGCGTCGATGCCAGTACTCGGCCAGAGATTCCGTGAGCTGGACGCCGATTCCGTGAACTTCGAGGTAATCACGGTACGAGTTCGACGCGAACAATTCGTTGGCGAAGTCCGCGATCGGCTGACCCATCGTCACCAACTGGAACGGAAGAACGTCCACCTGGCCGGTCGCTTCTGCTTCCTTACGCGAGCGCACGAAGTCAGCGATGCACAGGAAACGGTCGCGATGCTGACGCGGGTAGGTGAACCGGAACCGTTCAGGTGCATCCGGTTTCGGTTCGGTGAGCACGATGACGTCGTCGCCCTCCGAGATCGCCGGGAAGTAGCCGTACACAACCGCGGCGTGCGCGAGGATGCCCTCGGACGTCAGCCGATCGAGCCAGTACCGGAGCCGCGGACGGCCTTCCGACTCGACCAGTTCCTCGTACGTCGGACCGTCGCCCTTGCGCTGACCGCGAAGGCCCCACTGGCCGAGGAAGAGAGCGCGCTCGTCGAGCAGCCCCGAGTACTCGGACAGAGAGATTCCCTTGACGATGCGCGAGCCCCAGAACGGCGGTGTCGGCACCGCAATGTCGGTAGCGACATCGGAACGCTCCGGCAGGACGACGGGAACCGCTGCAGCTTTACGCTTTTCGGCGATGCGCTTGGAACGCTCGTGACGAGCCTTACGCTCGGCAGCCTTCTCGCGAGCAGCGATGGCCTCCGGGCTGTCCGGCGCCGGGCCGCCGCCGCGCTTGGTCGTCATGATCTGGTCCATCAAGTTCAGACCCTCGAAAGCGTCGCGGGCATAGCTGACGTCGCCCTCGTACACCTCCTGCAGATCGTTCTCGACGTACGAACGCGTCAGCGCGGCACCACCCAGCAAAACCGGGAACTGTTCCGAGACACCGCGAGAGTTCAGTTCCTTGAGGTTGTCCTTCATGACCACTGTCGACTTCACGAGCAGTCCGGACATGCCGATGACATCGGCCTTGTGCTCGATCGCAGCATCGAGAATGGTCGCGATGGGCTGCTTGATGCCGAGGTTCACGACGTCGTAACCGTTGTTACTCAAGATGATGTCGACAAGGTTCTTGCCGATATCGTGGACGTCGCCCTTGACCGTCGCAATGACGAGGCGGCCCTTGCCGTCGTCGTCCGTCGCTTCCATGTGCGGCTCGAGGAACGCAACTGCTGCCTTCATGACCTCGGCGGACTGCAGAACGAACGGCAACTGCATCTGTCCGGAACCGAACAGTTCACCGACGGTCTTCATGCCCGAAAGCAGTGTCTCGTTGATGATTTCGATCGGGGACTTGACCGTCATCGCTTCGGTGAGATCGTCGTCGAGGCCGTTGCGCTCGCCGTCGACGATGCGACGCTCGAGCCGGTCGAACAACGGAAGTCCGGCGAGTTCCTGCGCACGGGACTCGCGCGCCGACGCAGCCGAGACACCCTCGAACAGAGCCATCAGCTTCTGCAGCGGGTCGTAGCCCTCGCTACGACGGTCGTAGACCAGGTCGAGTGCGGTTTCACGCTGCTCGTCCGGAATTCGCGCCATCGGCAGAATCTTGGACGCGTGAACGATCGCCGTGTCCAGACCGGCCTCGGTGCACTCGTGCAGGAACACCGAGTTGAGGACCTGACGTGCCGCCGGGTTCAAACCGAACGAAATGTTCGAGATACCCAGGGTGAAGTGCAGTTCCGGGTACGCAGCCTTGAGCTGACGGATGGCTTCGATGGTCTCGATGCCGTCGCGTCGCACCTCTTCCTGACCGGTGGAGATGGGGAAGGTCAAGGCGTCGACGATGATGTCGGACTCGGCGAGTCCCCAGTTTCCCTTGATGTCCTCGATCAGACGCTTGGCGATGGCGACCTTGGTCTCGGCGGTGCGAGCCTGGCCCTCTTCGTCGATGGTCAGGGCGACGACTGCCGCGCCGTGCTCCTTGACCAACGTCATGATCTTGTGAAAACGCGATTCGGGGCCGGCGCCGTCCTCGTAGTTGACGGAGTTGACAGCGCAGCGGCCACCGAGGTGTTCGAGACCGGCCTGCAACACGGCAGGCTCGGTGGAGTCGAGCATGATCGGCAGCGTCGAGGACGTCGCCAGACGGCTGGCCAGTTCCGACATGTCGGCGGCACCGTCGCGGCCCACGTAGTCGACGTTGAGGTCGAGCATGTGTGCGCCGTCGCGGGTCTGGTCCTTGGCGATGTCCAGGCACTTCTGGTAGTCCGCGGAGAGCATTGCCTCACGGAAAGCCTTGGAGCCGTTGGAGTTCGTGCGTTCACCGATCATCAGGATGCTGGCGTCCTGCTCGAACGGCACCGCCGAGTACAGCGAAGAGGTACTCGGCTCGTGGATCGGGGTGCGCTGGGCCTTCTCGACCTGACGGACCGCGTCGGCGACCGCGCTGATGTGCTCGGGTGTCGTACCGCAGCAGCCGCCTACGAGGCCGAGTCCGAACTCGGAAACGAAACCACTGAGGGCTTCGGCCAATTCGTCGGCGGTCAGCGGGTACTCGGCGCCCTTGGGGCCGAGCTGCGGCAGACCGGCATTGGGCATGACCGACACCGGCAGCGTCGAGTACTTGGACAGGTGCCGGAGATGTTCGCTCATCTCGGCCGGCCCGGTGGCACAGTTCAGGCCGATCATGTCGATACCGAGTGGCTCGAGTGCCGTCAGCGCGGCACCGATCTCACTGCCCAGGAGCATCGTTCCAGTTGTCTCTACCGTCACGTGCGTGATGATCGGCAACCGCAGTCCGAGTTGCTCCATCGCGCGCTGACTGCCGAGAATGGCCGCCTTCACCTGAAGCAGGTCCTGGCAGGTTTCGACGAGGATGGCGTCGGCGCCACCGTCGATCATGCCGAGCGCAGCTTCGGTGTACGCGTCACGAAGGACTGCGTACGGTGCGTGTCCGAGGCTGGGGAGCTTGGTTCCCGGTCCCATCGAGCCGAGTACGAATCGGGCCATGCCGTCGCGGCCTGGTCCCATCTCGTCCGCTACTTCACGGGCGAGAGCAGTGCCTTTTTCCGCGAGTTCGCGGATCCGGTGAGAGATGTCGTAGTCGGCGAGGTTGGGCAGGTTGCAACCGAAGGTGTTGGTCTCGACGGCATCGGCACCAGCGGCGAAGTACGCACGGTGGATGTCTTTGAGCACGTCGGGACGGGTGTCGTTGAGGATCTCATTGCACCCCTCGAGGCCGAGGAAGTCGTCCAGGGTGAGGTCCGCGGCCTGCAACATGGTGCCCATCGCTCCGTCGCCGATGACAACGCGCTGTTTCAGCGCATCAAGCAGGGCAGAGTTAAATGGGGCAGACATGCCGTCCAGAGTAGTGGGCGCACCGACAAGCTCTGGCCGTAGGCTGGGTGGGTGAGTCCAAGTGAGTTCCCCGTCACTCCCGACGGCCCGGTCGATTTCGACGATTCCGCGGCCTTCGAGAGCCCTGACGGCTTTGCCGTCGACAGCAGTGACCGCCTCGAGGGCGACATCCCTGTCCTACGTGATCCCATCCTCGTTGCAGCTTTCGAGGGCTGGAACGACGCCGGTGACGCAGCCAGCGGTGCGGTCGAACATCTCGAGCTGATCTGGGATGCCCAGCCGCTCGCCGAACTCGATTCCGAGGACTACTACGACTACCAGGTCAACCGTCCCACGGTCCGTCAGGTCGACGGTGTCACTCGCGAAATCGTTTGGCCGGCAACACGTTTGTCGGTCTGTTCACCTCCAGGCAGTGAGAGCGACATCGTCCTTCTTCGCGGGATCGAACCCAACATGCGGTGGCGCAGTTTCTGCGAGGATCTGCTCGAGTTGATCGACCAACTGAACGTCAAGACCGTGGTCATCCTCGGAGCCCTGCTCGCCGATACTCCGCACACCCGCCCGGTGCCGGTCACGGGCACGGCCTACAGCAGCGAATCCGCGGCACGATTCAACCTCGAACAGACCCGATACGAAGGCCCGACAGGCATCACCGGAGTTCTTCAGGATGAGTGCGTTCGTGCTGGTGTACCCGCTATTTCGTTCTGGGCAGCGGTCCCGCACTACGTCTCGCAGCCACCCAACCCGAAGGCCACAGTGGCCCTCCTTCAACGAGTCGAGGATGTTCTCGACATCGAGGTCCCCCTCGGTGAACTCCCAGCTCAGTCGGAGGATTGGGAGGAAGCGGTCAACGAAATGACCGCGGACGACGAGGAAATCGGCGAATACGTGCGCACCCTGGAAGAGCGGGGAGACGCCGAAACCGACATCAGCGAAGCAATCTCCAAGATCGACGGCGACGCCATCGCCGCGGAATTCGAGCGCTACCTCAGACGGCGAGGACCCGGCAGCTTCGGACTGTGAGCAAGAACACTCCAGAAGAAGGTGGAAGTACACAGCGCCCACTGCGCCTCCGGCTTCAACTGATCGCGCTGTACGCCGGCGGGTTCCTCGGCCCGTTCGGCGGCGGCGTGGTTGCTTCGATCCTCCCCGAGATCGGTGACGATCTAGGGGTCGGACCGTCGGCGGCCGCCTCCTCCCTCACCGCGTACCTGCTCCCCTTCGCCGCTCTGATGTTGGTGTCGGGGACGCTCGGGACACGGTGGGGCAAGGTCCGGACGGTGCGGATCGCATACGGCGTCTACGTCTTCGCGTCGTTGGCATGCTTTCTCGCCCCGACACTCGAGATCTTCCTGGCCGCCCGGGTACTGCAGGGCTCCGCGAACGCATTCACCACGCCGCTGTTGCTTGCTTCGTTGGCGGCCGCAACTCCGCAGGCTCGATTGGGTCGAGCCCTCGGTGCCTTCGGCGCATTCCAGGCTGCAGGGCAGTCGTCGGCTCCGTTGATCGGCGGACTGGCGGCCGAATTCGACTGGCGTCTGGCCTTTCTCGTCATCGCAGTGGTCGCGGGCATCCTGGGAGCCGTCGGACTCCCGAAGTCCGAAGCACCGGCAGCGACCACTCCCGCCCGTCTCCGCGATGCATTACGCCCCGAAGTGCTCCGCATCGGTATCGCTGCATTGCTCGGCTGGGGCGCCCTCGGTGGACTGAGCTTCCTGCTCGCCTTCCGCTTCGAAGACGAGTTCGGGCTGTCCCCCACCGTCCGCGGCCTACTGCTCACCGTCTTCGGCGTGGCCGGCATCCTCTCGGCCCGGCGCATCGGAATCCTCATCGATCGCATCGGCGCACGCTCCTCCGTGATGATCGGTGCACTGGGCGGAGCAGTTCTGGTCTCCGTCGTCGGCCTCGCCGGCTTGGTGCCGGTGATCGCGATCGCATGGTTTGTCGCAGGTGTCGCGAGCCAGTTCGTCCTTGTCGGCGTCAACGCGGCGGTGCTCGGATCCGCGGGGCCCAACCGTGGCGGCGCCGTGTCGGTCGTCCAAGCGATGCGCTTCGGCGGCGCCGCTCTTGCTCCCCTGGCCCTGACACCGATTTACGACTCTTCGCCTGCCGCGAGCTTCCTGATCCCCGCACTATTGCTCGCCGTCGTCGCTCCCCTGATCATGCCGAAGCAACGCTGATCGGTCTCGGCAGTTTCGAATTTGAAGTTGTGTAGGTAGTGAGTTTCTCGGCGAAAGCGACCACCGTTGTAGCGACGCTGTCAGGGTGAACATTATTCGGAAAATCTTGTGTTTCCGTCGTCGACAGATATTGATACCATTGGAACATGAGCGAATCTGAGTCGGAACCGGAACGGCCGATCGACATTTTTCGGCGATCGGTTGCCGTCATCGAAGAAAATTTGCCTCCTACCTGGTCTTTGTCGACACAGCGCTCCCCCGACCTGTCCGAGGCGCCACTCCGACTCGACCTCCGCTCCCCTGACGGCGCGGTGGCCAAATTCGGCGTCTACGCCGCTCACGGTGTCCTGAGCAGCGACGTTCCCGGTATCGCCGATCGCTTCCCCACCGGTCAACCCGGCTTCGTGTGCGCAAAATATCTGTCCGAGCCGGTCCGCCGGCAGCTCGATTCCCACGCGATCTCGTACGCAGACGCCACGGGCAACGTGTCGTTGACCGCTGATCGACCCGCCGTCTGGGTGCGTGGACGCGGAGCCGACGCCGATCCGTGGCGGGGGCCCGGACGTCCTTCCGGACAGTTGACGGGCGATCCGTCAGCTCGCGTCGTGCGTGCGCTTGCCGATTTCGCGGCGCCACTGGCGATCACTGCCTTGGTGCGCCTGGCCGGTGCGTCGACGGGAGCAACCTATCGGGTGGTTCAGACACTGTCGGATCGTGAACTGGTGACCAGGCTCCCCCGCGGTGGGATCGGTGACGTCCGCTGGCCGAAGATGCTTCGTGAATGGGCGGCTGAAGCCGGCGCCAAAGCGCCGACGCCTCACGGCTTTCACGCGCCGGACGGGTTGGAAGCACTCTTCGATCAACTGCGTCAGCTCAGCGGTCACATCTACGCCGGTACCGCCTCGGTGGCCGCGGCACCCTTTGCTCGGTACGCGCCCACTCGACGTGCCCACTTCCATGCCGACAACGTCGATCAGTTCGCCGACGCTCTCGGACTACGGCGGGTGGAATCCGGCGGTGACGTGTGGATCACCGCTCCCCTCTCACCGTCTGCCTTCGACCGATCGCTCACCCGCGACGGCATCCGCATCGTCGCCCCCAGCCAAGCGTTCGCCGATCTGCTGGTCGGCCCGGACTCCGACGAGGCGGCGGCCGAGCACCTGCTCACATGGATGATCGAGAACGAATCGCAGTGGCGACGCGCCGCATCCCCTGCTACGGATCGCCCGTAGGAAAAAGAGGGGGCGTCTCTCGCCTACCCTGTCATGGTGGAAGAAACGAGTGCGCCCGATTACGCCGCGTACGCCGACACCAATCGACTGAAGCTGTTTTCGTTCACGATCGCGGAAAAACGGGCCGAGTACCTCTGGGTACTTCGTGCCTTCGACCATGCTCGCGCCAACTACACCGTCCTGCTGCATGCCGGAGCCGTCGCGCAAATCCTCGAGAAGATCGGTGGATCGGATCCGGCGGCCGATCTGTCGGCAGCAGAGGTCACTCCCCTGTTGGATCAGCTCCATGTGTGGGAGATCCTCGAGCGCAGCTACGACGGCACCCGCGCGGCCACGCTGGCCGAGTACCGCAATCGCCACTTCGTCTACCAGTTCGGTCAGGCTGGATACCAGGTCTATCGATCAGTCGAAGACGTTCTCGCCGCACGCCTGGACTCGGCCTCGCTCTCGCGCCTCGCTCTGCCGGACCTGCTCGCAGACATGTCCGAACTCGCCGAGGCCAACCGAAGCTCCGACGGCGACCTGATCTTCCGCAAGCTCAAGCGCCTCGACTCGACGCTCTCCGACATGGCCGATCGAGCCGCGCACTTCTATCTGACCCTCGGGGACCTCGTACGGACCACGGAGATCACTCCGCAGGCTTTCCTCACGCACAAGGACGCTCTGCTCACGCATATGCGGGAGTTCAGCTCCGATCTGGCGCGCTACGCCCCCAAGCTCAAGGAAGCGATCGAGCACGTCGAATCCACCGGGGTCGATCGCATGATCCGCCTCGCCGCCGCCAGTGACGAACGGGTGTTCGTCCCGATCACCGAACGCGAAGACGACTGGGCTGCGCGTTGGCGAGGATTGACCGCCTGGTTCGTCTCCGCGGAATCGGGGATCAGCGAGTCCGAGCGTCTACGTGAGGGCACGATGAGCGCGATCGCCGCGGTTCTGGCGCTCCTTCGCCGCGTCACGGAAACCCGTCGCGGCGGCGTCAGCCGCGAGAGCCAGCTCCGGCACCTCGCCGGCTGGTTCGCCGCCACGCCGTCCGAAGACGCAGCTCATGCTCTGTTCCAGGCAGTGTTCGACCTCGGCCGTCCACGCCACCTCTCGATGGTGCATCCGGACGCCGACATCATTTCTCACTCACGTTCGTGGTGGGAGGCACCGCCGGTCGAGATCGCGCGAACACTCGCCGAAACCGGCCGCCCGCCCTCACCAGGATTGCCAAGCAAGGTCGCCCGCAACGACGGCAGCATCCGCCGCCTACGCGAAGAGCAGTTGGCAGCGCAACGTACGCGCAGCGCCGCGGCGCAATCACTCGCGTCGAACGGCGTCTATCAGCGTGAACTCAACGAGCAGGAGACCGAAGTTTTGCTGAGTCTGCTCAATGCAGCACTGACCGCGCGTGTTCCGGTGGTGGGACGCGTCAAGAGTTCCACCGGTAGTGAGAACGGGGTGAAGCTGACGCTCAGTCCCTCGGACGGTTCGACCACCATCAAGACCGCCCGCGGGCGTATGCACCTCGACGGCATCGAGGTCAGTGTTCGATGAAAGCTCGCGAGATCACGCCCCTTGCCCTCGACTCGTATCAACGCGCGGCGCGGGTGATCCTGTCCAACCACCTGATCACCTCGACGTACCCGGATCGAATTGCGTTGCCGCTCTTGCGCCGTTGGGCCACCGAGCTGCGTGACGACCTACTCGAACTGTTCGGCTATCGCCTCGAGGTGACGGAGACCACCGCGCGCCTGTTCACGGTGTCGGATCGACTCAACCCGTCGGCACCGGCCCGAACTGCCTCCGAGCGAACCTTCGATCGCACCCGTTACGCCTACCTGGCATTGTGCCTGGCCGCGTTGGGCCGCGCCGGGAACCAGATCACGTTGTCGGAGTTGGCGGATCACGTCGCGGCCGATGCTGCACAAGTCGACGGCGTCGAACTCTCCACCGATCGTGCGTCGGACCGCGACGCCTTCGTCGACGCAGTGGGCTGGCTCGGCGTCAGAGGCGCCATCGCCCTCGCCGACGGTGACGCAAACGGCTGGGCGTCCAATCCCGAAGCGGGAGAAGCGCTCTACGACATCGACCGTTCCGTCGTCGTGGCCCTGTTCCGTCCGCCGCGCGCCCTGCAGCACCTGCACTCCATCCGCGGACTCCTGGCCACGGAGACCTCGAGCGCTGCCGAGGACGACGGAATTCCTGTGGACGCGAAAGAGATCGGACGCCGAGTGCGTCGGGCACTGGTCGAGCGGCCGGTCGTACTGGCGGGTGAACTCGATCAGCACGAATTGATCGCCTTGGCGCAGCCCAAGACCGCGTCGGAAGTCGAACTACTGACGGGGTTGGTGGCCGAGCGTCGCGCCGAGGGAATCGCGATGATCGATCCCACCGGTCGCCTCTCCGACGTCCGCTTCCCGAGCACCGGAACTATCGCCCAGGTAGCTCTACTCCTCGCCGGCGAGATTGCCGACCGCGTACTCGACGTCGACGCTCCGGAGCTGCCGAAACTTCCGATCCCGCACGTGTCGGACGATCACCTGATCGAACAACTCGATGCCGCCATCCCGGAGGCCGGGATCTTCGAGGACCTCGCCGACGAGGACGACGACTTCGTGTTGCCTGCCGGCGAACCGGCCGAGCCCCCGGAACCCGTCACGTACCCGATGATCGACGAAGACTGGCTCGCCGACAAGGTCACCGAGTTGGTGGACCAGTTCGGACGCACGTTCGCAGCCCAATGGCAGGCCGATCACAACGGGCTGCGCAAGCAGGCGCTCGGGTTGCTGCAACGTCTGCGCCTGACGCATGCGGTCGACGGCGGCGTACTGGTGTTGCCCGTCCTGGCCCGGTACCGCGACGTCGTGGTCTCCGTACGCGAACGCGATCCTCAGATCGACTTCGCGGTAGACAATTCCGCACCGGATCCGGTCGACGAATTCGGCCCCGAATCTTCCACCAACGGCGAACTATCAGAGGTAGAGAACGTATGAGCAACGCCCGCTTCCGACCTACTCGGGCTGGAATCATCAACCTCTGGGATTACCGAGACCAGGAGTTCTCGTTCGCCGACGGTCGACTGGTCCTACGAGGGCCAAACGGATCCGGCAAGACCAAGGCCCTCGAGGTCTTGTTCCCGTTCGTTTTCGACGGCCGCATCGAACCGCGGCGCCTCAACCCCTTCGCCGGTGAAGAGCGCACGATGAAGTCCAACCTGCTCTACCGGGGCCAGGACAGCGCGCACTCCTACGTGTGGATGGAGTTCTGCCGCGGCTCCCTCGAAGATCCCGAGTCGGTGACCGTGGGAATCGGCATGCGGGCAACCCGCACCAACGACAAGGTCACCCGCTGGTACTTCGTCGCCGACGGCCGCGTCGGAGTCGACTTCTCGCTGATCGGCAACGACGATCGTCCTCTCACCAAGAAGCAGTTGGCCGAACAACTCGGCAGCGATTCCATCACCGACCGTCCCCTCGACTACCGCACCGCGATCGACGCGCGAATGTTCGGTCTCGGAGTGCAGCGCTACGACCAGCTGATCAATCTCATTCTCACGCTTCGCCGTCCCCAGCTCGCGAAGAACCTTGATCCGAAGGGCCTTTCGCAAGCGCTCACCGACGGCCTTCGTCCACTCGACGACCAACTCGTCCTCGAAGCTGCACGTTCGTTCAGCGATATGGAAGAGGTCGGCCGCGCGCTCGAGGGGCTCGCAGCCGCCGATCAGGCAGCGCAGAGTTTCATCGGCGTCTACACCAAGTACCTGCGTCAGCAGTCGCGCGGAGAGATCGAACAGGTCAGCACCCGCCTCGCAGCAGTCACCAGAGGCGTTGCCGCCATGGACGAGTCGTCGCTCGCCCAGACCCGCAGCCGTGAAGCCCGGGCAGCAGCCGAGGAGCGCTTCAACCAGGCCGAGCAGGCACTCGAGAACGCGCGCGCCAATGTCGAGGCGTTGCAACGCTCGAGCGCCTACGAAGGCAAACAGCAACTCGACGATCTCGCTCAGGCCGTCTCGACGCTCAAGCTCTCGACCGAGCAACAGGCAGACAAGTCGAGGAAGGCGCAGGCTGCACTCGCGCAGCGCGGCGACGAAGCCGACAAGGCTGCATCGTCGGTCAAGCGTGCAGCCGAGGCACTCTCACGTGCCGAGGACGAACTGCAGGCAGCCGCCGAGGACGCCGGCATCGTCTGGACTCCCCTGCCCGACGGCTCACGCAGCGACCAGATCACCGCAGCAGTGCGTGGCCATGCAGAGGAGCGTGACGGCGACGTACGCGTCGTCCGCACTGCGCTCGCGACCGTCGAGAAGGCCGCTACCGAACGAACCCGGGCCGAGAACAGCTCGCGCCGTGGACAAGAGCTGCTCGAAGCGTCCAAGGCCGCTGTGCTCGAAGGCGAAGCTGCCGTGGAACTCGCACGCAGTCAGTGCGCCAGCGGGCTGCGCGCGTGGTGGACCGATCACTCCTCCCTGTTTTCGGCTGTCGGCGCGGACACGTCGCTGTTCGAGGCTCTCGACGCGGCGCTCGCCGAGGTCGGCGACGAGGACGCTCCGGCGCTGTCCGCAGTTCTCACCGAGCACACCGAGGCAGGCACCGAGACGCTGCGCGAGCGACGTCGTGAGGCCGAAGCTGAAATATCTGCATCACACGCCTCCATCGCAGCTCTGAAATCCGAGCGCAAGGCCGTCTCGGCGGAACATGACGACGCTCCGCCGGCCTTCCACGCACGGACCGACAACCGCAGTGATCTGGGTGGGGCGCCGCTGTGGCAGCTGGTGCGCTTCACCGATTCCGTCGAACCAGACGTGGCTACGGGAATCGAATCCGCACTCCAGGCGGCAAATCTGCTGGACGGCTGGGTCTGCCCCGACGAAACGATTCCCGATCACGTCAGTGAGCAGTTCCTGACCGCTCTGCCGGTCAAGCAGCGCCCGAAGGGACGAACGCTGGCCGACGTCCTCGAGGTCGAAGGCAATGCCGACGTACCCGACGCTCGGGTACAGGACATTCTCGCGTCGATCAGTCTCGTCGAGGCACCGGGCGACTCCGATGCCAGCGTCGCGATCGGCGTCGACGGGCGCTTCTGGCAAGGTGTCGCGCGTGGCCGGCACGTCAAGGCCGACGCCGAGTACATCGGCACGACAGCGCGGGCGCGTCGACGCGAAGCTCGGATCACCGAGATCGACGCGGCTCTGGAAGAACTTGCCGCGGCAGTCGATGCAGCCAAGGCACTGGTGACGCAGACCAACGAGCAGCTGAGCCGAATCAACTCTGCGGCAAAGGAATTGCCGAAGACAGGATCGATCCTCCGCGCACTCAAAACCGTCACCGAATCCGCCGGTGCACTCCGCACTCGCTCGGAGGCCACAGAAACGGCACAACGCGAACTCGATGCGGCGATCGCCGATCTCGCGGCGAAGGAAAAGCAACTCCGGGCGACGGCGTCGCAGCACCGGACCCCGCACGTCGGCCGTGAACTCGACTCCCTCGCGGCGGCGATCCGTCATTTCGAGAAGCAGGGCGAACTGGCGCTGCGCTGCCGACGCGAACATGCCAAGGAAGTCGAACTCGAACGCGAGTCTCGCGACCGTCTCGACGAATCACGCGCCAATGCGGAGGAATTCGCCGAAGAGGCCGCCATCGCCGAGGAGAGTCTGCTTCAGCAGGTCCAGCGCCTCGAGACACTGCGCGACACCCTCGGGGCCAGCGCCGAGCAGATCGACCTCGACCTGGCAAAAGCCCGCGCGAAGATCGAAGAATGCAAGGTCGAACAGCGTGCTGCGCGAAAGGCGTACGACGCTGCGGTCCTCCAGATCGGCACGGCAGAGGGTGCGTACAACACCGCCGTCGAGACGTTGCGTCACACCCTGACCGAAACCCGCAGTGATGCAGAGCGACTCGCACCCTATGCTCGCCCGGATCTTCTCGAGTTGTTGGGCGTCAAGGAACATCTGAGCTGGCCGGCAAGTTCAGCGGCGTGGATGAGCCCCGATCAGTTGGTCTACCGCATCCAGAACGAAGACCGCAGCGAGGACGCGGCCCACCCGCCCGTCCTCCCCGAAGACGTCGACAAGTTGTACCGAGCGCTCGAGGCTGCGACCTCGGCGGTACGCGTCACCGACGGAGCCCGCAAGGCAACCCGCACGGCACTGACCTCGGCGTTGCAGGACTTCGACGCCCAACTCGCAGCGGCCGGACAGGACTACCGCCTGCAGTGGGATGCACCGGACGGACTGACCGTCGTACGAGTGCAGGACGATCAGGGCTATTCGTCGATCGGTGAATTCGCAACGCGGATCCACGATGCTCGCGGCGATCAGGAGCAGTTGCTCACCGAATCCGAGCGTCGCATTCTCGAAGATGCCCTGCTGACCGGATTGGCTCAGCAGATCCACGAGCGCACGGTCGACGCACGCGTGTTGATCGCACAGATGGGCACAGAGATGCGTGAGCGTCGGATGTCCTCGGGCAACACCATCGGCGTTCACTGGGTGCTCGCCGACAACCTCGACGACAGCTCGCGAGCGATCTCCAAGCTGCTGGATCGAGATGCGTCGGCCCTCGGCGTCGATGAACTCGCTACTCTGCGAGCTCATTTCGCGACCCAGATCCGTACCGCCCGCGCGGCGCACCCCGAACGCTCGTACCCGGAAATCCTGTCCTCGGCGCTCGACTACAGGCAGTGGCGCGTGTTCTCGTTCACCCTCATCAGCGGTGAGGGCAAGGAAGACCGCCTTACCGTCGCGCGGCACAGCGCGCTGTCCGGTGGCGAGCAGTCGGTTTCGCTGCACCTTCCTTTGTTCGCCGCGGCGCACGTCATGTTGGACTCGGCCGACCCGCACGCCCCGCGTCTGCTGGCACTGGACGAGGCCTTCGCCGGTGTCGACGACAACGGTCGCAGCGAGCTGCTCGGCTTGAGCGTTCAGTTCGACCTGGATCTCTTCATGACCGGCTACGACCTGTGGATCACGTACGCAGACGTCCCAGGCTGTGCGCACTACGACCTCGCGCACTCCACGGCCGAACAAGCGGTCAGCGCCGCGCTGCTGGTGTGGTCGAACGGTGAGCTGCCCTTTATTAACCGCCCGCGGTTAATAAAGGCGCACAGCAGGGATTCAGCGAAGCGAAATACCCAGTAGGGCGTCGACGGCATCGGCGAACTCGCCGGGTGCCTGCGTGTCGGATCCGCCGCCCTCGATGGCGCGGCGTGCCCAACCGTCGAGCGCGTCGAGCGCCTTCGGGGTGTCGAGATCGTCGGCCAAATGCTGACGCAACCGCGCAACAGTGTCGGTGGCTGACGGCGCGGAATCGAGAGCCGCTGCCTCGCGCCATACCTTCAGACGCGACTGAGCATCCTCGAGGACCTGATCGGTCCACGCGCGATCCTGGCGGTAGTGGCCGGAAAGCAATCCGAGACGAATTGCTGCGGGATCGACCCCTTCACCGCGCAGTTTCGAGACGAAGACGAGGTTTCCGCGACTCTTCGACATCTTCTCGCCGTCGAGGCCGATCATGCCGGTGTGCACATAGTGCCGCGCGAAACGGCGATCCCCCGTTGCCGATTCGGCATGTGCTGCCGAGAACTCGTGGTGCGGGAAGATCAGGTCGCTGCCACCGCCCTGGACGTCGAAGCCGGAGCCGATGCGGTTGAGAGCAATGGCCGCGCACTCGATGTGCCAACCGGGGCGCCCCGGTCCGAAGGGTGAGGGCCACGAAGGCTCGCCCGGACGCTCCGCCCGCCAGACAAGAGCGTCGAGCGGATTGCGCTTTCCGACGCGATCGGGATCTCCGCCGCGTTCGGCAAAGAACTTCTCCATCGTCGCGCGGTCGTAGCCCGACTCGTAGCCGAACTGCTCGGTCGCGTCGGCGCGGAAGTAGACGTCGGGGAACTCCGCGTCGTCGACGATGTACGCGGCGCCGGACGCTACGAATTTCTCCACCAACTCGACTACTTCGTTCACCGATTCGACGGCCCCGATGTAGTCCTTCGGCGGAAGCACGCGCAGCGCTTCCATGTCCTCCCGGAAGAGCGCGGTCTCACGCATGCCGAGGACGATCCAGTCCTCGCCGTCGCGATTAGCCCGCTCGAACAGCGGGTCGTCCACGTCGGTCACGTTCTGGACGTAATGGACGTCGTGTCCGGCGTCGCGCCAGATGCGGTTCACGAGGTCGAACGTGAGGTAGGTGGCGGCGTGACCGAGGTGGGTGGCGTCGTACGGGGTGATGCCGCAGACGTACATCGTCGCTTTCTTGCCCGGGGTGACGGGGCGAACCTGACGGTCGGCTGTGTCGTACAGCCGCAACGGCGGCCCCTGACCGGGAACGGACGGGAGTGCGGTATCGGACCAAGACTGCATGCTGCCGAGCCTAGTGGAGACTGCTCTGAGGCTGGGAAGGTGCTGGCTGATCCTGCTCCGGTTCGGGCGTCGACGCGAGCTTGCTCGGCCACCAGATCTTCTGACCGATGTCGTAGGTCAGGGCCGGGACCAGCAAGGATCGGACGATCAGAGCGTCGAGCAGGACACCGAACGCCACGATGAACGCGATCTGCGCGAGGAACAACAGCGGGATCACCGCCAACGCCGAGAAGGTTGCTGCCAGAACAACTCCGGCAGACGTGATCACCCCGCCGGTCACGGTGAGTCCCCGCAGCGCACCCGCCCGAGTGCCGATCTTCAGCGCTTCCTCACGCACCCTCGTCATGAGGAAGATGTTGTAGTCGATTCCCAGAGCCACCAGGAACACGAACGCAAACAGCGGGACCACCGGATCCGCGCCGGGGAACCCGAAGACGTGGTCGAACACCAGCGACGAAATGCCCAGTGTCGCAGCAAACGAGAGCACAACGGTGCCCATGAGAAGCAGCGGTGCGAGAAGCGAACGCAGCAACAGGGAGAGAATCACGAACACCACGATGATCACCACGGGAATGATGAGTGTCCGGTCCCGTGTCGAGGTGGTCTTCGTGTCGAGGTCGGTCGCAGTGACGCCACCGACCAACGCGTCGGCGCCGTCCACGGAGTGAACTGCATCACGTAGTCGCACGATGGTGTCTTCGGCCTCGAGTGAGTCGGCAGCGTCAGTCAACGTCGCCTGCAGTGAGACTCGTCCGTCGACAACCAGAGGGACTCCCCCGTTCTGTACGACGCTTACGTCGCTGACGCCCTCCACGCGACTGGCTGCCGCGACGGCGTCCACCTGATCCGCATTCGCGATGACCACGGCCGGGGAACCCGAACCCGCGTCGAAGTGCTCGCCGAGAATCTCCTGGCCTGCAACCGAATCGACGTCGAGCAAGAAGATGTCGGACGAAGAGACACCGCTGGCTTTGAACTGCGGCATCATCAGCGCGAAGATCACAAGCACCAGCGTCGACGCCACCCAGAAGCGGCGCGGGTGCCTACCGATTCGAGCAGCGAGCCCGGCCCAGAACCGGTGATCGTTCGCCTCGTCGTGGTGCTCGCGGTCGGCGTCGAACTTCGGCTTGGTCGGCCAGTACGCAGTCCGCCCGAACAGAACGAGGACAGCAGGTAGGAACGTCATCGATGCGAGGAAGGACGCGGCGATACCGATGGCGGCCACCGGACCGAGTCCGCGGTTCGAGTTCAGGTCGGAGAGCAACAGGCACAGAACGCCCGCGATGACCGTTCCGGCAGACGCCGCGACGGGTTCGAGCGTCGCGCGCCACGCAGTCCGCATTGCTGCGTACTTGTCCTTCTCGATCCGCAATTCTTCCCGGTAGCGAGAGACCAGAAGCAGCGCGTAGTCGGTGGCGGCACCGAACACGAGGATGAACAGGATGCCCTGGCTCTGACCGTTCAGTGCGATGACGTCCGCGTCGGCGAGCAGATACACGAGCAAGCTCGACAATCCGAGTGCGAAGATCGCCGAAAAGATCACCACGAACGGCAGGATCGGGCTCCGGTAGACGATGATCAGGATCAGGATCACGACGGATCCGGCTACCAACAACAGCAGTCCGTCGATACCGGCGAATGCTGCCGACAGATCCGCAACCTGCCCAGCGGGGCCGGTGACCTTGACTGTCAGTCCGTCAGGGCTCGACTCCAGCGCTGCGCGCAGCGCTTTCACGCTGTCCTTGACCTCGAGGGTGCTGTCGACCGGCAGGAACATCTGCAACGCCTGGCCGTCGGCCGACGGGATCGGCGGCGATGACGCGTCACCGAATCCCTCGGTACCGACAAACGAATCGACGGTCTGGGACAGGAAGGTGGAGTCGGTGGGCTCGAGGCCACCTGGTCGTTCCGCCACGACGATGGCCGGCACGAAGCGGGTGTCCGTGAAGCTCTCTTGAAGCTTTGCCACCTCGGTGGCTTCGGCCGACGCCGGCAGGAACGACGTGTTGTCGTTCTGCTGCACCGTGCTGAGCTTTCCGGCGAACGGGCCGCCGAATCCTCCGATTGCCAGCCAGCCGATCACAAGGAGAGCTGGCACAATCCATCGAAGGCGACGAACAGGACGATTTTGTACTGGTGTGCTCACTGGGTCTCCAGGGATCGGCAGCAGAGAGGACTTGCCTACTATTTTGTTCAGCATGCTGAGTAATTGCAAACGGAAGGCAAAAACATGAGCAGCGACGGCCTGGACGACTGGCCAACCGGCCGGCTGTTGTCCACCGCTGCGCGCCTGGTAGAGCACTCGTGGGAGAAGGTTCTGCGGTCTCAGGACATGACGCACGCGGGCCTGATCGTGCTCCACTCGATCGCCGGTGGGGCGGCATCTCAACGCGACATCGCGAAGAACGCCCGCGTCACCGATCAAACGATGAGCCGCACGATCGACCGTCTCGAACGAGCGGGTTACGTCACGCGTGACACCGATCCGCGGGACGAGCGCCGGCGCGTGATCGCGATAACCGACGCCGGAAGACTGACGTACGAGCGACTACTGACGCTCGAGAAGGAAGATGCGGCGTTGACCGTCGGCGTCGGGGACGTCGCCGCGCTGCGCGAACAACTACTGCGATTGGTTCGCTCACCCGGATTGAAGACGGCAACTCGCGAACAGCAGGAAACGTCTCGAGACTAGAAAGCCGGCCAGGGAATCGTTCGATGGCCGTTCGGTTCGGGCATCACCGCGGACTCGGCGAATTGCATCGCCCGGACCGCCAAGGCCACGATTTCCTCTTCGGTGATCAGTTCGGACAACTCGTCCCCGAGATCTCCATCGAGAGTTGTCGCGAATTCGGCGACGTCGGCGATCAAAGCACCGGGTACGGGCTGCCCCGCCCACCCCCACAACACGGTCCGCAGCTTGTTCTCCGAGTGAAGACAGATTCCGTGATCAACGCCGTACACCGAGCCGTCGACGCCTTCGAGGGCGTGACCACCTTTGCGGTCGGCGTTGTTGATGAGGACGTCCAGAACGGCCATTCGCTGCAGCCGTGGATCGTCCGCATGGATCAGAGAGACTGGTTCGCCCTCCGAGTCGAAGGCCTGCAGGACCTCGAACCACCCTGGCGGAACATTGCCGGGACTGCACAGGTCGACCATCTCGAGTCCGCCAGATCCATCCGCGCGGCGATCGACGGTGTCAATCCAGCGCTGCACCATGCCTGGCCCGAAAGGGCCGTCCCGCAACACTGTTCGCGGAATCACTCCCCAGCCCAGCGCCTCGGACACGCGGTACGACGCAACCTCACGCCCGGCCAGAGTGCCGTCCGGGAAATCCCACAGTGGGCGTTCACCCCGCACCGGTTTGTAGACCACACGGGTGGACTGCTCCCCCAGAGTCGACTCGCACACCAGCGTGGCGTTGCTTGCCGTGGTGATCTGGCCGATCAGGGTCAGATCACCCTCGAGCAGAACGTCCGGCACTCCAGGTTCGGACACGACGTCAGACCTCGTCGTCTGCGTCGTCGATCGCAAAACCGAAGGACTCGCCGCGTCGGTATCCGTTGGTGCGGATGCAGACGTGTCCCTCGGGCGCCAGCGGCTCACCACACAAAGGGCATGGCGCGCGTCCCGCCGCGATGACGCGTTCGGACCGCAGCGAGAATTCGCGCGCTTGCTCCGGGGTCAGGAACACACGGACCGCGTCCGGACCGTCGTCGGCGTCGTCGAGGACAACTGATTCGTCGAACTCCGTCTCGCTGACGGCAAGCAACTCCACGACGACCGCACCGGCATCGGCGTCCCAACCGAGCCCCATCGTGCCGACCCGGAACTCCGCGTCGAGCGGTGTGACCAGCGGGCTGAGATCGGAGACATCGTCGGCCTGCGGCGGAACCTCGGTTCCGAAGCGTCGATGTACCTCTTCGAGGAGAAGGCCCATGCGATCGGCGAGGACCTGAACCTGCTGCTTCTCGAGCAGCACACTCACCACCCGTGAATCGTGCACGGCTTGGAGATAGAAAGACCTGTCACCGGGCTCGCCCACCGTTCCTGCGACAAATCGGTCAGGAGTGCGAAATACGTGAATCGCGCGCGACATTGCACCTCCTCGAGTTCGAGCAGAACATCACTGAATACCCATTATCCGTCACAGCTCACGCACCGACCTCTCCACCGGGGACGGACTCCTGCGCGGGAGCCGAACCGTTGGTCGCGGTCTTCGCTGCGCTGATCGCTGCGAGCACGTCTCCGGTGTCGTTGACTCGAAGAACGAACGGCAGTGTGGCCGTGTAGCGAATCACGCTGACCGAGGCCGGCTCGGCGACGATCCGCTGGAACGAATCGAGGTGCATCGCAAACGCGTCGGCGAGAACCGATTTGATGACGTCACCGTGTGTGCAAGCGATCCAGACGACGTCCTTGCCGTGTTCTTCGGCCAGCCGTGCATCGTGCTCTCGGATCGCGGCAACGGCTCGCGCCTGTACCTGGGCCAGCCCTTCACCGCCGGGAAAGACCGCACCGGAAGCGTGGCGCTGCACCACTTTCCAGAGCGGTTCTTCCAAGAGCTCCTTGAGCGGGCGACCCGTCCAGTCGCCGTAATCGACCTCGATGAGGCGATCCTCGACCACCGGCGTCAGACCACGGTCGACGGCAATGGGGCCGACCGTCTGCTCGCACCGCAGCAGCGGCGAGCGGACGATCTCCGCGATGTCCAGACCGACCAGCCGATCGACGACGCCTTCGGCCTGTTTCCGGCCGTGGTCGTCGAGTTCCACACCCGGCGTTCGACCGGCCAGGGTATGGGCAGTGTTGGACGTCGACCGCCCGTGCCGCAGTAGGACAACTGTCATTCCACAACCCTAATGGGGCGGTGGCCGCACGGACGGGTGGTCGACGTCGAAACGGGCTCTATGTCGCGGACACGACCCCTGTGGCCAGCAGCGCAAGGACGACTACGCCGAGAGCGATTCTGTATCCGACGAACCAGTACATGGAGTGATCGACAACAAATCGAAGCAGCCAGGCGATCGCTGCGTAACCAACCGCGAAGGCGATGACGGTTGCCACCAGCAATTGCGGACCGCTCGCGTTCAGACCCTCACCGGCCGGCTCGAAGGCATCCGGGAGGCTGAACAAACCGGAGGCGAGAACTGCCGGAATCGCCAACAGGAACGAGTAACGAGCTGCGGCCTCACGGGTGAGTCCGAGGAAAAGACCGGCACTGATCGTGCCACCCGAACGTGAGACACCCGGGATGAGCGCTAGCGCCTGAGCCGAACCCATGATGATGCCGTCGCGCGCTGTGAGCGATTCGATCGGGCGCGTCTTGCGTCCGTAGTACTCGGCAGCGGCGATGACGAGCGCGAACACGATCAACATCGTGGCAATCAGCCACAGATTGCGTGCGCCGGTACGGATCTGGTCTTTGAACAGAAACCCGAGGATGCCGACCGGAATGGTACCGATGATGACGTACCAGCCCATCCGGTAATCGAGATCGCCCCGGTGCTCGGCATTGAACACACCCCGGAACCAGGCAGTGATGATCCTCACGATGTCGCGCGCGAAGTAGATCAACACAGCCAGTTCGGTGCCGAGCTGCGTCACCGCGGTGAACGACGCACCGGCGTCACTGCCGAAGAATATCTCCGACACGATTCGCAAATGTCCGGAAGACGAGATGGGCAAGAACTCGGTCAATCCCTGCACGAGGCCCAGGATCACGGCCTGGAGCCAGGTCATCGCTTCGCCCATCACTCACCGATCCCGGCTGATTCGAATGGGGTTACTGCACACAGGTTTCGTGTGTCGGGTTCACGTTTCACCGGCGCCACGCTACCGGGGCCCACGACGCCGCGCCGCGCCCGGCACGTCCGTGTCCGAATACCCCGACTCGAGGCGAGCGCCTACTAGTCTGCACGTGGTGAGATCTCTCGGGTGCCGCACTTGCGCACACGAGTCGGGCGCGAGATGCAGGCGGTTATGAAGCACAGATCTGTCGGAACGAGCGGACTTCGGGTCTCGCGGCTTGGGCTCGGCACACTGACATGGGGACGCGACACGGACGGCGACGAGGCTGCGGCGCAGCTACTCGCCTTCGCCGAGGCCGGCGGAACCTTGGTCGACACCTCGCCCGCATACGGCGCCGGTGCGGCGCAACGGATCCTCGCCGAGTTACTCGACGACGTCGTTCCACGTGACGAACTCATCATCAGCTCGAGCGCCGGAATCGATCCCACTCCGATCGGCACCGACCGCGTCGACTGCTCGCGGCGCGGATTGCTCCGCCAGCTCGACGCGACTCTTCGTGAACTCGGAACCGACTTCCTCGACATGTGGCAGGTCGCAACCTGGGATCCGCTCACGCCCGTCGACGAGGTTGCAGCAACCCTCGACTACGCGGTCTCGAGCGGCAAGGTGCGGTATGTCGGCGTGCGCGGCTACCTCGGCTGGCAGCTCGCGACGGCCGTCGGAGCCGGTGGCGCAACAACACTCGCCGCAACGCAGGCCGAGTACTCGTTGCTCGCGCGCGGCGTCGAGGAAGAATTGTTCGCAGCGGCGGCCCACCACGGCGTCGGAGTGTTCGCCGCAGTACCCCTGGCGGGCGGTGTTCTGACCGGAAAGTACCGCGACGGCATTCCCGTCGATTCCCGCGGCGCCGACGAAGCACATTCGCAGGATGTGCAGAGCTATCTGACCGATTCCTCGATCCGGGTGGTCGACGCAGTCGTTACCGCCGCCGACGGTCTGGGTACTTCCCCACTGGCGGTGGCACTGGCCTGGGCGCGCGATCGCGCCGGGGTAGCCAGCGCCGTCGTCGGCACGCGGGATCTCGCCCAGTTGACAGGAGTACTGGCAACCGAAGAATTGGAACTTCCGAAAGCGATTGCCGCAGCTCTCGACGATGTGAGCGCTTGATCTGTCCCGCTGATCGAAATACCGAAGGTATCGTGTTGGCGAGGGCAGGCTAACCTAGTAGGCAACGCTTGACTACAGCCTCAGGAGAATCAATGACCACGCTCGACGTAGACAGCCTTTCCGCAGACGCAGGCCCCGCCTTCTCCGAACGAATCAAGACCGAGACGGACGCAGCACACCGCGAGACGGAGCAGTCGCGATTCGTAGGCGCGCTTCTCGGCGGTGAGCTGACCACGGCTGGCTACGCCGCTCTTCTGGGACAGACGTACCTCGTCTACACGAGCCTCGAAGAGGCCGGCCGCACACACGCCGACAACGAGTTGGTCGCTCCGTTCCTGTCCGAGGATCTGTTGCGGGTGGCTTCGCTCGAAGCCGATCTCGAGTTCCTAGGCGGACCGAACTGGCGCGACGAACTCGTGGCCTTGCCTGCAACCGAGCGTTACATCGCCCGCCTGAAGGAGGTGGCGTTCGACTGGCCCGCCGGCTTCGTCGCACATCACTACCTGCGATACATGGGTGACCTCTCGGGCGGACAGATCATCCGCCGGATGCTCGAGCGCGCCTACGGATTCGAGACCGACGGACTTCGCTTCTACATCTTCGAAGGCATCCCCAAGCCGAAGCCTTTCAAGGACGACTACCGCTCGAATCTGGATGCGCTGCAGATTCCGGCCGAAGAACAGCAGCGTTTCATCGACGAGGTGAATCTGGCGTACCGCCTCAACGGTGACCTGTTCGCCGATCTCGAAGGCGACATCGAGAGCTACCTCGTCAAATGATGAAGCGCTTGGCCGCGGCGGCACTGGTCGCAGCAGTCGGTTTCGGTCTGGTGGCTTGCGGATCCAGCGACAATTCCACGACATCTCGGGGTGCCCGGACCGCGGTACTCGAAGATTCCAGCCCGGTTCCCGTGTCCGACAACCCGACCGCGACGTTGCCCGTGACGGTGAAGAGCTTCGACGGCGTCGACGTGACCATCACCGACAACAGCCGGATCGTTGCGGCCGACCGCTACGGGACGCTCGCAACGACAACGGTGGCGCTCGGCCTCGGTGACAACCTTGTCGGCCGCGACACCGCCGCCAAGTTCCCCGCGGTCGCGGACGTACCGGTTGTCACGGTCGGCGGCCAATCGCTCAATACCGAAGCCATCCTCGATTTGAATCCCACCGTGGTTCTCACTGACACGAGCATCGGGCCCAAGAGCGTCCAGGATCAGTTGCGCGCCGCCGGTGTTCCCGTGGTGTTCTTCGACCCGACCCGAACCCTCGAAGGTGTGCCGGGGCAGATCCAAGCAGTCGCCGACGCGCTCGGCGTTCCGGCCCAGGGCGCAGCGCTGATCGATCGAACCGAATCGGAGATCGCTGCTGCGCGCGATCTGGTTCCCAACGACGGCGATCCACTGAAGATCGCGTTCCTCTACATGCGCGGATCGGCCATCACCATGATCGGTGGTGAAGGTTCGGGTGCCGATTCCTTGATCGAGGCCCTCGGCGCCACAGATGCGGGTACCGCCTCGGGCATCACACAACAGTTCGTACCCATCACCAGCGAAGCGCTCATCGCCGCAGCGCCTGACGCCCTGCTGATGATGACGGACGGATTGGCATCGATCGGCGGAATCGACGGCCTCGAAAAGGTCCCTGGCATCGCTCAGACGCCGGCCGGAAAGAACAAACGAGTAGTCGACATGGTGGACGGTGTCCTGCTCAGCTTCGGGCCGAACACCGGACGCGTCATGGCGGCACTCGCCGAAGCGATCTACGAGCCCGGTGGATCGTGAGCAAAGATTTGTGAGTGCTGATTCGTGAGTACAGAAACAGGTAGTTCCGAAGCAGGTAAGTCTGTGTCCGCAGCCGAGGATTCACATGACGTCGGGGGCGCCGACAAGTCGGCGTCTGGCCCCGCGTCGCGGTCGCGGGTGAGTGCGGTTCTGGTCAGCTTGACTCTCGCCCTGGTGATCGTCGCAGTGCTGTCGGCGTGCATCGGTCAAGTTCCGACATCGCCTCTCGAGGTTTTGGGCAGCATCCTGCACCGCATCGGGCTCGATCTCGGTCCGATGCCCGCCCATCCCAGCGGTGAAGTGACTTTGTGGGAGGTTCGTTTCCCCCGCGTCGTGCTCGCCATCTGTGTCGGCGCGGCGCTGGGATGTTCCGGTGCGCTCCTGCAGGGTGTGTTCTCCAATCCACTCGCGGAGCCCGGGGTGATCGGAGTGTCCGCGGGCGCTGCAGTTGGCGCGAGCGCTGTCATCGTCGTCGGCGGCACGTTCGTGGCCGGCTGGGCCGTTGCTGCGGCAGCGTTCGTCGCCGGGCTGTTCACCACCGCGGCGGTCTACCTGCTTGCGCGCCACGAAGGCCGAACCGAAGTAGTGACATTGGTGCTGACCGGCGTCGCGATCAATGCGTTCGCCGGCGGACTCATCGCGTTCTTCACCTTCGTCGCCAGCCCGTCCGCTCGCGATCAGATCGTGTTCTGGCAACTCGGCTCACTCAACGGAGCGTCGTGGAATGCCGTCATGATCGTGGCGCCGATGACCGTTGTCGGAATTGCCGCGACGGTCATGATCGCTCCGCGTCTGGACCTTCTCGCACTCGGTGAACATGCAGCTCGTCACCTGGGTGTCAACGTCGAACGGCTGCGCCAGTTCGCGGTTCTGATCGTCGCTCTCCTGGTCTCGGCGAGTGTTGCCTTCACCGGCATCATCCTCTTCGTCGGACTGATCGTTCCGCACCTGATGCGCATTCTTGTCGGCCCCGGCCACCGCGCGCTGATTCCGGCGAGCGCCCTTGCCGGCGCACTGGTTCTGCTTGTCGCAGATCTCGGCTCACGGTCGCTGATCGACAACGCAGACCTGCCCCTCGGAATGCTGACCGCTCTGGTTGGCGGCCCCTTCTTCTTCTGGCTTCTCCGACGAACACGCGCGCAACAGGGCGGGTGGGCATGAGCAGCCTCGTAAGAAACTGGCGCGAACTGTTCGGCCGCGTCACCCCCGAACCGGAAAGCCCTGGCGTCGGTGATGTCACCCTCGAAGCGCGCGACATCACCGTCGAACGCGGTGGTCGACACATTCTCGAAGGCGTATCCATCGAAGTCCGGGCAGGCGAGCTCGTCGTCCTCGTCGGACCGAACGGCGCCGGTAAGTCGACTCTTCTTGCGGCGTTGGCCGGTGATCAGCCCGTCATCGCTGGGCGGGTGGTCGTCGAAGGCACTGACCTCACTCAGTGGTCGCCGATCGACATGGCGCGCCGACGCGCGGTTCTCCCCCAGAAACACACGATCGGATTTTCGTTCAGCGCTCGCCAGGTCGTTCGCATGGGACGTGCGCCATGGGCCGGAACGCGCCGAGAAGACCGCGACGGCGCTGCTATCACCGCGGCGATGAAGACCTGCGATGTCGAGGGGTTCGCCAATCGGCCATTCGCCGTGCTGTCCGGTGGCGAGCAGGCGCGGGTCGCTCTTGCCCGGGTACTGGCACAGGAAACGTCGACCATCCTGCTGGACGAGCCGACTGCAGCACTCGATCTCGGACACCAGGAAGCGGTGATGTCCGTGGCGCGCGCTCGCGCTGCGGACGGCGATGCCGTCGTCGTCGTGTTGCACGATCTCGCGTTGGCAGCGGCGTATGCCGACCGAATCGTCGTACTCGAGAATGGACGCATCGCCGCCGACGGTCCCCCGGAATCGGTGCTACACGAAGAGCTTCTGACCCGCGTCTACGGTTATCCGGTCGAGGTGTTCCCGCATCCGACAACCGGAGCAACGCTGGTTATCCCGCGCCGAGAATTCACCGAACAGAATCGATGATCGATCCCAGCCTGTTCAGGACTGCTCTCACCGTCGGCAGGCTGCGACCCTCGCCCTGACGAACGCCGTCACCGACGTCCGGATGTGACCAATCAGTCTCGGTCGAGAGAACTGCGTCGCGCACCACACCGGCGATGCTTCGCTCGTCGGTCAGATCGATGTCGGTGACCGATCGCTCCGCCGTGGCGACAACGTCCGAAGGGGTCGGCACACTGTGCTCGCAGTATTCGCCGTATACCTCGACGAACAGCACGCTCTTGCGTACGCGGAACGCGAAAGTTCGACCGTCGGACCTGCCGAAACCGTGTGCATGAGCGCCGACGGTGAGGTCCTCGATCTCGAAGCCCGGCCGCGCCGGTTCGGGCGGCTGTGCGCCGGAATCGGTGGGTTCTGTGGGAATCACAATGATCTCCTCGGTGATTGCAGCGTCAACCGCAACCGCTGTTCGTACGGTATCGCGTCAAAGGTGTGAGCGGAATGGTCGGTAGTTCCTCGACGCGATGAACGGCGCCCGACTGCGATCAGGGATGATCGATGACAGTCGCACTGCGTGAAGAACAGATGACAAGAAAAAGAGGAACTACACATGGCTCGCCTAGGGATCCGCACCACTGCAGCAGCAATGGGGGCGGCGGTTCTGCTGGTCACAGGATGTTCTTCCGGAGATGGCGGAGACGACCTCATCACGATCGATCCCGCTACGGCAGCGGTCTCACCGGCCACCACCAGCACCCCGGACGGCGTGGTTCACCCGTATTCAGGTCTGATCGATTCCATCACATTCGACCCGATCACGCGCAGCGCTGTTCTGGTTGCCAACGACCCACGATCGGTGCTGGTCGTTCCTTCGGACAGTTTGGCCGGCGCCGACCCCGCCTCCGCAGGTCGTCCGATAGCTCTGGATTCAGACGTACGCGACGTTTCGATCGGCTCCGACGGTAGCGCTCTGCTGGCGATGGATCGCCAGGTAGTGAAGCTGAATCTGACATCGGGCGAACAGACGTCCATACCGGTCGACGGCCAGGCGAACTCCGCGGTCGAGCTGACCGACGGCCGCATCGCGATCGGCACGGACAATGGTTCAGTTCACATCGTCGACCCGAAGACCGATCAGTCACAGACGATTTCGGGGTTTGCATCCGTCGACGAACTTGCGGTTACCGGCGACAACCTGAGCGCCCTCGATCACCGTCAGACCTCGCTGACGGCGATCAATCTCGAAGACGGCAAACTCGGCGTCGCTCTTCGCGCCGGTGAGGGCGCAACTCATCTGGCCACCGATCGCTTCGGACGCATCCTTGTCACCGACACCACCGGCAACGAACTGCTCGTCTTCACTGCCGATCCGCTCCTGATGCACCAGCGCTACCCCGTCGGCGAATCGCCTTACGCCGTCGCCTACGACGAGACCGCGGATCGGGTGTGGGTGACACTGACGGCGACCAACGAAGTGGTCGGCTTCGATCTGTCGTCCGGCATCCCCGTGGAGACCGGACGGTTCAAGACGGTGCGACAGCCGAATTCGTTGGCCGTAGACTCTTCCAACGGCAATCTGATCGTCGGATCGGCAACCGGTGACGGGCTGCAGGTCATCCCGTCACGGGAGAACTGATGGAAAAGCGTACGCGCGGGATCCCCGCGCAGTGGGAGACGTCGGACGACAAGTTCGACTACGTGCCGCTCCGACTACCGCCGAACGTTTCGCGGGTCACGGCGTCGATGCGCCTGGCGATCTCCGCCGAGTTCGGCGGGTGGGAACTCTCCCGAGTCCGTCTCTACCCCGACGGCAGCCGTCGCGTGCTCCTCAAGCGAAAGAAGACGCCGCTGCACGTGACCGATCCGGACGGCATTCAGCACTGATCGTTCAACAGACGACCAGAACCCGCCGCTATCGAAACCGCTGACAAAATCACACCATCGAAGAGCTGGAGAATCGTGTACCAACTGCTGCTGAGCCTGATGTTCCGAGTCCCACCGGAACGCATCCACCACATTGCCTTCACCGCGATGAAACTGGTGACACGGTTCGCTCCCCTTCGCTGGCTGGTCGCAAAAGTCCTTGTCGTCGACGACCCGGTTCTGCGCAGTCAGGCTTTCGGTCTGACGTTCCCGGCACCTCTCGGTCTGGCCGCAGGATTCGACAAGGACGCCACCGGAGTCGACGCCTGGGGCCCGTTGGGCTTCGGTTTCGCCGAGGTCGGAACAGTGACGGCCCAAGCTCAGCCCGGTAACCCCGCGCCGCGTCTCTTCCGACTTCCGGCCGACCGCGCTCTGGTCAACCGAATGGGCTTCAACAACCACGGCGCTGGTCACGCGGCGAATTTCCTGCGACAGCGCCGCGTCACGGTGCCGATCGGTGCCAACATCGGCAAGACCAAGATCGTCGAAGCTGCCGACGCCGCTGCCGACTACACCGCCAGCGCACAGCTTCTGGGTCCGCTGGCCGACTTCATGGTCGTGAATGTCAGCTCGCCGAACACACCCGGACTCCGTGATCTGCAGGCCGTCGAATCTCTGCGCCCGATCCTGCAGGCCGTGCTCGACACCGTCAGCGTGCCGGTACTGGTGAAGATCGCGCCCGATCTCTCGGACGAGGACGTCGACGCTGTCGCCGATCTGGCAGTCGAACTCGGGCTTGCCGGAATCGTCGCGACCAACACCACGATCCGCCGCGACGGTTTGAAGACCCCGGATGCCGAGGTAGCTGCACTCGGCGCTGGCGGGCTGTCCGGTGCACCGGTGGCCGACCGCTCGCTCAAGGTGCTCCGGCGCCTGTACGCCCGAGTCGGCGACAAGATGACCATCATCTCGGTCGGCGGTATCGAGACAGCCGACCAGGCGTGGGAGCGCATCCTCGCCGGCGCGACGCTGGTGCAGGGGTACACCGGCTTCATCTACGGCGGACCGTTCTGGGCTCCTTTATTAACCGCCCGCGGTTAATAAAGGCGCACGGCAAAGTGATTACTCGACCTCGAACGTCCCGGTCAGGGTTGCACGCGCGATCGCGTGATGGAACACGTTGAAACCGAGGAACGCCGGCGACGAGTCAGGGGTGACTCCGTCGAGCGTCTCCACGTCGAGGGCATGCACCGCCACGATGTAGCGATGCGGACCGTGCCCGGGAGGCGGGCCTGCGCCGATGAAACCGAACCCGCCACCGTCGTGGCGGAGGGTGACGGTTCCGGCAGGCAGGACATCGCTGTCCGCCGCGCCGGCACCGGCCGGGAGTTCGGTGACGGAAGCGGGGATGTTCGCCACGGCCCAGTGCCAGAATCCTGACGCCGTCGGTGCGTCCGGATCGAACACCGTCACCACGAAGCTCTTCGTCTCGGCCGGAAAGCCGGACCACGAGAGCTGCGGTGAGATGTCTTCGCCACCGGGAACTCCGAAGGCTCCACTGGCCTGAGCAAGCTTCAGCGGCTGGCCCGCAGTGATGTCGTCACTGGTCAGCTCGAAACTCGGCAACTTCGGCAATGGTTCGTACGGATCGTGCGCCATGCGAATCCTTTCTGTGACAAGAGAGCTCGATGTGCGTCGAGCTCACGGATCTATCTACGTGCTCGTCAGGAATTGAGCAGGAAATGTTCCAGAACACGTGTCCCGAACAGTAGTGCGTCCACCGGAACTCGCTCGTCGACGCCGTGGAACAGCGCGCTGAAATCCAGCTCGGGTGGCAACTGCAACGGGGCGAAGCCGAAGCAGCGAATGCCCAGTTTCGCGAATGCCTTCGCGTCGGTTCCGCCGGAGAGCATGTACGGAACTGTGCGAGCTTCCGGATCATGAGCGAGGATCGCCTCGTTCATGGCATCGACGAGATGTCCGTCGAACGTCGTTTCGTACGAATCCAGCTTGGTGATCCACTCGCGGGTCACGTCGGGGCCGATCAGTTGGTCCACCGTGCGCTCGAATTCGGCCTGCCGTCCCGGCAGCACGCGGCAGTCGAAGACCGCCTCGGCAGTCTGCGGAATGACGTTCGCCTTGTATCCGGCCTTGAGCATCGTCGGGTTCGCCGTGTCACGGAACGTCGCCCCGATGATGTTGGCGATCGTCCCCAACTTCGCGAGAGTCCCGTCGATGTCAGGTGATCCCGGATCGAAGTCCAATCCGGTCTCTTCGCCGACGGCGGTGAGGAACTCGGCAACCGAATCCGAGATCACGATCGGGAACTGATGAGCAGCGAGTCTCGAGACCGCGCCGGCGAGTGTCGCGACTGCGTTGTCGTCGTGGAGGAAGGAGCCGTGCCCGGCGCGTCCCTTGGCCGTCAGACGCATCCAACCGAGGCCCTTTTCCGCAGTCTCCACGAGGTAGAGCCGTCGGTCGGTTCCGTCCGGCCGCGGAACCGTCAGCGAGAAACCGCCCACCTCACCGACGGCTTCGGTCACTCCCTCGAACAGATCCGGGCGGTGCTCGACCAGCCACTGGCATCCGTACTTTCCGCCAGCTTCCTCGTCCGCCACGAAGGCGAACACCAGATCACGCGGCGGTACGACGCCTTCCGCCTTGAACTGCCTGGCGAGGGCCAGGATCATCCCGACCATGTCCTTCATGTCCACGGCGCCGCGCCCCCAGACGTAACCGTCCTGGACGGTGCCGGCAAAGGGATGGACGCTCCAGTCGGCGGGCTCGGCCGGAACGACGTCGAGGTGACCGTGAAGCATCAATGCACCTCGACCCGACTCAGCTCCCTTCAAGCGAGCAAAGACGTTCCCGCGGCCGGGCGCACCGGACTCGACGTATTCCGTCTCGTAGCCGACTTCTTGAAGCTGCGCGGCAACCCACTCCGCGCACGCACGCTCACCCTTGGTGGTTTCGAGTTCTCCCGTGTTCGAGGTGTCGAAGCGGATGAGAGAACTGACCAGTTCGACTACTTCTGCTTCGGCTCTACTCGGATTCGGATTATTCGGGGTTGTGGTCATTCCACTTTCCTACCATCGAATCAAACGACGCGGGCGACCGGAATGCCCCGCAACCTGGCGATTTGGGGCAGCTGACCTAATCGGATACTCTTTCCCAGCACCGAGAAATCGGGGCCGAGTCCGAGTGGCGGAATGGCAGACGCGCTAGCTTGAGGTGCTAGTGTCCTATTAACGGACGTGGGGGTTCAAGTCCCCCCTCGGACACTCGAATACAGCAAAAAAACCCCAGCCTGATCAGGTTGGGGTCTTTTTGCTGTGCGCCTTTATTAACCCCCGGCGGTTAATAAAGGCGCACAGCAGTGGGGCGATTTGGGACCTGGCGATGGCATCGGATACTCTTTCCCAGCACCGAGAAATCGGGGCCGAGTCCGAGTGGCGGAATGGCAGACGCGCTAGCTTGAGGTGCTAGTGTCCTATTAACGGACGTGGGGGTTCAAGTCCCCCCTCGGACACTCTGTGTTGAGACAGACAGGAAAAGCTCCGGTTCATCGAACCGGAGCTTTTCTCGTAATTGGCGAAGTTCCCGCACCAGGGAACAGTCCGCGCGAGCGGCGATCGAGATGGAACAGAAGTTCGAAGTGGATACAGACACCAAGAAGTCGGATGCACTGCAGGCAGATTCGCTGGAAACAGCCGATTCAGAATCTGCTCGAGCCGAACTCACCGGCCTCGACCCCGCAGAACTCGAAATCTGCCTGAAGGTCCTTTCCGAAGCCGCCGAACTCGACGACGAGCATCCCGATTCGATCACCATGCAGCGCGCTGTCGGCCATCTGTTCAAGCGACTCAAGAAGAAGCGCCGCCTCGCCTCGCGCGCAGCCGTCAACGAAGCGGACCGCCAAGTAGTCGCCGCGACTGCCACAGGTTCACCCGATCGCATCGACGACGAGACCGCAGGCATTCCGATCAAGTCGAACACCGCGGGCGCTTCCGCCGGCACACTCATCAAGGCGCGACCGTGCTACATCTGCAAGCAGCGCTACACCGCAGTCGACGCCTTCTACCACCAACTGTGCCCCGATTGCGCTGCCACCAGCCGCAGCAAACGTGATGCGAGCACTGATCTGACCGGCCGACGCGCACTTCTGACCGGCGGCCGCGCGAAGATCGGTATGTACATCGCGCTGCGCCTGCTGCGTGACGGCGCGCATCTGACCATCACGACGCGATTCCCCAACGACGCGATCCGCCGATTCAAGGCGATGGAAGACAGCAACGACTGGATTCACCGTCTGCGCATCGTCGGCATCGACCTCCGCGACCCCGCCCAGGTTGTTGCACTCGCGGATTCCGTTGCCGCACAGGGTCCGCTCGACATCCTCATCAACAACGCCGCGCAGACCGTCCGACGCTCCCCCGGTGCCTACGGCGCTCTGGTTGACGCCGAGTCCGGAGCACTGCCCGCCGGTGAACTCCCTGATGTCCTGACCTTCGGCAAGACGAGCGACGCTCACCCCGCGGCTCTGGCCGGATCGCTGTCGGACGTCGCAAGCATCACCTCCGGAAATCTGTCCGCCGACGCGGTCAGTTCGCTCGCACTCGTCGCCAAGTCGGCTTCACCCGATCGCATCGAGCAGGGCATCGCCATCGACGCCGGCGGGCTGCTGCCGGACCTCGCGCACACCAACAGTTGGGTCCAGACCGTCGAGGAAGTCGATCCGATCGAGCTTCTCGAAGTCCAGCTCTGCAACTCGGTCGCGCCCTTCATCCTCGTTTCACGCCTGCGCCCGTCGATGGCCGCGGCAGCTGCGCGACGCAAGTACGTCGTGAATGTCTCCGCCATGGAAGGCCAGTTCAGCCGCGCATACAAGGGCCCTGGCCACCCGCACACCAACATGGCCAAGGCAGCACTGAACATGCTGACCCGCACCAGCTCCAAGGAAATGCTCGACGACGGCATCCTCATGACCGCCGTCGACACCGGCTGGATCACCGACGAACGCCCGCACTTCACCAAGATGCGGTTGGCCGACGAAGGTTTCCACGCGCCGCTCGACCTTGTCGACGGTGCAGCCCGCGTCTACGACCCAATCGTTCAGGGCGAGTTGGGCGTCGACCTGCACGGCTGCTTCCTCAAGGATTACAAACCCTCGCCGTGGTGATGGGCGGCACCCCGTAGTGGTGACAGGCAGCACCTAGGCGCCCCGATGTGGCGATCTCGTCACCGCCAAACCCCCGTGTCGAGTAGCTCAATTCAGGTAGGGCACAGCATTGCAGGCGATAATGGATTGCGAACCTGCTCACCGACTCGGAGGAACCATGACGATCGCCGTCGTACACAAGGACAGCCCGGAAGGCCGCGCCGCAATCGTGGCCGCCGCACGGGAATCCGTGGGTCGAAGCGAGGAACTGCTGGTTCTGCACGTCCTGGACGATGTCAACATCGGGGACACGGCCGACACCGGAGACACCGAGGACGATCGGGCCGCTCTTCGCGGCGAGATTCAGTCAGCGCTCGACGCCGGTGGATTCTCGGAGACGAAGTGGGATCTGCGCACCACCGAGCACGACGGCGATCCGGTGACCGCGCTCGTGAACCTGGTCCACGGCGCGGGTGTCGATCTCCTGATCGTCGGAACACGCCGGATGTCCCCCATCGGCAAGTTCCTCCTCGAACGCCCGCTGCAGCGTCTCCTGCTCGAAGTGGAGGCTCCGATCCTCGTCGTCAAGGAACCCCTCCCTGCTGAGTGACCACGGTCACATCACTTTCGAGTGCGCGTTTGTAGGCTGGCTCCATGACTGGAACCTCGCCCGCCCGAGAACTCGACATCATCGTCTACGGAGCGAGCGGCTTCGTCGGAAAGCTACTCGCCGACTACCTCGTCAAACATGCTCCCGAAGGCACGAAAATCGGCCTCGGTGGCCGCTCCCTCGAGAAGTTGGCAGCCACTCGCGCCGATCTGGGTACCGCCGCGGCCGATCTCCCCCTGATCATTGCCGACGCCGACGACGCCACCGCATTGAAGGCGCTCGCGCAGCGAACTCGGGTCGTCGCCACCACGGTCGGCCCGTACGCCAAGTACGGTCACACCCTTGTTCACGAATGCGCCTCCGCCGGAACTCATTACGTCGACCTGACCGGTGAGGTGCTGTTCCACCGCGAGAGCATCGACGCCAACCATGAGCTGGCGGTCTCGACCGGCGCAAAGATCGTCCATTCCTGCGGATTCGATTCCATCCCTTCCGATCTCGGAGTTCACGTCCTCCACGAGAAGGTCACTGCCGACGGCGCCGGTGAGCTCACCGACACAACGCTGGTGGTCACGGCGCTGCGCGGCGGCGTGAGCGGCGGCACGATCGATTCTCTTCGCAATCAGATCGACGTGTCGAAAGACGATGCGCGCCTAAGGAAACTCGCTGCCTCGCCGTATTCACTGAGCCCCGATCGTGACCGGGAGCCCGACCTCGGACGACAGAGCGACGTGAGCGTGGTCGACGGCAAGAAGATCGATCCGTCGTTGAAGGGTTGGAAGGCACCGTTCGTGATGGCGTCGTACAACACACGAGTCGTCCGTCGCAGCAATGCGCTCCGAGAGTGGGCGTACGGCAAGAAGTTCAAGTACAGCGAGGTGATGAGTGTCGGTTCCTCGGTGGTGTCACCGGTAATCGCGGGCGGTGTCGCAGTCGGCCTCGGCGCGCTGGTCGCCGGACTCGCTCTTCCTCCGACGCGTTTCCTTCTCGACAAGGTATTGCCTGCGCCCGGCGAGGGCCCGAGCGAGAGCACCCAGAAGAAGGGGCACTTCACGCTCGATGTGTTCACCACGACCACGACCGGCGCTCGATACACCTCACGAGTGAAGGCGAAGGGCGACCCGGGATACAGCGCGACGGCGGTAATGCTCGGCGAATCTGCGTTGTCATTGGCGAAGGACCACAAGGATCTCCCCGCGGCCACCGGCGTATTGACTCCATCGACAGCGCTCGGCGACGTCCTGGTCGAGCGTCTAACCAAGGCCGGTTTCGAGATTTCCGCGCGCAAACTCTAGACAGAACGAATTTCACTTGATCGTTTCAGCTCTTCGCGCCCGATTATCGCAGCTCAGGGCGCGGACAGCGGTGGGAATACTCCCAGGTAACATTGATGTTGGTTCATGGCATCCATATGTGGTGCTCCGCTTTCGGAAAAGTGAGGCTATTCATGACTGAGCGCGTTCAGGTCGGCAGTCTTCAGGTTGCCAAGGTTCTCTACGACTTCGTGGTCGAGGAGGCTCTTCCCGGCACCGGTGTAGACGCCGAGACGTTCTGGGCCGGCGCCGACAAGGTCATCACCGAGCTCGCACCGAAGAACCGCGATTTGCTTGCCAAGCGTGACGATCTGCAGGCTCAGATCGATCAGTGGCATCGCGATCATGCCGGCGCTCCCATCGACGCTGCCGCATACAAGGCGTTCCTGCAGGAGATCGGCTACCTCCTGCCGACGCCTGCCGAGTTCTCGGTCACCACCGCGAACGTCGACACTGAGATCACCTCGACGGCCGGCCCGCAGTTGGTCGTGCCGATCCTCAACGCGCGCTTCGCTCTCAACGCGTCCAACGCCCGCTGGGGTTCGTTGTACGACGCGCTGTACGGCACCAACGCCATCTCGGAGGAGAACGGCGCCGAGAAGGGTTCCGGCTACAACAAGGTCCGAGGCGACAAGGTCATCGCCTGGGCGCGTGAATTCCTCGACGCGGCAGCACCTCTCGCGTCGGGGTCGCATGCAGATTCGACCAAGTACGTGATCGACGGCAGTGAACTGAAGATCACGTTGGCAGACGGTACGGTCACCACCCTCGCCCAGCCGGAGAAGTTCGTCGGCTACCTCGGCGAGAAGGACGCACCGACGAGCATCCTGCTGCTCAACAACGGATTGCACGCCGAGATCCAGATCGACGCGTCCTCCCCGATCGGCAGCACCGACGCCGCCGGTGTCAAGGACGTCGTTCTCGAATCGGCCGTCACCACGATCATGGACTTCGAGGACTCGGTCGCCGCTGTCGACGCCGACGACAAGGTTGTCGGTTACCGGAACTGGTTGGGCCTCAATCGCGGTGATCTGTCCGAGGAGATCAAGAAGGGCGCCAAGTCCTTCACTCGTACGCTCAACGGCGACCGTAAGTACACCGCCGTCGACGGCAGCGAACTCAGCCTGCACGGTCGTTCGCTCCTGTTCGTCCGCAACGTCGGTCACCTCATGACCAATCCCGCGATCCTCGATGCCGACGGCAACGAGGTCCCCGAGGGCATTCTCGACGCTTTGATCACGAGCACCTGTGCAGTGCACGGCCTCTCGATCAGTGACGCCAACGGCCCGCTCGACAACAGCCGCACCGGCTCGATCTACATCGTCAAGCCCAAGCAGCACGGCCCCGAGGAAGTTGCCTTCACCACCGAACTGTTCGGCCGCGTCGAGCAGGTCCTCGGGCTTCCCGAGAACACGCTCAAGGTCGGCATCATGGACGAGGAGCGTCGCACGACAGTCAACCTCGCTGCCTGCATCAAGGAAGCCGTCGACCGCGTCGTGTTCATCAACACCGGCTTCCTCGACCGCACCGGCGACGAGATCCACACCTCCATGGAAGCCGGCGCGATGGTGCGCAAGGCCGAGATGAAGAAGCAGAAGTGGATCGGTGCCTACGAGGACTGGAACGTCGACACCGGACTGGCCTGCGGCCTGCAGGGCAAGGCGCAGATCGGCAAGGGCATGTGGGCCATGACCGAGCTGATGGCAGACATGCTCGAGCAGAAGATCGGCCACCCCAAGGCCGGCGCCAACACCGCGTGGGTTCCTTCGCCGACCGGCGCAACGCTGCACGCGACGCACTACCACCGCGTCGACGTGTTCGCTGTTCAGGACAGCCTGAAGGGCAAGCCGCGTGCGAGCGTCGACGACATCCTGACCATCCCGCTCGCTCCCAGCACCGACTGGACGGACGCGGAGAAGAAGGAAGAGCTCGACAACAACTGCCAGTCCATCCTCGGCTACGTCGTCCGCTGGATCGACGCGGGTGTCGGCTGCTCCAAGGTTCCCGACATCCACGATGTCGCGCTCATGGAGGACCGCGCCACCCTGCGCATCTCGAGCCAGCTGCTCGCCAACTGGCTGCGTCACGGCATCGTCAGCGAGAGCGACGTTGTCAGTGCACTCGAGCGCATGGCCCCGGTTGTCGACCGTCAGAACGAGGGCGACGCCGAGTACCGCAACATGGCACCTGATTTCGATTCCAACATCGCGTTCCAGGCTGCCAAGGAACTCATCCTCGAAGGCGCGAAGCAGCCCAGCGGATACACGGAGCCGATCCTGCATCGCCGCCGCCGCGAGTACAAGGCTGCCAACGCCTGATTTCACCTTCTTCGAACTCGAAGCTGAACCCGAACAGCCTCGGCACCGCTACCGGTGTCGAGGCTGTTCGCGTAGGCCCCGAAGATTCGTCACTAGACTGGCCGAGGACACAGTCCGTTCAGCAGACATTCTTTTCGAGTGACCAAGGTAGGGCAAGGTACGTGGGCGAACATCGCGGCGGGTCAGGCGCCAGAGGTATCAGCAAGGGGCCGATTCTCGTCGTCGTGCTGATCGTCTTGATCGTTGCAGGCTTCTTCGGGTGGAAGGCCCTCAGCAACCGGATCGACGATCAGGGCCAGCAGGCAGCAGGTACGTGCGTCGAAGGCAACAAGACACTCGACGTCACCGCGGATCCGTCCATCGCCCCACAGATCGAGGAACTGGCCAAGCGGTACACCCAGACCTCTCCGGTCGTGCGCGATCACTGCATCACCGTCGTGGTGCACGGTGCGCCGTCCGCGTCGGTCTCGACGGCACTCGAAGCCGGTCCGGCGGCATCCTGGGACGACGCAGCATTGGGACCGCGTCCCTCCCTGTGGATCCCGACGAGCTCGTTCGAACTCGCGCCGCTGGCGGGCAAGGCCGTGATCAACGGTGATCCTCGCTCGCTCGCGAGTTCCCCGATCGTTCTGGCAACCGGCCCCGAGACCGCGGCAGCATTGGCCGGCGCAGCATCGAGTTGGAAGTCATTGCCTTCCGATCTGACGGTCGCCCTGCCGGTCGGAAGTACCGAAACCTCGATGGCCGCACAGGCAATCGCTGCCGACGTCGCCGATGCGGGTGCCGGTCCGGTCACGACGGATCAGGTGAAGTCCGCGCAGGTCAACGCTGCGCTCAGTGCGCGGGCATTGCAGTTCCAATCCTTGCCGACTCCCCCGACGTCCACCGCCGAAGCCCTCGGAGCACTGAGCGCCGGAACACCGGATTCGGTGAAAGCCGTTCCGGCCACGGAACAGTCGATAGCGCAGAGCGCGAACGCGGCGATGACGACGTACTCCCCCGCCGGCGCAACGCCAGTCGCGGACTATCCGGCGGTCATCGTCTCGGGCAGCGGGATCGACGAAACCGCCTCGCGCGCAGCGGCGCAGTTTGCCGATTTCATGCGTGAGCCGAATCAGTCACAGTTGTTCGTCGGCGCCGGTTTCCGGGTCGAGGGTCAAGATCTTCCCGATCTCGGTGCGGTGTCTCCGGCCAAGATCTCGTCCACGTTGAAACCGGCTTCGGCCGAAACCGCAGCTGCGCTCGGTGACATCGTCGCCAATCCGGTCTCTCCGCGTAGTGCCACCATCCTGATGGACACGTCGGCGTCGATGGGTACCGACGACGGTGGCACTACCCGCTTGGCGAACGTTGCCGCGGCAGTGAACACGCAATTGGGTCGCAGCCCTGACGCTTCGGACATCGGCCTCCGCGAGTTCAGCACGGGCACCGACGGAAAACCGTCCGAGCGCATCCTGGTTCCGGGCGGTTCACTGTCCGAGCCGAATCGGCGTGCCACCATCACCGATTTCCTCAACGGGCTTCGAGCCGGCGGAAAGACCTCCAAGTACCCGGCGCTTGCCAGTTCGTACAAAGCCGCGGTTGACGGTTTCGACGCGGGACGAGTCAACTCGGTGCTGCTGATCACCTCGAGTACACCTGACGAATCCACCACGACGCGAGCCGAACTGCTCAGCGCGATCGCCGCTGCGGGCAATCCGTCGCGTCCGGTACAGGTCGACGTGATCGTCGTCGGTGCGGGCGACGACGTCTCCACACTCCAAGACGTCTCGGATCGGACCGGCGGAACCTTGGTTCGCGTCGATTCGACGTCCGACCCCGCTCTCGCGGCCACAGTGACCAAGATGCTGTCCTGATGGGGCGCGTCGCGGTTTTTGCAGTCCTTCTCGCCCTTCTGACCTGGTTCCTGCACCGCCGACTCGTTCGCGCCACCGGCATCCCGAGGCGATGGGCTCGTCTTGCCGACACTGCGCTTGTCGTCTTGGCGGTCTCGACGCTCATCGGGGTCGGCAGCGGCGAAATCTTTCCGACGTCCTGGGCGCGACCGATCGGATTTCTCGGATGGGTCTGGCTGGCTTCGTGGCTGTACCTGATTCCCGGACTGCTCGTGATCGGCCTGTTTGCCGGGATCAGTCGACTAGGTGCACGCCGCACGGATACCACGACCGAAGTCGACCCGGCCAAGCGTCGTACGTTGCAGTTGGCTACAGCAGCAGTCACTCTCGCGGCGATCGGCACCGCCGGCTACGGCGTCTACGAGGCGTCGGGCCCCAAGATTTCACGCGTCCGCGTGCCGCTCGCTCGCCTGCCCGAGGGCTTCAACGGATACCGGATCGCCTTGATCACCGACCTGCACGTGGGACCGGCCCGCGGGGTCGACTTCACCCGCAAGGTGGTCGAGATCGTGAACTCGCAGAATGTCGATCTGATCGCGATCGGCGGCGATCTCGTGGACGGCACCGTCGCAAAAGTTGCTCCCGATCTTGCTCCGCTCGCCGATCTTCAGGCGCCGGACGGAATCTTCGGAGTCAGCGGAAACCACGAGTTCTACGCGGACGACGGTGGCAAATGGCTCGACGTGTGGGAAACATTGGGGATCACCACACTTCGCAACAGCCGCGCCTCGATCCAGCATGACGGCGACACCATCGACATCGTGGGCATCCACGACTACACGTCGCCGGCCCCGTACGAGCCGAACCTTACTGCCGCGCTCGCAGGTCGCGATCCGAATACTTTCGCCTTGCTTCTCGCGCACGAACCGCGTCAGGCGATCGAGGCGTCCGAGATGGGTATCGATCTGCAGCTGTCCGGGCACACTCACGGCGGTCAGATGTGGCCGCTGAGGTATCTCGTTCCGCTGCAGCAGCCTTCGGTGCAAGGCTTGGACAGGGTCGGAAACACAGTGTTGTACACGACGCGTGGCGCCGGGGCTTGGGGCCCGCCGGTACGCGTCGGCGCACCGCCGGAGATCACCGTTCTCGAACTCGTACGCGAGAGGTGATGATCTCCGGCGCGCACACGCCTTAGTTGCCTGCGAACGCTTCGATCGGCGGGCACGAGCAGACCAGGTTGCGGTCGCCATGTGCACCGTCGATACGACGCACGGACGGCCACACCTTCGGGCGAGCCTTGCCACGCGGGAAGACGGCAATCTCACGCGAGTACGGGTGATCCCACTGCGCTGCAATGCTTCCGGCAGTGTGGGGAGCACCGCGTAGCGGGTTGTCCTCCACCGTCCACTCGCCGGCGCCGACGCGATCGATTTCGCCGCGAATGGCGATCATCGCCTCGCAGAACTCGTCGATCTCTTCGAGGTTCTCGCTCTCGGTGGGCTCGACCATCAGTGTGCCGACCACGGGGAAGCTCATGGTCGGTGCATGGAAACCGTAGTCGGCCAGACGCTTTGCCACGTCGTCGACGGTGACGCCAGTGTCCTTGGTCAACCCACGGAGGTCGAGGATGCACTCGTGCGCGACCATGCCGTTCTCGCCGGTGTAGAGAACCGGGAAGTACTCGTCGAGTCGACGCGCGATGTAGTTGGCCGACGCGATGGCGGTCAGGCTGGCCCGGCGCAGGCCCTGAGCACCCATCATCCGGATGTAGGTCCAGGTGATGGGCAGAATGGACGCACTGCCGTACGGCGCTGCCGAGATCGTTCCTCTACCACCGAGTTCGGGGGCCATCGGGTGTCCGGGCAAAAACGGCGTCAAGTGTGAGCGCACACCGATCGGGCCGACGCCGGGTCCGCCGCCGCCGTGCGGGATGCAGAAGGTCTTGTGCAGATTCAGGTGGCTGACGTCGCCGCCGAATCGGCCCGGACGGGCAAGGCCGACAAGCGCATTGAGGTTGGCGCCGTCGACGTACACCTGGCCACCGGCGTCGTGTACCGCTGCGCAGATGTCGGAGATCTCGTGCTCGTAGACACCGTGCGTTGAAGGGTAGGTGATCATGATCGCGGCGAGACGCTCGGCGTGATCGGCGATCTTCGCGCGCAGATCGTCGACGTCGACGTCACCGTTGGGACGGCAGGCGACTACCTCGACGCGCATCCCGGCCATGACGGCAGACGCCGCGTTGGTGCCGTGAGCACTCGACGGGATGAGGCAGGTGTCGCGGTGGTCGTCGCCCCGGCTGAGGTGGTAGTTGCGGATCGCGAGCAGGCCCGCATACTCCCCCTGGCTGCCGGCGTTGGGTTGCAGGCTGACGTTGTCATAGCCGGTGACCGCGACCAGCCAGTCTTCGAGATCCTTGATGATCTTCAGCAGACCGGGTGCATCCGACGTGGGCGCGAACGGATGGATCGCGTTGAACGCCGGCCAGGTGATTGATTCCATCTCGGCGGTGGCGTTGAGCTTCATGGTGCACGAGCCCAGCGGGATCATGCTGCGATCGAGGGCGATGTCCTTGTCGGAGAGCGCGCGCAGGTAGCGAAGCATTGCCGTTTCCGTACGGTAACGGGTGAAGGCTTCGTGCTGCAGGTAGTCGGACGTGCGCTCCTGAGCAGCCGGAACCGAGTTGCCCTCGGCTTCGATGGCAACAACAGCATCCTCGATCCCGAACGCGTCGAGCACGGCAAGGACGTGGTCGGCGGTGGTGGCCTCGTCGCAGGAGATACCGACATGATCGGCATCGACCAGACGCAGGTTGATCCCGGATTCCTTGGCCGCAGCGACAACGCTGGCCGCCTTACCCGGAACCTGAGCCAGCACGGTGTCGAAGAACGAATCGTGGACTACGGTCACGCCGCCCTCGCGCAGGCCGTTTGCCAACGCGTGTGCGCGGGCAGCGACGCGCAACGCAATCGCCTTGAGCCCCTCGGCGCCGTGGTAACTCGCGTACATCGCAGCGAGGATCGCGAGGAGCACCTGCGCGGTACAGATGTTGGACGTCGCCTTCTCACGGCGAATGTGCTGCTCACGTGTCTGCAGCGCGAGGCGGTATGCCTTGTCTCCGTCGGCGTCGATGGAGACGCCGACCAAACGGCCGGGCAGCTGACGCGCGTGCTTGGAGTGCACGGCCAGGTAACCGGCGTGCGGTCCGCCGTACCCCATGGGAACACCGAAGCGCTGGGTGGTGCCGAAGCACGCGTCCGCACCCAGTTCACCCGGCGAGGTGATGAGCGTCATCGCAAGAAGGTCGGCGCCGACGGCAACCAGTGCGCCGCGCTCGTGAGCTTCCGCGATGATCGAGGTGTAGTCCACGACGCGTCCCGAAGCGCCCGGGATCTGGGCGATGACACCGAAGAAATCACCCTCGGGCAGTCCGGCAGTGAGATCTGCGGAGACGATCTCGATGCCGAGCGGCTCGGCGCGTGTCTCGATGACGGCGAGGGTCTGCGGATACAGGTCCGTGTCGACGACAAAGCGTGGGGACTTGCTGCGGTTCGCGCGGCGCAGGAGCGTCATGGCTTCGGCAGCGGCGGTGGCCTCGTCGAGCATCGACGAGTTGGCCAGTTCCATGCCGGAGAGATCGGCGACCATGGTCTGGAAGTTGAGGAGGGCTTCGAGGCGGCCCTGGCTGATCTCCGGCTGATACGGGGTGTACGCGGTGTACCAGGCCGGGTTCTCGATGATGTTGCGCAACAACACCGGCGGCGTCAACGTGTCGAAGTAGCCGAGGCCGATCATCGACGTCGCGACAGTGTTCTGGGCTGCGAGTGCAGTCAGTTCGGCAAGTGCCTCGTGCTCTCCAACCGGAAGCGGCAGAGCGTCGAGTCCGGCCGCGATGCCGTTCGGGGCAGCGTCGAGGATGACGGAGGGAACGGCCTTGGTTGCCAGTTCGTCGAGTGAATTGACCCCGACGAGTTCGAGGATGCGCGCGAGTTCCGCGGCGTTCGGACCGACATGGCGGTCGGCAAATATACGGCTTGCAGCGTCGATCACGACAACTCCCAGACAGATCGGAGGATCAGGACACACACCGAACTGCGGTGCGTTCCTCCCCCTCTGTCGCATGCTCGATTCCCGAGCGCCTGAGAGATTCGGTAGTGATCCGCCGAGACGGAAGCCACAGCCTTTCCCCGTCGGCGGGTGGGTTGTCCCACCGCTTTCCAGAGGCGTCGGAGCCCGTACGGTCCTTGGTGCCTGAGAGATTGACGGGGAGGTATTGCTCCTTCGGCGCCCTGATCCCGCTCACGACTGACCTTTGAGACAAAGACTGAAACAAAGACAAGTTCGGTGAATCGGTATCCGAGGCTCTCCCGTACGCCGGCGACGCAGGCCCAGTCTAGTTGACCGAAACGCCTACCTGCACCGTGGCATCCTCCAAAGAGATGTGACGTGCGTTATCCGGTTTTGCGGCTGGCGCGATTCTTGCGTCGCGAAGCCAACTCGTCTTCCGGGTTGGGATCGCTTTCGCCGCCGTCAGCCCGCTCGGCTGGGAAGTCGGCGATTGTTCCGGTGAGTTCACGCATCGCTCCACTGACTGCGATGCCGAATACGCCCTGCCCACCCTGGAGGAGGTCGACGACCTCTTCGGGAGACGTGCATTCGTACACGGTGGTGCCGTCGGAGAACAGGGTGATGTTGGCAAGATCGCGGACGCCACGCTTACGGAGGTGATCGACGGCAACGCGGATGTTCTGCAGTGAGATGCCGGTGTCGAGCAGACGCTTCACGATCTTCAGAACGAGGATGTCCTTGAAGGAGTACAGACGTTGGCTACCGGATCCGGCAGCGCCTCGGATTGACGGAACAACCAACGACGTCCGTGCCCAGTAGTCGAGTTGGCGGTACGTGATCCCGGCGATCTGGCACGCACTGGGTACTCGATATCCGACGAGGTCGTCGGGGATGGAATCGTCCGGGAACAGGCCTGGCTGCAGCTCTTCGGAAGACATTTCTGCAGTCGGCTCGGCACTATCGGCTATGCCCGTTCCGCGCTCATTCGACTGTTCTTCCACTGCCGTCTCCCTCTCGCTTCGCCATCATGTAACCAACCTGTGCTATCAGCAGTCACGAGAATCCCGTGCCGACCGAACTTTCAGATGTGAATCCAAGGCAGGTAATTCCATGAGTGGACTTACCCAGAGTACGCCTCGATCGACAAGGCGAGAAGATCTCCACCGCACGCAACGGTAAGACCACGAGGGTGCTCGGTCAACGCAACACGCCGACCGAGACTCAACCTCTACTTGAGAGTTGAAGACTAAAGCCTGATTACGGGCAAACAGGACTAACCGTCAGTGGCTTTGAAGTCGTCCGGCGAGATGGTGTCAAGGAATTCCTTGAACTTCTCGACCTCGTCTTCGCGCTCGTCGGGAATGACCAGACCGGCCTCGGCGAGAACAGCCTCCGACGCGAAGATCGGAACGCCGATGCGCAGGGCCAATGCAATCGAGTCCGACGGACGTGCCGAGACGGTGGTCTGCTCGTCGAAGACGAGATCCGCGTAGAAAGTGCCCTCTTGCAGGTCCACGATCCGCACTTCCTTGAGGCTCCGACCGAATGATTCGATCAAGATCTTGATCAGGTCATGAGTCAGCGGCCGCGCCGGCTCGACTCCCTGTTGTTCGAGAACAATCGCGGTAGCTTCGGTTTGCCCGATCCAGATCGGCAGGTACCGATCGCCGTCGGACTCTCGCAGCAACAGGACCGGCTGATTCTGAGGCTGCTCGACACGAACTCCGATCACACGCATTTCGCCCATCGAGCTTGCCTCCAACCTGACGTGATCCAGCCGACCGACTCCGATGCGGTCGTACTGAAATTCTATTCGAGTGTGCCCCGCTGATCGAGGAACTCAGCGATCGAGACTTCCCCGAACCGCCGACTTGACCAGACATGTGTGCAAAGTCAGCGACAGCGCAGCCAGTTCCCGGACCATTTCCTCGGCACGATCACGTGCTCCGGCGTCACGACCCTTGGCAACCGGTCCGGCGATCTGGGTCACGAGTCCCGCTTCACGATCAGCAGCCAACTTGAACGCCCGCAGATGACGAACCTCCAAGCCGTACTCGGACATCGCCTTCGCGGTGCGCGCCAGCGTCACGGCGTCCTCGTCGAAGAAGCCCGCTGCGCCGGGAACGACCAAACCGGTGCGGATCAGCTCGGTCAGAAACCGATCGTCGATGTCGGCGCGAGCGAGAAGGTCCTGACGACCGACTCGAACTTCGCGATCGACCCGGAAAGCCTCGGGTGAAACATCGCCCGTAGCGATCGACAGGACGCGAGCACGACGAGGCGCAGGAACTTCTGCACTCACCGTCGCTGCGCCGCTGTCGATCGCTTCGAGTTGTTCTTTGATCACTTTGAGCGGCAGGTACTGATCGCGTTGAGCGGTCAGCACGAAGCGAAGACGCTCGCAGTCCTCGACAGAGAATCTGCGGTATCCCGACGGTGTCCGTTGTGGGCTGATCAAGCCCTCGGACTCGAGGAAACGGATCTTCGAAATCGTCACGTCGGGAAAATCTGGACGCAACCGATCCAGCACGGAACCAATCGACATTCCGGGCTGGCTCTGCTGCCGCACTGCCGTCATTAGCTACCCGCACCTGCTGACGACTCGCCGACCTGCGAACCGCCGGCACGAGGGCCGGTGAGGAACACCAGACGGAACTTGCCAATCTGAACCTCGTCACCGTTCGCGAGAACTGCCGAATCGACAGGCTCACGGTTGACGTAGGTGCCGTTGAGGCTTCCGACGTCGACGACGTGGAAATCTGCATCTTCCTGACGGAACTCGGCGTGACGACGGCTGACGGTCACGTCGTCGAGGAAGATGTCGCTGTCCGGGTGCCGACCTGCCGACGTCGTCGGCTGATCGAGCAAGAAGCGGGATCCTGCATTCGGTCCCCGCTTGACCACCAGAAGGGCGGCTCCGGCGGGAAGGCCTTCCACGCCCGAAACCGGCTGCTCGGCGGCCGGTGCTGCAGAGGAGGTGTTGTCGAGCTCATTGAGGAAGTCCGCACGGAAAACCGAAGTGGTCTCCGCCGGCGACTCCCCATAGCCCGCGTCGTTACCGTTCTCGCTCACTGTTTCTCCTCCTGGGTCAATCATCCAGATCATGAATCACTGGACTACGCAGTGCACTTTCTTCACGAGCATCTTTCACAGTCACGTTCGATACGGCCCTGCGCCCCGACTCGGCACATGCGTACCTAACGACCGTACCCTGCGCAGACCGCCGCGTGCAGCGAGACAGGCCGCGACACAACACGAGTTGGCCGGTCCACGCGCAGGTTTTCTACTCGGACGTGAGTCCCTTGTATGCCTCCGCGTCCAGCGTTGCCGCGAGTGCGGCGTCGAGTGTGGCCTTGTCGGCGACCTCGAGCTCGACCAACCAACCCGTGTTGTAGGGATCGGTGTTGACGAGGTCAGGCTGTCCGTCCAATTCACCGTTGGCTGCAAGAACTTTCGCAGTGAACGGAGCAAAGATGTCGGAGACGCTCTTGGTCGACTCGACCTCACCGAGCGATTCACCAGCGGTCACGTCTTCGTCGACAGCAGGAAGCTGGACGAACACGACGTCACCGAGCTGCGACTGAGCAAAGTCGGTGATACCGACTCGAACTGAGGTCGGGCCGGTCCGCTTCACCCACTCGTGCTCCGCGGTGTAGCGCAGATCGGTAGGTGTATCGAGCTCACTCACAGTGGCTTCCTTTCACAGGCCGTCCGAAAGTCGGACGCAAAAGATCAATTTCCGGGTTGAGCGTATTGGCGCGGATTCAATTGTCGCAAGACGGAGATCGTGACCTGCTGCGATTGGTCGACTGAGGAAGTTCCGCCGTTGCGTGCGACGTTGTCGAAAACGCCTCCGGGAATGTTCAACGCTGCTGCCAACGTCGGTGGATCCCCGATCGCGGTCACAGTGTACGGCTGCTCGATCCGGGTTCCGTCCAATTCGATCTCGCCGCCGCGCCCGCTCACCCACGAGTTCACGCCGATACGAATGGGTTCGCCGTTCGCACCTGCGATCGAGATGGCTTCGGCACCGGCAGCGCGTAGTTCCTGGATGAGATCGAGAATCACTTCGGAGCCGACGCCCCCTGCTGGATCCGTCAGGGTCATCGTCACACCCGGTCCGGTAGCAGGAGCGGTCCCCACCTGAATGGAAAGCGAGGTCAGCCGCGCCCGCGCCTCGTCGAGCGCTGCTCCCGTGTTGCCGCCGGCTTCCAAAGTGGCAAGCGATTCCTGAAGATTCGCGACTTCCTGCCTCAGCGCGGCTTCACGCCGATTCAAGTTGTCGAGAACCACCAGGAGGTCGGCAGGGCGCGCGGCGTCGAGCGAATCTCCGGCCACGGTGCTGCGTACCTGTGTGGCAATCGCGACACCGAGCACACCCAGGAGCACGGCGGCGAGGATCGCGAACACGACGTTCGTGCGATGTTTCGACGGCGAACGCAACTCGTGACGACCTTCACCCGTAGTCGTCACCGGTGGTTCTTCGGGGTCAGTCGTGGCGTGGTCGGACATGGCTCACGCTCCGAACAGTCGTCGTCGCAATGCCGCTGCGTTGCCGAAGATCCGGATACCCAACACGACGACGATTGCCGTCGAGAGTTGAGTACCCACACCCAACTGATCGCCGAGCCAGACGATCAACGACGCGACGAGCACGTTGAAGACGAAGGAGACCACGAACACCTTTGCGTCGAAGATCTCGTCCAGATACGCGCGTAGTCCGCCGAAGACGGCGTCGAGTGCCGCAACGACAGCGATCGGAAGATAGGGCTGGATGACGTCGGGGACCTGCGGGCTGAAAACGACGCCCAAGACGATGCCGACGACCAGTGCTGCGAGTCCGTACAGGGCGGAACCGGCCTTCATCGAACTCCTTCTGTCACTTGGGTTCTGTGGGTTCTGTTGCCACCCGGACCGCACGAGGCGTCGCGGGTGGCAGTGTCAACGAGTCGTCCTCGGCCACTGCGAAACCGACTCCGTACAGTTGCGAGACGCTCGACATTCTCACGTAGGCGTCGCTCACGACGAACTCTCGCTGCAGCGCGCGCGTGTCGCCGATCGCCTCGACGCGGTACGGCGAGAAGACAGGTTGGTTGTCGACGAGCATCGCGCCGCCCGCCTGACGGATGGTCACCGTCGGCCCGATTCGCACGCCGCCGACGGCGATTGCCTCCGCTCCCCCAGCCCACAGGGCGTTGACGACGGTCTGCAGATCACGATCGAGGACAACTGTCTTACCGCCGACGCTGCGCTGGGACGCATCCGAGAGGTTCGGGCGCCCGGCCGGGTCAGTCAACGTCACCACCAGCCCCTCCCCGTGAACGGCTTCGGCTCCTGCGCCGGATTCGACCGCTCGCAATTGATCGAGGACCGCGCTGCCTCTGGCATCGCCTTCGAGCGCCACGCCACGGGCGGCGTCGACGTCGCCGCCGAGTGAATCGCGGGACGCGGCCAGCGAATCGATTCGATCCTCCGCGTCACGGACCTTGGCGACCAACTCGCTTCGAACCTCCTCGGTGCCGGTCACCTGCTTGGTGGCCTGAACTGCAGAGACCGTGACGATGAACCCGATCAACAGTGCACCGAGGGCCAGCCACGGCCCCGTCTTCGAGGATCTGTTCGTCGTGTGCTCGTGTTGGCGTTCGAATGCCGTCGCTTCGTAGCCCGGATCGAGATGTTCGGTCATGAGCGACCGAAGCAGCGACGGTACCGGGTTACGACGGACGTCCTCCCCGGTCGACTTCATCGGCGCACGACCTCGTGCGTTCGCGCAACGTCAACGGCCTTGAGCACGTAGATCGCGGCAGTCCACACGTACAGGACGGTTCCCCAGATCAGGAAAGCGAAACCGAAGGCATGGGTGAACGGTCCGATGGCCCAGTCTCCATGCCCGGCAAGAATCAACGGCAGAGCGAACATCAGCAGGAAGGTGGCGGCCTTGCCGAGGTAGATGACCTCGGGCGGCGGCAGTCCACGCCGGCGGTAGATCGGCAACGTCAACGCGAGTAGAAGATCACGGCCGATCAAAATCGCCGCGACCCACCAGGGAATGAAATCGCGGGCGACGAAGGTGACCAGCGTCGTGACGACGTAGAGACGGTCGACCAGCGGGTCGAGAAGCGCTCCCAGACGCGAGGTCTGTCCGAGCACCCTGGCCAACTTGCCGTCGAGCCAGTCGGTGAACCCGCTGAGCATCAGCAGCGCCAATGCCCAGCCGTCCGAGTGCGTGACGAGCAGCAGGTAGGCGAACAGCGGCAGAGCGAGTAGACGCACGATACTGAGCACGTTGGGAACAGTGAGAATCCGATCCGTGGGGACCAGTTCTTGTTCGCCAGAGTTCACTGCACACACCTCGCGTCTTTCGATTGCCGTGCGGCCAGCTTTCCACAGCACGACGGACTATTCGCCGAGGCGCCGTAGCCCGAACTGTCCCGAGCGTGTCGAGCTGACCCTATCGCCAGGCGAACACCGGCTGCTCGAGGTTGTCGATGCGCGTGTTCCGTCCGTTCAGTACTTCGCGGAACTGATAGATGACGGCTCCGGTCGGCGCATGGATCAGGCTCGTTCGGAAAGGCCATTGGATCACCGGGTTCGGTGATTCCTCGATGGTGACGAAGCGCGAGTCCACGTCGAGCTCCTCCGACGTCACGGCATACACCTGGGCCACCTCGTCGGGATTGGGTACCAGTCCCCCGATGTCCTCACCGGACCAGACGACGAACGGTCGGATCACAAATCCCGAACGGGTGACGTAGTCGTCGAGCCGGCCGATGATGTTCGACTCAGGGACGTCGACGCCCAACTCTTCGGACAGCTCCCGAACCGCTGCTTGTTCGGAAGACTCACCCGGGTCGACGCTTCCGCCTGGCAACGCGAACTGACCGGGGTGAGCGCGCATCTTGCTCGGCCGCTTCGTCACCGGGAACACGGGTGTTCCGTCCGCAGTCCGCATGACGACGATGACCACCGACGCCGAGCGCCTTCCGTCCAATTCGACCGACCGAGGTTCGAAAGCGGCAAGTGAGGCGACCAGGTGGTCCCGATTCAGTAAATCTCCGTTCACCATGGCTCGACAGTAGCGCCACGAGACTGAGACCCCCAGCCAGTCTCGTCCATTTTGACCGCTTCGCCTGATTATCGGTCTGTATTCCTGTCATGCTGAACAGGCAGAATCCACCGTGCGGCATGGCGAGAAGAGAACCTCGATGGCTGAGCAGTCCCAGACCCCCACCCCGCAGACCGACCAGAGCGCGCCAGGCGCGCCGAATCGGGCCTCTCGCTTTGCCTCCGACGCGCTGAGCGTCCTGCGGCGCGTGCCGTTCACCTCGATCGTCGTGCTCACCATCACCGTCGTCGGGATCGCGACCGGCGCCTTGTGGAATCACGTCCGTACCTACTCGTGGTTCGACGACATCGCCTACGGAGTCCCTGCCTTGCAGGAAGGTAAGTGGTGGACTCTCGTCACGGGTTGGTTCTTCGGATTGACGCCGGGTCAGTATGTTTCGATCATCGTCGTTTTTGCCTTCGCGGTCGGCTGGTGCGAGTGGCGCCTGGGAACCAAGAACGCGGCCATCGTCACGATCAGCGGTCAGTTGGCGGGCGAACTGGGTGCATCGCTCCTCCTCTGGGCGGGCAGCCACACCGATTGGGATTGGGCTCGCAACCTCGCCACCCACCGCGACGTCGGTGTCACCACCGCAATCATCGCCGCACTCGCCGCGACCACCGCAACTCTGCGCTCGCCCTGGCGAATGCGAGTGCGCGCCATCCTGTGCGCGTACATCGCGATCGCCTTTCTCTTCGAAGGTCGCCTCGCCGACGTACAGCACCTCATCGCGGTTGCGATCTTCCTTCCGGCCGGCGAAAAGTTCTTCGGTGACGGAGAGCGCGGCTTCATCCCCCGAACCCGACGCGAGATCCGTCTGCTCGGATTCATCGGCCTGCTCCTGATCGGAGTGGTCGAGATCGCCGTGTGGTTGTTCCCCGGCAGTGGACCCTTCGGGCCGACGGAAGCCGAAACCGGTTCGGGCTGGACCGCATTGGTCGACGTGATCATCGTTGCACTGATCGCGGATCAGTTGCGACGAGGTCGCCGCTGGGCCTGGTGGGTTGCCGTGGTGTTCGGCTCTCTGACGGTCTTGGCCACCGCCCTCGTCCTCGGTTCGGTCATCTTCTTCGACTACGAAAGCGCCGGAGCCGTCACGGTCGGTACCGCGCTGCTCTGGCTTCTCGAACTCATCTTGCTGATCAAGGGCCGTCACGCTTTTCACGTGCCGATGCGGCGCAAGATTCGAGGCGGACCGCTGTCCGGGAACGATCCTCGCGCCACTGCTCGGGAACTGCTCAAACAGCACGGCGGCGGAACCATGTCGTGGATGACGACGTGGGACGGCAACAGTTACTACTTCGGCGAGTCGGGTGAGAGCGTCGTTGCATTCCAACGGCATGTCGGTGTCGTCGTAGTGCTGGCCGATCCGATAGCGAGCCCCGACCGACTTGCCGCGGCGGTCGACGAATTCACGACGATGTCCGAAGCCAACGGCCTCACTCCCTGCTTGTTCTCCGTAGGGAAGGAAACAGCCGATGCCGCCACACGGCGCGGGTGGCGCACCGTTCAGGTCGCCGAGGACACGATCGTCGACCTGCCGGAATTGCAGTTCACCGGAAAGTCCTGGCAGGACATCCGTTCGGCACTCAACAAGGCCAAGAAGGACGACATCACCTTCCGGATGACAACGCTGGCAGACGAGCCGTTCTCCGTATTGGCTCAGGTGCGCGCTATATCCGAGGAATGGGTGGGCGACAAGGGACTACCCGAGATGGGGTTCACCCTCGGCAGCGTCGAAGAGGCGCTCGATCGCGACGTCCGGGTCGGTTTGGCCGTCGACCCGACGGGAAGTATTCACGGCGTCACCTCGTGGTTGCCGGTGTACGGCGAAGGCGGCGTGGTCCGGGGTTGGACGCTCGACGTCATGCGTCGACGCCCGGACGGCTTCCGGCCGGTGGTCGAGTTCCTCATCGCATCGTCGGCCCTCGAGTTCAAAGAACAAGGTGCCCAATTCGTCTCACTGTCCGGCGCGCCACTGGCCCGCAGCGACGACGGCGCCGACGCCGCATCGATGGACCGCCTGCTCGACATGCTCGGAGCCGCGATGGAACCGCTCTACGGCTTCCGGTCTCTTCACGCGTTCAAGAAGAAGTTCAAGCCGAGATACGAACCCGTTTTCCTGTGTTTCCGCGACGAGGCCGACCTGCCTCGAATCGGAATCGCGCTCACGCGTGCTTACCTTCCGGACGCGACGGCTCCTCAGCTGATCAAGCTCGCCACCAGCAAGAGCTGACGCCGTGCGGTCCTGGTTCGAGCACACGGTCGTCGACACCGGCAGACTCCCGCTGTTCTTCCTTCTGCTCGCCTTTGTCCTGACGTTCCTGTTCATTCGGTTCAGCGTTCGAATGATCCGAGCTGAGGTCTCGTGGTGGCCAGGCAATGTCACGCCCGGTGGAATGCACATCCACCACATGGTTTTCGGTTTGATGATGATGCTCGTGTCCGGCTTTGCCTTCATCGCTCTAGCCGACTATCACACGCCGATCGCCAACTGTGTTCTTGCGTCGGTGTTCGGTATCGGCAGCGCGCTGGTCCTCGACGAGTACGCACTCGTGCTACATCTGCGCGATGTCTACTGGGCCGAGGAGGGTCGCTCGTCGATCGACGCGGTGTTCGTTGCCATCGCGATCTCGTTCCTTTTCCTTCTCGGAGTCCACCCGATCGGGTTCGCCGGAGAGTTCGACCCGTATGAGCAGGACCGTAGCCTGGCGACGTTGATCGGCGTTGTCGTCGCGATCGTGATCCAACTCGGACTCGCCGTGATCACGTTGATGAAGGGCAAACTCTGGACCGGCTTGATCGGACTGTTCTTCACCCCGCTTCTGTTGGTCGGAGCAATTCGGTTGAGTCGCCCGGGTGCGCCGTGGGCGCGTTCGCGTTACCGCGACAAGCCCGCGAAGATGAGCCGGGCAGTCGCCCGTGAGCAGCGGTATCGCGAGCCGATGATCCACGCGAAGATCTACGTTCAGGAAACGGTGTCAGGAAGTTTCGGTTCCACTCCTCCGACCCCACCACCACTCCCAGTCGTCGACACCACGACGCCTACGACGAAAGTCGGACTAACACGGCGGCTTTCGGACAGAATTCGCTGGCGCCGAACTCGCCGACGATTACGAACAGTCCCGGTCTGGCGCCTCCCCGTGATCCTCGTCGTGCTGTCCGTCGTCACCGCGAACATCCTCGTCGGGATCGACGGAGACCTGGTGAGCGACGGCGACGTCGGTACCATTTCCGAGGGCGTGGACGCCGGTGCCACCGCAACGCTGCTCAGCGTCATCGCCGGCGGGATGATCACTCTCACCGGTCTGGTGTTCACCGCCATCACCCTCGCAATGCAGTTCGGCGCATCGCAGATTTCGGTGCGGGTGGTCCCGATGCTTGCGCAACAGCGAGTGATGCGGTGGTCGATCGGCATGTTTCTGGCCACGTTCGTCTTCTCCTTGATCATTGCGCTCGATCTGGCGCTCGATTCGGAGAATTCCTCACCGACCATCTCCACGGCGATCGCACTGCTTCTGGCATTGGCCAGTGCGATCCTGTTCATCGCGTTGGTGGCGAAGGTCGGGTCGATTCTCAATTCCAGTCGGTTGCTGCGTTGGATAGCGGCCCAGGGTCGCAGCGCGACGATTCGTGCCTATCCGCTGTACGAGGACTTACCTTCCGGCGCACCGAAACCCAGTCAGCCGCTCCCACTCCCCCAACCGCGCGAGTCCGAAACCTCCGAGAGCGCCGACGCACTGGTGATTCGCCTGCGCCACCTCTCACCCGACGGCCGGATTCTGCTGGCGATCGATCTCGCACGACTGCAGCGGTTGGCCAGCCGCTGGGACGTCTCGGTCGAGGTCGTCCCCAGCATCGGCGAGTTCGTCGCCCAGAACGCGCCCCTCTTCGAGGTACGCGGACCGTCGCTGAAGGTACGTCCTGACACCTTGATGTCGTGCTTGATCTTCGGTGACACGCACAGCCCGGTCGTCAGCCCCGGTGCAGCGCTTCAGTCGATCGTGGACATCGCGCTCAAGGCACTGTCACCCGCCATCAACGACCCGGGCCGAGCGGTGCAGGCTCTCGACCACATCGAAGATCTTCTGGTACTTCTCGCCCCGCGGGTCCGCTTCGACACGTCAACCTCGGATCTCACGCTGATCCGAGGGCAGCAACGCACCTGGACCGATTACGTGTCCGTCGCCACCGACGAGATCCGGCACTTCAGTACCAATTCCGCGCAGGTCCAGCGTCGTCTACGCGCAGTATTCGCCACCTTGCTCGAAGCCTGCCCGCCGGACCAGCACCCTCCGCTACTCGAGCGCGTCGACGCACTCGATGCGCAATTGACCCGAGAATGGACCGGCGCACTCGACCTTCGGCTCGCGAGTGTGGCAGATCCGCAGGGATTGGGCTCCGAAGCCGGGGCGACCGGAAGAATTCACCCGCTGATCATCGGGTCTTCGGAACTTCCAGACGATCGTTCATCCGGGCAGACCGAGTCGCGTTCCCAGCCAACCTAATTGACTCGCCAAACCAGCGGACCACACCTGGAAGCTGTGTCCTCCGTCGACCTCGGCGTACTGGACGTCCATCCCTGCTGCTTTTGCGGCTTCGTAGAGCGTTTGAAGACCTGGGCGGTAGTCGTTGTCCTGTTTGCCGACTACGAACACTCCGGCGCTGTCGGGGAACTTCTTCTCCCGGAGCAGATCCTGCGGATTCACTGCCACGAACGCGGCTTCATTGCCGCCGAACGCTGCATCGACCGTCTGCTTCCGATCGCCGAGGGTGGGTTCGATCTGACCGGACAGATCCAGGAACGTCGGATATACCGCGGGGAAGTTCGTTGCCAGCTGGAACGCGCAGGTACCGCCGTAGGAAAGTCCCCCGATCGCCCACTTCCTCGGGTCGGGATCCACCTGGAGGTTCCCGCGCACCCAGTCTGGAACATCGCGCGAAAGGTACGTTGCGACGTTCCCGAGTTGGGAATCGACACAGAGCGGATTCGCCAGTTCCGACCCGGTCCCGTCAGCAACGACGACAACGGGAGCCAAGCCCGAATGCGCAGCGGCGTAGGCGTCCATGGTCTGGACGAGACGTCCGCCCTGTAGCCAGTCCTCGGGCGCGCCTGGTTGGCCGGCAAGCAGTACCAACACCGGCAACTCCGGTCGTGGGTTGGTGAAATACGCGGGCGGTAGGTAGATCTCGGCGTCGCGGGCGCTGAATCCGGAGACCGTCCCCGCAATCGTGACCGTGCTGACCTTGCCGGCCGACGGCATGTCCGCTGGAGCCTTCCATTGCGAAACCGGTACCGCCCCGTCCTTGCCGTCGTCCAGGTCGGCGAGTGAAACCTTCTCCGCGTCCGAGAGTCCCAGCGCTGTTCCCAACGTCGGATACGACTGGAACTGCAGATTCACGTGAGCCGCGCTCGACACGACCACCAGGAGCACGGAGACCACGGTGAGCACGCGGCCGTCGATCCGCGTCGCCGCAAATACCCGCGAAACACCCAGCAGCACGCCGAGAATGCCCAACCCGATCCACACGTAGACCGGACGGGCAATCGGATCGGGGAACGGGTGCCACACCTTCTCGATCAGCCAGTACAGCACGAGAGTGATCGCGATTGCCGCGACGATGCAGACCGGAATCGAGATCAGCACGTGACGCCTCGATCTCGAGAAGATCAGCCACAGAAGTGCCAGAATTCCGAGCACCGTCACCACGGGCGGAACCGGGCCCGTGACCAGCGACAGATCCGTGATCGTGTGCACGTCGTCTCCCGTCGCAGCCCTGTTTAGACAATATCCAAGAACAGGACATTTCGGAGCTGATGGCGTCAGATCACTGCGTTCGACGCCTGGGCACGTAGGTCTCGGGCCAGGTGATCCCGACGCTCGAGAACAAGCCTCCGCAGCGACGCGGGAGCCTCCGCATTGGCCTGGATCCAGGAATCGACAGCAGAGGTGTCTTCAGCTGCCGGGAAGAGTCCGTTCACCAACCGTCGCGCGATCTCGATGCTGCGTTCGGACCACCACTTCCCCAGGGACGAGAAGTACTCGACCGCATATCCCTCGATCAACGACGGGTCCGTGCCCGAACGGAATCCGGCGATCGTCGCATCCAGGCGGTCGTTCGAGAGTGAGGCATCGGTGGTCGCCGACGCCCAGGCAGCCGCCTTGGTCTCGGCATCGGGAATCGACGCCGCGGCGCGGACGTACGCCGTTCGACCCGCTGACGTGCTGTCCTTGCTCAGCTCACTGTCGAAGTCGCTCACACTCGCATGCCCGGTCGCTGAGAGGGCGATCCACAATGCCCACCGCAGATCAGGATCGAGAGCCAGTCCGACCGGTCCCGGGCAAGTGCCGTCGAGTATCGACCGCAGCTCGCCGGCGCGAGCATCGTTGACCGGTGCGGCGGCCGACAGAGCCCGTGCCCATGCCAGCTGTCTTCCGGACTCCGGTTCGGCTTCGAACAACGCCTTCCAGGTCGTTTCCAACCAGCCCGCACTGACATTGGGCCGCAAGCTTTTCGGAACGTAGTGAAGAACCGCATATTGGGCATCGGTCAGGATCGCGCTGAGAATCGCAAGATCTGTCTCTGCGGGAGCGAATCGTTCCACCATGTCGAGGTATCGGAACACCGAGAGCTGCGCATCGCGCACCGAGTTCCACAGCGACGACCAGATCACACCGCGCGCAAGGGGATCGCTCACGCGGTCCAGGGATGCCTCGACCGTGGACAGAGATTCCGCGTCCAATCGCACCTTCGCGTAGGTGAGGTCTTCGTCGTTGAGCAGTGTGAGCGCTCCGGGCGGAAGGTCGACCGACGTGCGGGATTCGGTGATGTCGAGTTCGACGCGTTCGGTGCGAACAAGATCTCCGGACTCGTCGTAGTCGTAGATTCCGACTGCGAGCCGATGCGGCCTCGGGTCCGTCTGGACCAGGGCTGTTCCGTCGAGCGACAGCGTGGACACTCCGGTGGTCTGCAACCAGATTCGGGCCCATTCGCGCACATCACGTCCGGAAGTCTCCGCGAGCACGTCGAGCAGATCAACAAGCGTGGTGTTCCCGAATGCGTGGGCCTTGAAGTACCGTCGTGCCGCTTCGAAGAACGCGTCACGGCCGACGAAAGCCACGAGTTGCTTGAGGACACTGGCGCCCTTGGCGTAGGTGATTCCGTCGAAGTTCAGCTTTGCAGCTTCGAGATCGACGATGTCGGCGACGATGGGATGCGTGGTCGGCAGCTGATCTTGGAGGTACGCCCACGCCTTTCGCTTGATGGCAAATGCTACCCAGGCATCGGTGAAGCGAGTGGCTTCGGCGCTGACCAGCGATCCCATGAAGTCGGCGAAGGATTCCTTGAGCCACAAGTCATCCCACCAGACCATGGTCACGAGATCGCCGAACCACATGTGCGCCATTTCGTGCAGGATCGTGTTGGCGCGACGCTGATGCTGCTCGTCGGTTGCAGTGCCGCGGAACACATACGCCTCGGTGAAGGTCACCAGTCCCGGGTTCTCCATGGCGCCGAGGTTGTACTCGGGGACGAAGATCTGGTCGTACTTGCCGAACGGATACGGATAGTCGAAGTGCTCGGCGTAGAAGTCCAACCCCTGACGGGTGATGTCGAAAACATTGTCTGCATCGAGGTGTGGAGCCAACGACGCCCGGCACAAAGCGCCCAACTCGACAGTGAGTTCGCCGCGACTCCACGACGAGGCCACGCGGTGATACGGCCCGGCCGCGATCGCGGTGATGTAAGTCGAGATCGGCAGCGTCGGTGCGAAAGTGACGCGTTGCGCACCGTCGACGGAGAGAGTCCGTGTCGCGGGCTGATTCGACAGGACTTCCCAGCCGTCAGGTGCTGCCACCTCGAATGTGAAGGGCGCCTTGAGGTCCGGTTGCTCGAAGCAGGCGAAAACACGCCTGGCATCGGCGGGCTCGTATTGCGTGTACAGATACGTCTGATCGTCAGCGTCGTCGACAAATCGGTGCAGCCCTTCACCGGAACGGCTGTAGTGGCCGTGAGCTGCCACCCGAACGACGTTCGATCCGCCGAGTCCGCGCATCACAATCCGGGATCCGTCGTACTCCACCGGAATCGACGCACCGTCGACCTCTACGGAATCGACTGCAGCACCGATGAAGTCGAGCCACGTGGACTCCGCCGACGACGTCAGATCAATTGTCGTGACGGTCGAAAAGGTCTTCGCGGCAGAGTCCGCCGCCGATCGCAGATCCAACTCCACCCGGTACCCGGTGACGTCGATGGTTCGAGATCGTTCGGCGACTTCGCTTCGATTCAGGTTCGCAGTACTCACGCACTCGATCCTGCCAGGCCGCGCGCGGCGATGTGAGCCGCAGTGTGCCTATCCCTTGAAAGCGCCCTGCCAGACGGTGTCGAACGGCGTGTGTGCCGAGACGCGGCCTTCGATGCCCGCCGTGACGAACTTCTTGGCCAGAGCGACGGCTTCTCCCACGTCGGCGCCCTTTGCCAGTTCGGCGGTCACTGCGGCGGCCAGCGTGCAACCGGCACCCGAGACGCGCTCTTCGCCGACCTTGGGGGCGGAGAGAACCGTCACGTCGGTCCCGTCGAACAACACGTCGACAGCGTCGCCACCGGCGAGTTCGACACCACCCTTTGCGAGCACGTACTTGGGTCCGAGGTCGTGGATACGACGTGCGGCCTCGATGAGGTCGTCCACGCTTTCGATGCTGTCCATTCCGGCGAGGGTGCGTGCCTCGAACAGGTTGGGTGTGACGACGGTGGCGAGCGGGAGGATCGAATCACGAAGTGCTGTATCGGTATCGAGAGCCGCGCCGGGCTCCTGGCCTTTGCAGATCAGGACCGGGTCGAGGACGACGTGGCGCCAGGACTGCCGACGCAGGCCCTCTGCCACAACCTCGATCGTGGCGGGCGTGCCCAACATGCCGATCTTGACGACGTCCAGATCGTGAGCCGCAGTGGCAGCCTCGATCTGATCAGCGATCACGTCAGGAGCGATCGGCACGAAGCGATGACCCCAGTTGTTCTTGGGATCGAACGAGACGATGCATGTGGTGGTCGCTACGCCGTAGACGTCCAATGCCTGGAACGTCTTCAGGTCGACCTGCAGGCCGGCACCGCCAGTCGCTTCGGACCCAGCGATGACATAGGCGAGGTCAACCACAGCACAATCTCCTTCTTCGGACTTTCGAAACGTGCGTGGATGGCCACGAACGCGGGGCCCCAGTTTATCAACCGTTCCGACGTCTGGTTTTCGGCTATGCGGGCACCGGAGTTCCCCACGCGACGTCGTTGTCCTCGTAACCGAAGGGTGGACCGACGAACTCGCCGCCGCAGGTGATCAGCGCGAGGGTTTCCGGTCCGTCGAGGCTGTTCAATCGCTCGACCGGCAGCTCGCCGTCCTTGCCGTAGTGATCGACCGCATCGATACGGTAGTTCCAGGTCTGTCCCCCGGCGCCCGCCACGGTCACGATCGAGCCGATTTCCAGTGTCGAGAACTTCTTTCCGAAACCGTCACCCTGATAGATGTCGTTGATGTGTCCGGTGATCACCACGGTGCCCGCGCCCGAGCCCGGGAATGCCGAATCTGCCCGCCATCCGATCTCACTGACATCATCGGGCGGAATGAGCGAGCCGTCTGTCGTCGTCTTGATCGACAGAACGTCAGCGGTGCTGTCGACTATGCGAAGCGTGGTCGGGACATCCGGACCGTCGACCACAGCGCGAATCTCTGGCGGCAAATCTTGTTGGCCGGTCGCGAGGACGCGGGTCGGCGAGTCGCCGTCGTCAGAACATCCGCCGATCAAGAGCATTGTCGCCACTACTGCAGCGGCCCATGTTCGACGGACTGTGAATCCAGGTGCCGCTGTCACGGGCGAGAAGTCGGGCCGGACGGAATCTGGGAAATTGGTACTCGGTTTCCTACGTCACGACCAGGAAGTGCGTCACCGGAATCCCCACCGTTCCCACCGGAACCGTCACCACCGCCATTCCCGCCACCGCTTCCATTCCCGCCGCCGCCGGGGCCCGGGCCGGGGCCGGGGCCGGGGCATTCACCTCCCGGATCGGTGGTGTCTCCTGCCAAGACAATCTTGACTGCCGAGAGGTTGACCGTCTGGTTCTGTGCCACTTGTCCAGGAGTTGTGACGTCGAATGCAAGCTTGGCACGAACCGGAATGACCGAGCCGTCGTCGGCATCGGTGACCGTCGATCCTGAGCGACCGAGGTCTTAGGTCAACGTCATTCTGGAGATCAAATCCTGATCTCCGGTCAAGCCGGCGCCGTCGATCCGAAGGGTCCCTCGGACGGGACTTCCGTGGGCTCTGATCGTCACCGATGCGCGAAACTCGAGGATGTCTCCCGGCACTGTCCGCCAAGCCTCGATCGAGTTGATCTTCGTTCCCGGTGAACCAGTCGAGATGTCGTACCAACCGTCTATCACTGCCGGATCGAGTGACATCGAATTGTCGTTGATCTCGGGAGTGCACGCGTGAGTGAGTGCGACCGGTGCTGCCGACCCCACCGCGGGAAGTGCCGTCGATACAACAGCTGCCAAGACGAAGGCCGTCGCGGAGATGCCCGCGGAACGCCTGCCGAAGATCGTCATTCTCTCGCTACTCTTTTCCGCGGACCGTAGCTTCCGGTCAATTCAGTCAAAATACCAGTACAGCTGGACAAATAGGTCGAATTCCGTGCCGAATTCTTCTTGTTTTCTGTGAACTTCGGTTACGAGCAATTCCTCCGCACACGCGTTCCGGCAAGGGGTACATCGCATCAACAGGGGCCAGAAGTTACATTTCGTCCGCACATCGGAGCAGAACGCACTGATTTCTCACCGAACCGGACCGGCATTTCCGTTTCACGGCAGTCGGCCGGTGGAACAACGATCGGTACAACGTGCCGGGCACGTGTCCGGTCACCCCACCGAATCAAGGGAAACCGCCATGTCGGATACAACGTCAGTCAAGCAGGGTTTCGCGGTAGGAACATCAATCGGGGCAGCAGTCATCCTGGTGACGGTCGGCATCGTGCAGTTCTTTCAAGGACTCGCTGCCGTCGCCGAGAACGAAGTGTTCGTAGTCGGGATCGACTACGTCTATCAATTCGACCTGACGACGTGGGGTTGGATCCATCTCGTGCTGGGCGCGCTCGTCGCTCTCGTCGGTCTCGCACTGTTCACCGGAACGGCGTGGGCACGGGTATCGGCAGTCGTGATCTGTGCGATCTCGATCATCGCGAACTTCTTGTGGCTGCCGTATTACCCCTGGTGGTCGACTCTCATCATCGCGCTGAACATCGTCGTGATCTGGGCTGTGTCGACATGGAAGCCCGCCCAGACGACGCACGCCGCTGCGCATGCACCGTCAACGCCGACTCAATCTGTTTGAGTTGAAAGCATGTGTAGGTGGATGGCGTATTCGGGAGAACCGATACTGGCCCATGACTTGCTGTTCAGGCCACAGCACTCGCTGATCGACCAGAGCCTGCATTCTCAACTCGGGGCAACGACGACGAATGGTGATGGCTTCGGAATCGGTTGGTACGGGGAGGGGTCCCAACCAGCAGTGTTCAAGAGCATCGAACCCGCGTGGAACGACTCGAACCTGCGCGAGGTCACCTCGCAACTGCGCACCCCGCTCATGTTCGCCCACGTGCGCGCTTCGACGGGAACTGCGGTGCAGCGCAGCAACTGCCACCCATTTCGGCACGGCAATTGGTTGTGGATGCATAACGGTTCACTACGCGGATTCCACGACATGAAAAGGGAATTGGTGACTGCCATTGATCCGTCGCTCTTTCCGGATCTCGAAGGATCGACGGACTCGGAAACCTTGTTCTTCCTCGCGCTGACGTTCGGCCTGACCGACGATCCTTTCGAAGGTGTCGCGAGGGCCGTTGGATTTGTCGAGCACACGGCTCGCTCGCAGGGTATCGACGATCCGGTCCAGATGACCGTTGCTACGTCGGATGGCGTCTCCACCTGGATCTTTCGCTATTCGAGCGAGAACCGGTCGAGGTCACTGTTCTTCTCCACCGAGATCTCCACGTTGCGCAAGCTCCATCCTGAGGTGGATGCCCTGCACCATCTGAGTGAGGAGACCCGAATCGTCGTATCCGAGCCTCTGCGCGACCTTCCTGGAGCATGGAACGAGGTTCCCGAGTCCGCCGCAGGCGTCATCCGGCCCGGACGGGACGAGATGCGGAACTTCGCGCCGATCCCACCCGCCTGAGTTTGTCACACAACCAGCATAGCTGTGAAATAGCTTGCATTCGAAGCGCTTTCACGAAAACTTAGAAAACGAAAACTCGGCGCGCTAGTCACGCGAGAGGATGAGCCGGAACGCCAGGCGGGCCTTCTCTGCGTCCGGAGTGCCACCGGTGAGCAAATCGTTGTAGATGAACGACTCACCCACGCGAACCAGCAGATATGCCATGTCCTCGACGGGCAGGTCGGGCCGAATCTGCTCCGGTATTTCGGCTTCGATCAGCCTCCGCACGGATTCGACCATCGTCCCCTGAATCGGCCCGAGTCCAGTAGTGAGTATGCATAGCGCCTTTTGCGGCTCGCGAGTCAAATATGCCCGGAAGAATTCGGTCTCGATCGTCGCCCGCGCATGGTAAGTGAGGACGTCGACAACCCTTGACGCTCCGCTTCCGCCGCACTCCGCGAGGCCCATTCGCCACGTTCGACGCGCCAGAGAATCGAGCACGTCCCCGGTAATCGTGTCGCGATTCCCTGCGCGCCGGAACAACGTAGTCCGATCCACGCCCAACTCGGTAGCCAAAGCATTCACATCGAGCGGTTTTCCGGCTGCGAACTGTCGGCGGGCAGCACTCAACGCCTCCGCGCGAACGTCACGTGTCTCGGCCATGCAGTGAATGTATCCCTGACGACGTGCTGGTCGGTAGCCGGAGACAGCGAACGAGAGCCATCAACGACAATCGTTGCAACATTCATTGACTTTGTTGCAGGTGAGTGTTTATGGTTCCCCGGTACGTGATTCCAGTCACAACAATTCAGTTGTTTACGGAGGAATGCGATGAACGATCACCAGTGGACGACTCGACGATGAGCCCACTTCTGCAAGTCCGAGATCTCACGGTTGACATTGGGACAGAAACGATTTCGAACAGGCTCCTCGACGGAGTGAGCTTCGAGTTGGGAGCCGGCGAGGTCACCGGCCTCGTGGGCGAGAGTGGGAGCGGAAAGACGCTGACCGGACTCGCTCTGCTCGGGCTCTTGCCACGCACGGCGACAGTCAACGGAAGTATCCGCTTCGAGGAACGGGAACTTGTCGGCCTGCCCGCCGCCGAGTTGAGGAAAATACGCGGTCGCGACGTCAGTATGGTGTTCCAGGACCCGAGTTCGGCTCTCAATCCCTCCGTCAGCATCGGTCGCCAGATCGTCGATGTGTTGAAGGCCCACCGCGACATCACGAAGGCCGACGCGGAGGACGTAGCTACAGATCTTCTCCACCAGGTCGGTCTGGCCGACCCGAACAGAACCTTGAAGTCGTACGGATACGAGCTTTCCGGTGGGATGTGTCAGCGGGTGATGATCGCGATGGCCCTGGCGTGCGGTCCGAAGTTGCTGATCGCTGACGAACCGACAACAGCGCTCGACGTGACGATCCAAGCTCAGATTGTCGATCTCCTTCGAGAACTGGCCGAACAACGCGATCTTGCCGTGTTGTTGATCAGTCACGACCTAGCGGTTGTCGCCGAGGTCGCGGATCGAGTCGTCACGATGTTTCGCGGCGAGATCGTCGACGTCGCGCCGCGGGACGCGCTGCTTCGCCGGCCCGCGCATCCGTACACGTTCAGCCTTCTCGAGGCGGCACGATCGACCTTCGAAGACATCTCCTACCGATCACCCAAGTTTCGAGGCGATTTCACCACCAGCGCCCGTGCTGACGGCGTGGGTTGCCGATACGTCGCCCGGTGCAACTACTCCGAGGAGCGTTGCGCATCCGATCATCCACTTCTGATCGGATCACCGGAATCGGCAACGAGATGTCATCGCAGTTCCGAACTCCAGTTGCTCGGACTGGTGAGCTGATGCGCAACACCGACATCATCGTCGATGTTCGGAATCTGGCCGTCGAGTACGGACGAGGGCGCAAAACTCTTCGAGCGGTCGACGACGTCAGCTTCTCCGTGCACAGAGGTGAAACCCTGGCGATCATCGGTGAATCAGGGTCGGGAAAATCTTCGACGGCCCACGCTCTGGCCGGCCTGGTCGGTACAGCCGCAGGCTCCATCACGACGAACCTCGACAGCCCGGCTTTCGGCAAGGGCGGATCGTCCCATCTCATCTTTCAAAATCCCACGTCTGCATTGAACACACGGATGGCCTCTTGGGCTTGCGTAGCCGAGCCGATGGCGCCAGGACGCGTACGCATCCCGCAGTCGTTGCGGCCGAAAGCCGTCGAGCTGTTGCGTCGAGTCGGTCTCGGCGCCGAGCTTGCCGACCGTCTCCCGACCCAGCTCTCCGGCGGCCAACGCCAACGCGTGACCATCGCTCGCGCACTTGCCTCCAAGGCACCCTTGATTCTCTGCGACGAACCTGTTGCTTCCCTCGATGTTTCACTGCAGGAAGAGGTGTTGCAACTTCTTGCCGAGCTCCGGGATGAGCACGACCTCACGTACATCTTCATTTCGCACGATTTGGGTTCGGTGGCACGGATCGCCGATCGCGTCGCGGTGATGTACCTCGGGCGAATCGTCGAGATCGGACCGGTTGCCACGGTCCTGAGGACTCCGTCGCACCCCTACACGCAGGCACTTCTCGCCGCGGCCCCGCACATCGAACTCGAGCGCCGCAGTCGTCGAAAAGCATTGGTGCGCGGGGAGTTACCCGACCCGCGTAATCCACCCTCGGGCTGTCGATTCCGCACCCGCTGTCCGTTTGCGATGGATCGCTGCGCGTCGGAATCGCCGGCACTTCGCGCGGCCTCGAATTCCGCACACAGCTCCGCGTGCCATCTATCGTCCCCGGCCACATCGACCGGCATCTCGAACCTGCCGCAGTAAATGCGTGCCGCGTCAGTCTCCCCATTCCGAGAAGACCAAAGCGAAAGTCCACCATATGAATCCACGTCTGTCTTTGCGATCCCGATATCCGATCACACGCTTCCAGAATCATGGGAAGCGTGGACCCCATATCCTCGTGGCTGCGTTCGCACTTTCTGCCCTCGTGCTCAGCGGCTGTTCGAGCAGCGCCACCGGTACCGCCGGCGGTACCGGACCTGCTGATCCGAACGCCGAACTGAAGGTCGCGACTTCACACGTCCCAGCTTCGCTCGACCCGTGTGCGGGAAACATCGGATACGACATCGACTACCTACAGTTGATGTATGCACCACTGATCGATGCTGAACCTGCCACCCAGAAACTGCGGCCCGGAATCGCCAGCGAGTGGGGTTTCTCCGGACCGGACAACCTCACGTTCGAGATGACGTTGCAGAACGGCTTGACCTTCCACGACGGAACAACTCTCGATGCAGCAGCAGTCAAGGCAAGCATGGAACACTGCTTGAGTCTCGGAATCGTTTCCGTCCCGACGATCAAGAGCGTCGAAGCAACGTCCCCGGATCAGATAAAGATCTCGTTGAGCGCACCTACCTCCGGCTTACCAGGGTGGCTCAACGGCAGACTGGGAATGATTGTCTCCCCCACTGCACTGACAGCGGCCGGGACGGACTTCGCCAACAAGCCTGTAGGCGCCGGGCCGTACACGTTCACCAGCGCAGTCCCGAACAGTTCGTACACATTCAGTCGATTCGACGACTACAAACCGGCAGGTCCTCCCAACCCCCAGCTCGCCAAGATCCAGATCCAGGTGATCTCCAACCCCACAGCGCTGACAAATGCCCTTACATCGAACGCCGCGGATTTTGCATACGGGCTCACACCGTCGAGTGCTCCGATCCTCGAACGGAATCCCAACCTGAACATCAGTCACGACCCGAGACTCGGAGTTGCGCTCGTAGTGATCAACAACAAGAACCCCGTGGTTAACGACGTCCGGGTTCGTCTGGCGATGCAGTATGCGCTCGACCGCAAAGCAATTGCGCGAGCCGCACTGGACAGCGCGGAAGGTACTGCGGCCTTCGGTCAATATCCTCCCGGTTCGCAGTTCTACGACGAGGAAACCGAAGATGCATGGCCGTACGACCCGGAGAAGGCCAAATCGCTGCTAGCGGAGGCTGGGTATCCGAACGGGGTCACCGTGCGCGGATTAGCAGGCAATCTACCGCCGTACTCGACCAACGCGGTCCTTGTCGGAGAACAGTGGGAGAAGGTCGGCATCAAGGTCGACTTCGTCGAAATGAGTGGACCTCAGGCGATTACGGAGTTCGTCGCACACAACAGCGCGGACGTCTTCAGCGTGGGATGGCCCACGCGAGCATCCGCACCGCTCAATTTCGAAGCCTCGCTGGGTTCGCGGTCGTACTTCCGGCAGAATTCCGTTCCCAACGAGGAGTTGGAGAAGTTGATCGCACTGTTGAACAACACGTATGACGAAAGCGCTCAGCTCGACATCGTCAAACAGATCAATCAAGTCGTGATCAAGTCCGCTGAGTACGTACCGTTGTACTTCACTCCCGACGTGGTCGCTTACACGAAGAACGTCCACGGGGCCGTTCCCGCACTGAACGGCTCCCCCAATCTGACGTACCTCTCGAAGTCATGACGACGACCGTTGTATCGCAAGAGAATTCGTTGGCCCCCGAGCCTGAGAGCGTTCCGACCCGAAACCCTCACCGATCGCCGGTGAATCCTTACATACGGATGATCGGCGTCCGGTTCGCACAGATAATTCCTACCGCGATTATCGCTAGTTTCATAACCTTTGCCCTTATCCGGATAATCCCCGGTGGACCAGCCGAGGCACTTCTCGGTCCGAACGGCAGCGATGAAGCGATCGCGGCACTCAACGAGCGCCTCGGATTGAATCAACCTCTGCTGGTCCAGTACTGGAACTGGGTGGTGTCGGCTCTGCACGGAGATCTGGGAACGTCGCTACAGAACAGCGCCCCCGTCGGCCCACAGATCCTTGCGCGCCTGCCGGCGAGCGCCGAGCTCGTTGTACTCGCACTGTTACTGTCCGCCGTCGTCGCCATACCGCTCGGTGTGTGGACCGCGACGCGGCAGGGACGACGCAGCGATGGTCTGACTCGCACGGTTTCGGGGATCGGACTCGCGGTACCGGACTTCTTCCTCGCTATCGTGCTGGTCGATGTCTTCGCCCTCGGTTTGGGAGTTCTACCGGTGCTCGGCTGGGTTCCTCTCGAGAACAGTGTGATCGACAACCTGAGCCATTTGGTCCTACCAGCAACGGCGCTCGCTGCCGGCGCAGCATCGATTGCGGTTCGGCAGACCAGGGCTGCGATGATCGAGACACTGTCAAGTGACTACGTACGAACTGCGCGTGCGATGGGCATCGACGAGCGGAAGATCGTGTGGCGCTACGCGCTACGAAACATCGTTCCCACGATTGTCACTGTCTATGGATTGCTCGCCGTGGCGATGCTGGGTGCGACGGTCATTCTCGAGCAGATCTTCGTGCTGCCGGGCCTCGGGAGCGCTCTCGTCATTGCGATCGACACGCGAGATTATCCGATGCTTCAAGGCATTGTGTTGCTGTTCGTCGTGATCGTGCTTCTCGTGAACATCCTGGTCGACGTCGCCAACAACATGATCAGCCCACAATTAAGGAAGGGAACGATCTCGTGAGCCAACTCGCGCTGACCACCGCAGGCGAGACCCGCTCCAAGTGGGCTCTCCCTCGACTGCACCCCGGATTATGGCTCAGCTACTGCTTTCTCGGAACGCTGATAGCGGCGTCCGTCTTGGCCTCGTTCGTGGCTCCGCACAGTCCGACCGATCAGAACCTGACCAACACGTTCGCCGGTCCGAGTGCACAGCACCTGCTTGGCACTGACGGCTTCGGTCGTGACGTGCTCAGTCGATTGATCTGGGGAGGACGCTCCGCCTTCTTCGGCGTCGCGATCGCTGTCGCCGTCAGTCTGCTGTTGGGAATTCCGTGGGGGTTGATCGCCGGATATTGGCCACGCTGGATCGGCGCGTCACTCCTCCGGGTGGCGGATGCATTGCTGGCATTCCCAGGTTTGGTTCTCGCAGTGGCTATTACCGGTGTTCTGGGGCCGAGCCTGATCACGTCGATGTCCGCGCTCGGAGTCGTCTATGCACCCACAATTGCAAGAATTCTGGCTGCCGGGGTCAGCGAAACGAGGAACCGAGACTTCGTTCTGAGCGCGCGACTCTCAGGATGCCCTCCGCACGTAGTGCTCCTGCGTCATCTTCTTCCGCACGCAATCGGGCCGGTTGTCGTTCAGGTGACCGTGCTCACCGGCCTGACTTTTCTCGCGCAGGCGGCACTCTCATTCCTGGGGTTGGGAATACAGCCCCCCACTCCGAGTTGGGGCGGTGACTTATCCGATGCGTACCTGCACATCTTGAGTGCACCACAACAGATTCTCCCCTCCGGCATTCTGATTTCATTGGTCGTCCTGGCCGTCTACCGAGTGGGTGATGCCGTCCGGGACCGCATGTATGTCAGAGGGAGATAGCTGGCGTAGAACAACCATCCGACTCGACTGTTCGAAGACCACACCACCAGCATGAAGGAATATCGATGACCTCGATCGCACCAGAAACCGCGCGCCGCGTCTTCCGTGGAGCCGAACCGATACACGGCATGATCTACTTCACCCCTTTCGGCGCGGAAGCATATGCCGCACTGGGCTTTACACACCCTCGAATGGGTTACTTCGCTTCGCGGTCTGCGCCCATGGGCGCAGTAGCGGCTGAAGTCACCATCGCTACGTTCTTCAACTTCAACCCAGCACTGGTATACGCGGTGCTGCCGGAAGCCTGGACAATCGCCACCCCCGAACAGATCCTCACCGCTCGACTCGACGCTGTCGACCGTTCGCTGCGCAAGGCCTGGGGAGAACATGTCGACGGCACCGAAGTTCGCGAAGCTGCCGAACTCGCACGTCGAGCCGCGGAACGCGCCTGCAACAGACCACAAGGGCGACCCCTGTTCGGTGGGCACGCATCATTGCCGTGGCCTGATGAGCCTCATCTCGTGTTGTGGCATGCCCAATCCTTGCTCCGGGAGTTTCGCGGAGATTCTCATGTCGCACTTCTTCACACCGAAGGACTCAACGGTGTCGAAGCGTTGGTAGTCCACGCCGCAACCGGTGATGTTCCTGCTGCTGCTCTGCAAATGAGCCGGGCATGGGACAACGATCAGTGGGCGGAAGGCGTCGCCAGTGTGCGGGCGCGTGGATGGCTCGAAGACGGTCCCGAGCTTCACTTGAACGAGGTGGGTCGTGATCGCCGGCAGAGGGTTGAGCATCAGACTGATGTGCTGGGGTCGTACCCGTACGAAGCGATCGGTGAAACCGGATGCAGTCGACTCCTCGAAATCTCGGAACGTCTCTCCGGTGAAGTGATCGATGCAGATCTCGGATTCCCGGCAGCTCTGGCAGCGCGTCGCCGATTGCGTGCGTGACAGCAAGAGGTGAGTGTCGAACGTGGCTGGTGGTGATACGACGAGGGCATCACCACCAGCCCGTTCACCGAAATTCGACTGAGCCCCGAACCTGCGCAGCGGGTCGTCATCCGAATGAGACTGCCGTTGTGCCGAATCCTCGCGCAGGATGGGTCAAGATGGCTTGATGTGGAAACAGGCACTCGGGTTTGCTTTGTTCGGTGCGACCGTTGCCATCGTCACGGCGGCGCTGACACAAGGATCGTCACAGGCGTCGGCCACGATCACCCTCTTTTCGGGTGGCACGACAATCTCGGGCTTCGCGGGTGAATCGCAATGGGCCTGGCCCATCGAGGCTGCGGTGATCGGCGCCGTTCTGGGCGCGCTGACCGGGCTCGTACTCCACCTCGCGGGTGTGCGAATCTCCGGAGGTCAGGACAATCGAATGCTTCGAACTGTGGTGGCAGGCCTCGTGGGAGTCACGCTTGGGTTGACGCCCCTGTTGGTCTTGATCAGCATGGCATTCACCAGGTCGGTTGACATCGGATGGTCCCCGCTCCTGGTTTATGCCGTCAGCGGTTTCCTGGCCTACGGTCTGGCGGTCGCCGCCGTGTTCGGAGTTCTTCGCGCAGCCGGGGATCGACTTACTACGCGCACGGCGCAGGCGGTGGCGGCGATGCTTCCGGTCGGGGCGTTGGCGGCGACGGCTGTAGGTGTCGGTACTGCGTGGAGGCTGGGCTTTTCCACCGCCGCTCCCACCTGGATCGCGGTCGTACTGCTGGTGGTTTTCGTATTGGCCATGACGTTCGTTGCGGCCCGGGCGTGGGCTCTACGGATTCAGCCTCGTGACTTACCAGAAGTCGCATAGGCAGTGGGACGATTGATTCGGACGGGTGCGTTGAGATGAGGGGCGAACGAATCTTCGCGGGACTCGTCGTCGGCCTCCTACTGGGGCTGTTCGGCTACCTGCCATTGGTACTCCTGTGGCAACACTTCGCGGATGTCCCGCAGCCGCAGCTGTATCCGAACCGTTCGTTCACGTCGTTCGGGCCCAACCCACCACCGCTCACCTACTGGATAAGTTGGGCGGCGCCTGCCGCCGTGTTCGTCTTGCTCGGACTTATGACTATTCCCAGCCGCACCGGCCGGCAATTCGCGTTGCCATTGGTGTTTGCGTTCCTTCCGGTCGCTGCAATGGTGGCGTGGTTCTGGATCTCGATGGAACTGTTCTTCAGCCCCGACTGATCATTCACTCGACCGCGCATCGCGAACTCCACCGCGCGCACGCGCAATGGCGCCCTGGTTGCGCAATGCGATCCCCTGATGCACCGCAGCAAGTACCAATGCCAGCACTGCCGCAGGGAGGCTCCCCACCATCGAGAGCAGAGAAGGCACATCCGAGCTGAAAGCGGTAAAGAAACCCACTACTGCAGCGCAGAGCATTGTCGCCGAGACGATCCAGGAAACTAATGGTCGCGGAATCACGGCTGGAATGACGCACAGAGCCACCGGCAACGCCAGCACCAAGAAGAGCTCCCGCCCGAAATAGTCATGAATCGAGCGGTAGCAATCAGCAGAACTGAGCGGGCCGAGACCTATTTCACAATTGGTGATCTCGTACAGCGGCCACTGTGCCGTCGCGGATCCTAGAATCCCGGTGGCAACCGCTAGTACAACCCACGCGATCCGAATCCCCGTCATACGAAGAGATCATGCCAGTAGGGAAAATTGCGCTCCGAAGCAGAAAGTAATCAAATCTCGAAATGGACAAAACAACCTCCTTGCGTCGGAGCGGTTCTCGACACGAGTGGCACAACATGTTCGGCGTGCTCAACTCGCAGGTTGGGTTTTGAGCCTGATCGGGACATTCCGCGTCGTTGACAACTATTGGGAGACAGCACCTATTTTGAGTGCGGGTATCGCAGTCGCTGTACTCGGAATAGTTAACGGCCTGCCGAGTTTGACTGTCACCCTGATGCACAATCGACGGCCGCAACAGGCGTGAAGTTTTCGAACATGTTTTATGGAAGGGTGCTTGCATGGCAACACAACCGCATGGCCAGTCCATAACCCCGGCGTGGAAAGTATTCACGGCCATCGGTTTTGCAGGTGTTGTGGGCGCTGCCGTGACGTACTTCCGGGACGGGTCCACTTTGGCGATCATTGGCGGGATGGTCATCCTCGCGATTGGTCTGCCGCTTACTGTCTGGTCCATCCTGCGAACGCTGCGTGAGAATCGAGGACATCGCCTTCATTGGTGGAGAACACCGCCGGTCAATCCGAGGAACGTCGACCTGTCTCGTGCTGTCGGCATTCCGACTACAATATTCGGTGCACTGACAATCTGGCTGAATACAGCAGGTTCGGCGCCGTGGTGGTTAGCAGCAATCTTTACCGCCATTCTGATCGCGCTCTTCGGAGCAACCGTTGCCGTCCACAATATTCGCCTCAGTCAGCGAAACTGAGCTAGCCTTCCGCGCATGCCGGTTTCTGCGGATGTTCGCGAGCGCCTTCGGTCTTACCTGGATCCAGAGAACGAGATCCGGTACGTATTTCCAGCAGACGTACTGATGAGCGCGAAACCGAGTGTGTTTGTCGTGGTCAGCCGAAAGGCGATCACCGTCTTCTCGACGAGCTCTCGTTCCAGAAAAGTGCCGAGGTCGATCCTCACCCAGTTTCCGAGAATGACCGTTCTCGGCACGGTCGACACCGCGTCCACGCCGCACTTCACTGCCGCGGGCATAACGTAAGAGATCGACGAAGAATATGTTGCAGTCGTGAACGCTGCCGACGCGGAGATCACGTCACCGCAGGACTTCCCACGAGATCCGTTGCCGAACCTGTGAGGCACATACAAAAAAGGCAGTTTCTCATTTCTGAGAAACTGCCTTTTTGATCTAACTTCGGTCGGGCTGACAGGATTTGAACCTGCGACCACTTGACCCCCAGTCAAGTGCGCTACCAAGCTGCGCCACAGCCCGTCCCACGCCCTTGTTTCGGGCGCTTGGAAAGATTACATCAGGGACGGGCCGAAGTACCAATCGGCTGGTCAGAGCCTTTTCAGTACCGAATTGGACGCAGAATCAGCGGCCCTTACGGTCACGCTTCTCGCGCACTCGGACGGATACGCGGATCGGGCTGCCATCGAAGTTGAACTCTTCACGCAGACGCCGCTCGATGAAGCGGCGGTAGCCGGCCTCGAGGAAGCCAGTGGTAAAGAGAACGAATGTCGGCGGGCGTGTGCTTGCCTGCGTTGCGAACATGATGCGAGGCAGGCGGCCACCACGCATCGGCGGCGGTGTGGCCGCCACAACTTCCTTGAGCCAGGTGTTCAGGCGACCCGTGGGGATGCGCTTGTCCCAGGATTCGAGTGCCGTGTCGAGCGCAGGGACGAGCTTCGCCACGGCGCGACCGGTGTGGGCGGAGATATTGACTCGCTGAGCCCACGGAACGCGGACCAGATCGCGGTCCACTTCCTTGTCCAGCATGAGTCGACGGTCCTCGTCCACGAGGTCCCACTTGTTGAATGCGATCACCAATGCACGACCCGTGTCGGCCACCATGCTCAGAACACGGAGGTCCTGCTCGGTGATCGGCTCGTGTGCGTCGATGAGCAGGATCGCGACCTCAGCGGCCTCGATTGCACTCTTCGTACGCAGCGACGCATAGAACTCCGCGCCGCTGGCATGGCTGACGCGCTTGCGCAGACCAGCCGTGTCGACGAAACGCCAAGGGCGCCCGCCGAGTTCGACGATGGAGTCGACGGGGTCGACGGTGGTGCCGGCAACATTGTGCACGACGGACCGCTCGTCACCGGACAGCTTGTTGAGCAAGCTGGACTTTCCGACGTTCGGCTTTCCGACGAGAGCAACACGACGCGGGCCGCCGCCGGGGATACCTTCACGCGGGGTTTCCGGCAGCTTCTCGAGAACCTCGTCGAGCAGGTCGCCGGTACCGCGTCCGTGCGTCGCACTCACGGAGTACGGCTGACCGAGGCCCAAGGACCACAGCGCTGCAACCTCGGACTCGGTGCGTCCGTCGTCCACCTTGTTGGCAACGAGGATGACCGGAGTCTTCGAGCGGCGAAGCACTCGAGCGACAGCTTCGTCCGTCGTCGTAGCGCCGACAACGGCGTCGACGACCAGGAGAATGGCGTCAGCAGTTCCCATGGCCAATTCGGCCTGGCGGGCAACGGCCTGCTGAAGACCCTTTGCGTCGGGTTCCCATCCGCCGGTGTCCTGGACGAGGAAGCGCCGTCCGGCCCAGTTCGCCTCGTACGAGACGCGGTCACGGGTAACGCCGGGGATGTCCTCGACTACCGCTTCACGACGGCCGATGATGCGGTTGACGAGCGTCGACTTGCCGACGTTCGGTCGACCGACAACAGCCAAGGTCGGGACGGCAATATGCGCTTCGCCTTCGCCGTCCGCTTCGAGATCGGCGTAATCCCACTCCGATTCCTCGGACCAAGTTCCGTCACCGGCATATTCGGTTACCAGATCGTCGCTCACTGCACTGCTCCAGTTCTGTCGCTGACCACCAACAGCAACTTGGCGATCACATCTTCAATTCCCAATTCGCTCGTATCCACCAGGATGGAATCCTCGGCAGGGCGCAACGGCGACACTGCCCGAGTCGAATCGAGATGGTCACGGCGCTGCACATCAGCCAGCACCGCTTCGTAATTGTCTTCACGGCCTTGGCCGACGTTCTGCGTATTGCGCCGTGCTGCACGGGTTTCCGCCGATGCGGTCAAGAAGATCTTGACGTCTGCATCGGGGAGTACGACGGTTCCGATGTCGCGACCTTCCACGACGATCCGCTCCGCACCGGCCGCCAGCTCACGCTGAGTGGCGACCAGCAGGTCGCGAACCTCGGGTACGGCCGACACCGCAGAGACAGCTTTGGTGACCGCGTCGCCACGGATCTCCTCACTGACATCCGCGCCGTCGAGATGCACCTGCTCACTGCTTGGATCGGTACCGATGGACCACGGCAATGCCGCAACGGCAGCGGTGATCGCGGCGGAATCAGCCAGATCGATTCCCTGACGAAGCACGTGCAGGGTCGCGATCCGGTAGATGGCTCCGGTGTCGAGGTAGCGAGCGCCCAAACGCTGCGCCAACGCGCGAGAGACGCTGGACTTGCCGGTTCCGGACGGTCCGTCCATAGCGACTACCAGCGGCATGGACGAATCGGTCACAGGCCGACCGCCTCGTACAGTCCACCGACCTCGCTACGTCCGAGGACGCGCTGCGTTCCCGGACGCTGATCGCCGAGAGCGACAACTCCGACGTTGGTGCGAACCAGACGGACAACGGGGTGACCGACGGCATCGAGGAGACGACGCACGATGTGCTTACGGCCCTCGTGCAGTACAAGCTTGACGAGCGTCTTGCCCTCGTTGATCTCGAGCACGGTGAATGCGTCCACCTTGGCCGGACCGTCATCGAGAGTGACACCGTCACGCAGCTGCTTGCCGGTGCTGCGCTCGACAACGCCGTGAACCGTGGCGAGGTACGTCTTCGGAACCTCGAACGACGGGTGCATCAGGCGGTGAGCCAAATCGCCGTCGTTGGTGAAGAGGAGCAAGCCTTCGGTGTCGGCGTCGAGACGGCCGACGTGGAAGAGCCGCTGACCCGATTGAACGCGCTCGGAGACGATGTCACCGACGCACGGACGACCGAGATCGTCGGACATGGTGCACTGCCAGCCACGCGGCTTGTTCATCGCAAGGTAGACGAGGTCCTTCTGCACGACGACGCGGACGCCGTCGACACGAACCACTGCGTTCTCGGGGTCGACACGCAGACCCTGCTCGACCACGATGCGGCCGTCGACCTCGACGCGACCCTGGTCGATCAGCTCTTCAGCTGCACGGCGTGATGCGACGCCGGCCTGAGCCAGCACCTTCTGCAAGCGGACGCCGTCGCCCTTCGGCGGGCCGTCGTGCTTGGTGATCTCGGCATGCTGATGACGTGCCGGCTTGGCGTTGGAGACCAACGGGTTCTGAGAGACGACGCGCTGCGGCTTCTCGGTCTTCGGCTTGCCACGCTTGTTGGTCGCCGGCGGTGTGGGAGCTGCCGGGCGCTTGCGCGGAGGTCCGTCGAACTTGGATCCACGAGGTGCGTTCGACCACGCGCCGCCGCGAGGAGCGTCGGGGCGTGCGCCGCGCTGATCGTCACTGCGACGGTCGGCGCCACCGCGCGGTGCCCGACGGGCGTCTACGTGGGGGGTCCGGCGGTCATCGCGGCGGTCGTCAGTGCGCGGTCCGCGCCGATCGTCGTTGTAGCCACCACGACGGTCGTCCGTACGTGCGGGGCGACGGTCGTCGCTGCGCGGCGGGCGACGGTCATCGCTGCGCGGAGGGCGACGGTCATCGCTGCGCGGAGGGCGACGGTCATCACTGCGCGGCGGGCGACGGTCATCATTGAATCCACCGCGACGGTCGTCCGTGCGGGGACGGTCGGATCCGGCGTTGCGGTCGTATCCGGAGGTACTGCGGGAAGTGTTGCTGCGTCCACCACGGGGCGCTTCGCTACGTGCGCCGCTGCGACCACCACGGGGGGCATCGCTGCGTGCGCCGCGGTTGTCGCGGGAGTTGTTACGGTCCGGTGTGCCATCACGGCGAGCGGGATTGTTCACTTTTTTCCTGTCAGTTTTCTACTGTTTCCCGAGCGTGGTCGGGTCTTTCTCGGTGCTGACGACGGCCGGAATTCCGGTCAGTCGTCGACTTCGGTGTCCACTACCTCAGTGGGCACGTCTGCCTTGTTCATTCTCGCAAATCGCGGATCGGATTCCAGGCTTTCGCTGATGTCGTCGATGAGATCGACATCAGGCAAGAGCGGGGCCAACTCCGGGAGCTCGCTGAGCGAGGCCAGCCCGAGCCGTTCGAGGAACAGTTCGGTCGTGGAGTACCGTGTCGCGTTGGTGTCCGGGTCAGGCCCGGCTTCCGCGATCAGTCCGCGGGCAAGGAGGGTGCGTACCACCCCGTCCACGTTGACGCCTCGTACCGCACTGATCCGCGCACGAGTCAACGGTTGACGGTATGCGACTACGGCCAAAGTTTCCAATGCCGCCCTGGTCAATTTGGTGCGTGCGCCGTCCAATAGCAGCTTTTCCACGTACGGGGCAAACTCTTGTCGCGTGTACAGACGCCATCCGTCGCCCGCGTAGCGAAGGTCCATTCCGCTGCCGCGAGCGGTCAATGCGGCCGACATCGACGTCAGGCGTTCTTCGACGCGCTCCGGTGCGGTTCCGGTGACAGATGCGAGTTGGTTCACTTCGGCCGGCGAATCCACGACAAGCAGAAGCGACTCCAGCACTGCGTCGAGTTGATCGTCGTCGAGGTCGAAATCGGGTGCAGACTCTTCGGACTCCGAGGCGTCGTCGGTAGGCTCGATAATCTCGTCTAGCTGCGAAGACTCTGATTCCGTCGGTTCGGCATTCATCCGTAGTCCTCCTCTGTGACCGGCGCGGCCGGGTCGTCTCCGGTCCAACTCACCATCAGCGGTCCGAGGGCCTCGGGTTGCTCGAACACGATGACCTGCCGGCGATACAGCTCGAGCAATGCGAGAAACCTTGCCACTATCTCGACAGTGATTTCGCACTCGGCAACGAGGTCCCCGAATGGTGTCCACTCCCCGATGCCTCGCTCGCGCAGCAACTCGAGAATTCGCTCGGCCTGTTCGGGTATCGAGATATTGGACACATGGAGGTGATCGAGGCCCACTGTCGGCACCGGACGCGGTGTGAACACCGTCGCCGCGATCTCCGCAAAACGCTGAGGGTCGACGCCCAACAACACCTCGGGCAGGAGTTGGGTGAACTGATCCTCGACGGCAACAGAGCGCGGATAGCGCCGCAGCGCTGCTTCCTCCAACTCACCGAACAGCGCCGCAACCTGTTTGTACGCCCGGTACTGCAGCAGGCGTGCGAAGAGGAGATCGCGTGCTTCGAGAAGCGCCAGATCCTCCGCGTCCTCGACCTGCCCGGCGGGCAACAACCTGGCCGCTTTCAGATCCAGAAGCGTAGCTGCGACAACCAGGAATTCCGTCGTCTGATCAAGGCCCATCGCACTGCCGAGTTCCTTGGTGTACGCGATGAAATCGTCCGTGACGGTGTGAAGGGCGACTTCGGTGACGTCGAGCTGCCGTTGATTGATCAGGTTCAACAGCAGATCGAACGGGCCTTCGAAGTTCCGGAGAGTGACTCGAAAACCGGCAGCCTTGGCTGCGGTCTGAGCGTCGGTCGGCACGTTCGGATCGATCGAATCCGGCTCGACTTCGACCGGATCTTCTTGCGATGCAATCAGTTCCACTAACGACCAGACCGGTGAATGACCTCGCGGGCCAAGGCTCGATATGCCTCGGCGCCAGCCGATTTCGGCGCCCACGTCGTGATCGGCTCACCGGCAACGCTGGTTTCGGGGAATCGAACGGTGCGGTTGATCACCGTGTCGTAGACGACGTCGCCGAACACCTCGACCACTCGCGCCATCACCTCACGAGCGTGCAGGGTCCGGGCGTCGAACATCGTGACGACGATGCCGGCCAACTCGAGCTTCGGATTGAGACGGTCGTGCACCTTTTCGACGGTGTCGTTGAGAAGTGCCAGGCCGCGGAGGCTGAAGTACTCGCATTCCATCGGAATGATGACCGAATCGGCGCACGCCAGCGCATTCACCGTGAGCAGGCCAAGCGACGGCTGGCAGTCGATGAGCACGTAGTCGTACCGATCGAGAACCGGGTGCAGCACGCGCCCCAAAGTCTGCTCACGCCCGACCTCGGTGACCAATTGAATCTCGGCGGCCGAAAGGTCGATGTTGCTGGGGAGCAGGTCCAGACCGTCCACCCGAGTGCGCATCAAAACGTCGTCGATGGACACACGCGGTTCGACCAGGAGATTGTGGACGGTCAGTTCCAGGTCGTGATGCTGAACGCCCAGACCAGCAGACAACGCTCCTTGGGGATCGAGATCCACCAAGAGCACTCGGCGACCGTATTCGGCCAACGACGCGCCCAGGTTGATGGTCGACGTCGTCTTGCCGACGCCGCCCTTCTGGTTGCACATCGCGATGATCATCGCGGGTCCGTGGTGCGCCAACGGTGTCGGTTGGGGTACCTCGCGGACCGGCCGGCCCGTCGGACCGAGTTCTTCCGTGGAAACAGCAGGGGTTTCCGCAGGTGGAGAGGCTACTGGCGTCGTATCTATTTCGAACATCGCCTCTGGTTCGGAGGGTACAGCTGGTGCTGATTCGTTCACGCGCTCGAAGAGTTGGGCATTGACATGCGGCGGCGCGGACTCCGCCGCTGGTGGCTGCGATGTCGACACGGTCCGATGCTCCCCTACTCTTTCGGCGGTTGCTCTCGGCGCCGGCAAACCCCCGAAACTGCGGTGGAGGCCGCTCGCGCTCCTTGAACGCTACCGCTTACATCACCGAATGGTCTCGCAGACACGCATGAGCCAACCAACGCCTAACGGGCGCGTGGGTGTGCCTGAGCCCACACTTCGCGCAGCGCTGTGACGGTGACCAGTGTGTAGATCTGCGTCGTGGTTACCGAAGCGTGACCGAGAAGTTCCTGCACGACGCGTACGTCCGCGCCGCCGTCGAGCAGGTGTGTGGCAAACGAGTGCCTGAGCGTATGGGGTGAGACGTCCGCCTTGATCCCGGCCGACGCGGCCGCGTCCTGAAGAATCTGCCATGCACTCTGACGCGAGAGGCGTCCCCCGCGAGCGTTGAGAAAGAGGGCAGGAACACCACGCGTCGCGAGGCTGGGGCGCCCGCGGACGAGATACGCGTCGACGGCGGCGATCGCCGGCCTGCCGACGGGGACGATCCGCTGCTTGCCGCCCTTGCCCTTGAGCAGCACGGAACGGGTTTCGGTGTCGATGTCGTCGACGTCCAGATCGATCGCCTCGGTGATGCGTGCTCCGGTCGAGTACAGAAGCTCTAAGAGAGCGCGATCCCTCAGGTCGCGGGGCCCGTCACCGGCCGCACCGCCACCCGAAGCGTCGAGTAGGGCGATCACGTCGTCGAGCGGCAGAGCTTTGGGCAACTTGCGTCCGGGCGTCGGCGGCTTGACCGTCCGAGCCACATCGACACCGACCAGGCCCTCGGCGGCGGAGAACTTGTGGAATCCGCGGACCGCGATCAGGGTCCTCGCTGCCGAACTGGCCGCCAACGGTACGACGCCGGCATCTTTGTCACCCAGGCGCAGATGTGTCACGAATTCGGTGACGTCGTTCTCCGTCACGCCCGCGACGTCGTCGATGCCGCGCCCGTTCAGGTACTCCGCATACCGATTCAGGTCGCGGCGATACGAAAGCAGAGTGTTGCGCGCAGATCCTCGCTCGACCGCTAGATGGTCGAGATACGAGTCCACCTGTCGGGCAAGCACTTCAGGCTCGCGACTTGCGTTCTCCGAATGCGCGAGGACGATCGGGCCACGGTGCGTCGGCGGGGCGCAGCGGCTTTCCCGTCGAGCGTGCGGTAGCGATCGCGAGAATGCCCGATACCGCGGTGGCATTGACGATGTCGCCGCGCAGCGCCATGTCGACGGCGTCGGCGAGCGGAACTCGCGAAATCTCGAGATCGGCTTCTTCGTGTTCGGGATCGTCGCGCTCCACCTCGTGCAGCCCCTCGGCGAGGAAGACGCGAACCGCCTCGTCCGTGAACCCGGGTGAGAGAGCTACATCGACCAGCACCGACCATCGATCGGCGCCGAGTCCGGTTTCTTCGCCCAGCTCGCGCGCTGCCGCCTCGACCGGGCTCTCCCCCGCAGCGTCGAGCAGACCGGCAGGGATTTCCCACAACCGGTGCCCGAGCGGGTGACGGTACTGGTGAATCAGCACCAGGTTGTCGTGCTCGTCCAGTGCTACGACGGCAACGGCGCCGTGGTGTTCGACGACTTCCCGATCGGCACGCTGACCACCAGGCATCGCAACGGTGTCGACGCGCAACGCGATGATCGCGCCGGTGTAGACCGTCTTGGAGCCGAGGGTGTCGAATTCGTGCCGACCGGGATCGCTCATCTGTGGCTAGACCTTTTCCACGTTCTCGACTGCAGCGTCGAGCGCTGTCTCGGTGGCAGCGGTGTCGATCTTCTCGTCACCGTGGACGTCGACGGGCAGGCGCTCTTCGAGCTTGTACGTCAACGCTGCTTCGACGAAGGCGGCGAACAGCGGGTGCGGGCGCGTCGGGCGACTCTTGAGCTCCGGGTGTGCCTGGGTGGCAACGAAGAACGGATGCTGCTCACGCGGGTACTCGACGAACTCGACCAGGTGACCGTCCGGCGAGGTTCCGCTGAACTGCAAGCCGGACTTGGCAATCCGGTCGCGGTAGGTGTTGTTGACCTCGTAGCGGTGACGGTGACGCTCGGAGACGTCCTCGGTTCCGTAGGCCTGAGCGACGACGGAACCCTTGGTCAGCACGGCCGGGTATGCACCCAGACGCATGGTGCCACCGAGGTCGGCGTCACCGGCGATGACGTCTTCCTGATCAGCCATCGTGGAGATGACCGGGTGCTTGGTGTCCGGCTCGAACTCGGCCGAGTTGGCATCGTCGAGGCCGACGCTGCGAGCAGCTTCGATGACGACGCACTGCAGACCCAGGCACAGACCCAGCAGCGGCAGCTTGCGTGAACGTGCGAAACGGATCGCGCCGAGCTTGCCCTCGATGCCGCGGATGCCGAAGCCGCCCGGGATCAGAACACCGTCGACGTCACCGAGAGCGGCCTGCGCTCCGGCTTCCGTCTCACAGGCGTCCGACGGGACCCAGGAGATCTCGACCTTCGACCGGTTGGCAAATCCACCGGCGCGCAGTGCCTCGGTGACGGAGAGGTATGCGTCGGGCAGGTCGACGTACTTGCCGACCAACGCGACGCGCACGGTCTCACGCGGCTGGTGAACACGATCGAGGAGGTTGCCCCACACGGTCCAGTCGACGTCGCGGAACGGGAGACCGAGCTGGCGAACGACGTAGGCGTCGAGGCCCTCACGGTGCAGAACCTTCGGGATGTCGTAGATCGAGGGAGCGTCGGGCGTCGAGATGCAGGCGTCGACGTCCACGTCGCACATCAGCGCGATCTTGTTCTTGAGGCCCTGCGGAACGTCACGATCGCAACGAAGGATCAGCGCGTCGGGCTGAATGCCGATGCTGCGCAACGACGCAACCGAGTGCTGCGTGGGCTTGGTCTTGAGTTCTCCGGAGGGGCCGAGGTACGGCACGAGGGAGACGTGCAGGAAGAAGACGTTGTCGCGGCCGACGTCGTGGCGGACCTGGCGAGCGGCTTCGAGGAAGGGCTGCGATTCGATGTCGCCGACGGTTCCACCGATTTCGGTGATCACGACATCCGGGCGGTGTCCCTGCAGATCCGGGCCGCTCATCTCGAGGATGCGACGCTTGATCTCATCGGTGATGTGCGGGATGACCTGAACGGTGTCACCGAGGTACTCGCCACGACGTTCCTTGGCGATGACCGTCGAGTACACCTGGCCGGTGGTGACGTTCGCCTGACCGGATAGGTCACGGTCGAGGAACCGCTCGTAGTGCCCGACGTCGAGGTCGGTCTCGGCACCGTCTTCGGTGACGAAGACCTCGCCGTGCTGGAAGGGGTTCATGGTGCCCGGATCCACATTGAGATAGGGATCGAGCTTCTGCATGGTCACGCGCATTCCCCGCGCGGTCAACAACTGTCCCAGGCTCGAGGCGGTCAAACCTTTGCCGAGCGAGGAAGCTACACCTCCGCTGACGAAGATGTGCTTGGTGGCGGTACGCGTGTTAGTGCGTGACTGTGGCAAAGGGGCTCCCGTGACGACTGTGCAGGGCTTGGTCTGATGAAGCATGCTGGGGCCTGCCGACCCACGGGATTTCACGGTAACACCTATCGGGGGTCGGTGCCTACAACGCGCCGACTTTCCGCCCCCGATGTGACCGGCGTATCAATACCGGGGTGTTCAGTTGGTGGGTGCGCCGACGGTAACCGCCGCCGCTCCCGGTCCCGTGCCGTAGCGGCCGGCGCCGCCGTTCAACTGTTCCTGAAGTGCCAACGGCGTCGTGATCTTGCCCGATTCCCGGTCGATGTTGTCGATGGTCGTCAAGCCCGCTGAGAGCGCCGCGTCCGCACGCGCGACGGCAACCGGACCACTGCCCTCGGCCGAGCCAGGCCGGCCCGCGAGAATCGTTCCTGCGCCGCGTCCGTCGAGAGCACCGGCAAACCGGGCGATGACGGCGCCGCGGTTACCCGTGGCTGCGTCGGATTCACTCTTGTTGTCGCCGGTGAGGACCACGGCGAGCTGAGCCGGCTTGACCGCTCCGTCGTCGTAGCTGATGAAACCGGCGCTACGCAGCGAGTCGAGCGCGAGATTCATCTCGTCCGGAGTGCTCTGGGGTTCGCTGTTCTGCCCGTTGAGAAGCAGAACCGAACCGAGCAGATCACCTGCGAGACTGCCCTGATCGACCGCACCGGTCTTGAGGGTGATCCCCGCAGGGATGACATTGGTGACGACAGTCCGCAAACGGTCACCGCCGGTGGCGTCGACAAACGAATCGGTGAGCGAGACGCGTCCGGTCACGGCGCCGCCGGCGGCAGTGACGAGTCGGTTGACACCGTCGAGATCACTGGGATCCGCGTCCGGTGCCGTGATGACGACGACGGTGCGACCAGCGAGACTGTCACGCACGACGCGACCGCCGACAGCGGCATCGAAGCCGTCCGCGGAATTGAGTTGCTGCTGAAGCTGATTGGACTGTTGATTGAGGTCTTCGATCTCGTTCTGCAGGTCCGCCTTGTCGTCACGCAGACCGGACAGCAATCCACTCGACAGCATTCCGGAACCGAGCACCACGCCGATCGCGAGTGCCAGAAAGATTGCCGCTATGGAAATTGCATGTTGACGCATCGAAATCACTTGAAGAGCCCCTGAACCCACAGCGCGAAGCTGTTCCACGTTGCGATTGCCCAGTCGAGAACTTCACTACCGGCATTGGACACGACCAGGGCGACGATCACTGCCACCAGGGCGGCGAGCACCAGTAGCGCGATCGCGCCGCCGGACACTCGACTTCGATACAGCGTTGCCACAGCCTTGGCATCGACCAGTTTCGGTCCAACCTTGAGCCGTGTCATGAACGCCGACGGATTGCTTTCACGACGCCCACGGTCGAAGAACTCGTCCAAGGACACCACGTTGCCGACCGTCACGATCAGTGAAGCTCCGTGGTGATCGGCAAGCAGCAGGGCAAGGTCGGTCGGTGAGCAGGTCGCCGGGAACGTCATCGCCCCGATACCGAGATCCTGGATTCGGGAAAGCCCCGCCGCATGACCGTCCTGGTCTGCAGGCAGAACAACTTCCGCGCCGGACTTGAGCGTGGAACTGGTGATTTCCTCCGGGTCGCCCACGATCAGATCGGGGCGGTATCCGGCCTTGCTCAACACGTCCGCACCTGCGCCGACACCGATCAGGATCGGCGAATACTCCTTGATGAAGGGCTTGAGGTTCTTCAGATCGGTCTCGCGTTCGGGGCCGTCGGAGACGACCACGACATGGCGGTCCTTCAAGTCGATATCGATGTCCGGAACACCGATTCCGTCGATGAGCAACGGGCTTTCGGTGCGGATGAACTCGATGGTGTTACCCGAGAACGCTTCCAAGTGATCGACCAGGCCGGTCTTGGCCTCGATCATCCGGTCGGAGATTTCGGCCTCGGTCTGCTCTTCGCCCTTGACGAGGCTCTTCTCGCCGTTGAAGATCTCGCCCTCGTGCAGGCGGATCTTGCTTCCGTCCTTGATGTTCTTGAAGACATCACCGTCGACGGCATCGATCAGAACGATGTCGTTGGCGACGATCACTTCCGGTCCGAGGTTGGGGTACCGCCCCGAAATCGACGGCGACGCGTTGACCACGGCCATGACTCCGGCTTTCACCAGAGCATCGGCGGTCCGGCGATCGATGTCGATTTCGTCGAGGATCACGATGTCTCCAGGACCGACACGGCGCAGAAGCTTCGCCGTGTTCCGATCGGCCCTGGCGATGCCACTGATCCCAGGCAAGGATTCGGTGTTACGTGAGAGCAATCCGGGCATCTTCATGGCTTCGATGATGAACCTGAAACCGCGTTGACCGGTGGAGGCGCGCCGACAACTACCACATCAGTCACACCAACACCACAGAACCTTCAATCTGTGACGCGGGCCGCATTCGCGATCTCGAGCAGTTCTTCGGCGTGCGCACGACCGGTTTCGGTGTCGTCCAGCCCTGCCAACATACGGGCCAATTCGACCACCCGATCCGAATCCGACAAGGTCCGCACGCCACTGCTCACCACTCCGCCTTTGTCGTCGACCTTGTCCACCACGAGGTGGGTGTCGGCAAACGCAGCAACCTGCGGAAGGTGGGTGACAACGATAACCTGATGCGTGCGAGCAAGTTTCGCCAATCGGCGGCCGATCTCGACAGCAGCGCGGCCACCGACCCCCGCGTCCACCTCGTCGAAAACCATCGTCGCACCGGTGTCGCTACCAGCGAGAACAACCTCGAGCGCCAGCATGACGCGTGACAGCTCGCCACCGGAAGCGCTCTTGCTGATCGGAAGTGACGGTGCCCCACTGTGCGCTGACAGGCGAAATTCCACCTCGTCGACGCCGGCAGACCCGGCATGCAGGTCTACTCCCCCGACACTGAGCGGCGCCGAGTCCTGCGGGCCGGCAGGCTGCGAACGCACAGTCACTTCGAGGCCCGCACGTCCCATCGCCAGACCGGCGAGTTCCGCGCTGACGGCTTTGGCGAGCTTTGCCGCCGCCTTGACTCGCGCGGCGCTCAGCTTGGTAGCGGCTTCCGCGGTCAGGCCAGCCGTCTCCTCGACCTGCTTGGCCAACAGTGACAACGCATCCGAGGACACGTCGAGTTTGGATAGACGAGCGCGAGCAGTATCTGCCCATTCGAGAACACCGTCGACATCGGCGGCGTACTTGCGAGTCAGAGTCTTCAGTTCCGATTGCCGCGACAACAAAGAGTCCAGAGCACCCGGGTCTGCGGGCAGCCCGGACAAGTAGGTGTTCAGGTCACCGGCAACGTCGGTGACGACAGCAATAGCGTCGGCCAACCGGGAACCGAGGCCGTCCAGATCGGCGTCGGTGACCGACTCGATGCGCGCCCTCGCTTCGGACATCAGGTCTAGCGCCGGCATGACACCGACGTCGCCGCTTGCCATGTCGTCACTACCGGCGAGCGCAGCGTGCGCCTCTTCCGCAGCCGAGCGGAGCGAATCGAGTTCACTGAGTCGACGAACTTCGGCAACGATCGCCGTGTCCTCGCCGGGCTCGGGTGCCACGCCGTCGATTTCGTTGAGCGCGAAGGTCAACTGATCTGCTTCTTGTGCCAGTTCACGAGCCTTCGACGTGCGCTCGATCAACTCCGAACGAGCATCGAGCCATTCACGACGGTGTTTGCGGTACCTCGTCAGCAGCGTTCCGATTGCCTTGTCCCCGAAGCGGTCCAGCGCGTTGCGTTGCTGGTCGGGACGAAGCAATCGCAGCTGATCGTTCTGTCCGTGGACAGTCAGAAGTGGGTCCGTGAATTCGGAGAGAACTCCCGCCGGCACGCTTCGTCCGCCGAGATGAGCCCGAGACCGCCCATCGCTGCCGACTGTCCGCACGGCGATGATGGTCCCGTCTTCGTCGCGCTCGGCGCCGGACGATTCCAGGATTCGGACGATCTCACGCTCGGTGGCCGGTGAGACGTCGTCGGCGAAGAATCGTCCTTCGACAACGGCTCGCGACGCGCCCAACCGCACTCGACCGGCATCCGCTCGCGCTCCGCTGAGGAGGTGCAAGCTGGTGACGACCATCGTTTTACCTGCGCCGGTTTCACCGGTCAGGACGGTCAGGCCCTCGTGAAACTGGGCGCTGGCCTCGGAGATCACACCAAGACTGTCGATACGGATCTCTGCGAGCACGATTAAGGCTTCCTTCCTCGCCATCCGGTAACCGGAAGCTCGAACTTGCGAACCATCCGATCAGCGAAAGGCGCAGAGTCCAACCGGACCCACTTGACGGGAGTGGCGCCGCGAACGATCTCGACGCGAGCGCCGGCAGGCAGTTCCAAGGTACGACGGCCGTCGCAGAAGACCAGGCCGTCGTGGCTGCCTGCGACGGTCTCCACCGCGATGATCGAATTCGGGCTGGTAACCAGCGGCCGCGCGAACAGCGCATGCGCGTTGCTGGGTACGACGAGCAATGCTTCGAGTTCGGGCCACACGACGGGGCCGCCTGCGGAAAATGCATAAGCGGTCGAGCCTGTGGGAGTGGACACGAGAACACCGTCGCAACCGAACGCAGACACCGGTCTGCCGTCGACTTCGAGGACAACTTCGAGAACTCCCAGACGCGAACGGTTCTCGATACTGGCCTCGTTGAGCGCCCACCCGCGGTCGATGATCTCGTCGTCCACCCGAATCACGACGTCGAGTGTCATGCGAGACTCAACGCGATATTCCTTGCGAACTACTTGTGCGAGAGCCTCGTCGAGATGCTCGGCCTCGGTCTCTGCCAGAAATCCGATCCGTCCGAGGTTGATGCCCAGTACCGGAATGGACGCTTCTTGAGCAAGTTCGGCGGCGCGCAGAAACGTGCCGTCGCCACCGAGGACAAGTACCAACTCGCATCCAACGGCAGCATCAGGGCCGGGATGAACAACCGTGACGTCGAGACCCGGCGCAGAGAAACCCTCGGGTTCCGTCATTGCTTCGATGCGCGAGCTGTCTGCTTCGTCGACGAGGACTCGCAGTCCGATTCCCGCGCGCTCGAAGATCTTCCCGACCCGCTTGGCAGTTTCCGTGATGTCACGTCGACCAGGGTGTGCGACAAGAAGGATCTCGCGCGACTCGCCGTTCGTGACCGCGTTCACTGGGGCCCTTCCTCTACAGCCTTGCGAATCATGTCCTCCACCGTGGGAACTCCCTCGGTGTTCGTCTCGGTGTCGGTAACCGTCTCTTCGTCGCCGGATGTACCCGTCTTTCGAAGCCACAGGAAATACTCGACATTTCCCGACGGACCGGGCAATGGGCTGGCCACGACACCTAACGTCCGCAGACCTACCTTTGCAGCAGCCTCCGACACGTCGAGCACAGCGGAGATTCGCAGTTCCGGATCTCGTACGACGCCACCGGCACCGACGCGGTCCTTGCCCACCTCGAACTGAGGCTTGACCATCGGAACCAGGTCCGCGCCGTCAGCGGTACAGGCGACAAACGCCCCGAGTACCAGTTTGAGAGAGATGAACGACAGGTCCGCGACAACGAGATCGACAGTTCCGCCGATCGTCTCGGCATCGATAGCGCGAACATTGGTTCGGTCGATGACATGCACTCGGTCGTCGGACTGTAGGCGCCACACCAATTGGCCGTAACCGACGTCGACGGCGACAACTTCCTTCGCACCGCGTGTCAGCAGAACGTCCGTGAACCCGCCGGTGGAAGCGCCGGCGTCGAGGCACCGGCGACCTTCGACCGTCAATCCTTCGGTACCGAAGGCGTCAAGGGCACCGATCAGTTTGTGAGCACCGCGCGACGCCCACGAAACTTCCTGCTCCACCTCGACGACCCGAAGTGGCGTTCCGGCTTCGATCGCCGTCGCGGGCTTGGTCGCAACGGCTCCGGAAATGAGAACTCGGCCCGCGGAGATCAGTTCTTGCGCATGATCTCTCGATCGTGCCAGACCGCGACGGACCAATTCGGCGTCCACCCGTGCTCTACGTGCCACGTCAAGCCCTGTCCACAGAGGCGAGTGCCTGGACGAGCACCTCGTGTGCCTGTTCCAAAATATGTGCCTTCTGCGGAATCACACCTGCTCCGTGATGATCGTTCGGATCGTGTTCGATGCCGCCGAGGCGTGCCAGCAAACCGTCGACGTCAGAACGTATTCGTTCCGGATCGACGGTAGGGCGTGACCCGGGCAGCGGTGATCCGTTGCTCGAGTTTCCGGGGTGCGGTGTCGGCGTGCTCATCGGGCACAACGTTAGTGCATGACTCTCCGTTGCGCATACACCCGCACCCCCGCGAGTCGAACACATATGCGAGAAATCAGGCCAGCCAGGAAGCAAACAGATCCGCCACGCCGGCATCCGACGCTTCCAGGGTCTGGAACGACGGATTAGCCCATGCGACAGGCGCAACCGCACGTAGAAGCGACATCTCGTCCCCGACAACCGGGCCGTCGACAACCAGCGCCGACCCGTTCACGGAGACAGACCACTTGGAGTCCGAACCGACCAGCGATTCGACGGCCGGCTGATTGAGCGAATCCAGAGTTGCTGCAATGTAGGTGGGGCGCTGCTCAATCGGCGCCCGCAGTACGTCGCCCGGCGTGCTCACACCGGTCAGTACCAACAGTGAGTCGATCGAAACAGCATGTGCGCCTTCGATATCAGTGTCCAAGCGATCACCGACGACCAGTGGACGCGAGCACCCACTGCGTGCAAGCGCATCCTCCATCAGCGGTGCAGCAGGCTTGCCTGCCACCAAGGGTTCCTGCCTCGTGGCGGCGCGCAGAGCCGCCACCATCGAGCCGTTGCCGAGCACCAAACCCCGTTCCGACGGCAGTGTGGTGTCCAGGTTCGCAGCCACCCACAGCGCCCCGGCCCTGATCGCCAAGCATGCCTCGGCGAGGATCGACCAGTTGGTCTCCGTCGAATGTCCTTGGACGACTGCAACCGGGGAATCCGCGAATTCGCGCACCGGAAGCAAACCGACGCGCGTCACCTCGTCGGCCAATGCATCTGTACCGACGACGAGTACAGCGGCACCGGGTTCGAGACGCTCAGCCAACAGACGCACCGCCGTCTGAGAACTGGTGACCACGCGATCGTCTTCGGAATCGAAACCGAGTTCGGTCAGATGCGCGGACACTGCCGAAGGCGAGCGACTCGCATTGTTGGTCACGTAGTACAAAGCCTGCGTACCCTGACCCAACGCAGCCTGGGTGCCGGGAATCGCATGAGCTCCGGCGTACAGCGTGCCGTCGAGATCGAGCAAAAGTACGTCGTACTGAGTACGAAGCACGGTCACTGATCTTCTCCGGTCAACTCGGCCACCCGTTCTTCAGCATCCGTGTCACCCTCGAGGTCTGCAGCTGCAGCATTGAGGAACCACTTCAATCCGTCTTCGACACGACCTGCTGCAACGAGGGCATCAGCGTACGCATAGAAAAGCCGAGCCGCCGCTTCACCGGTACGCGCTGCGTCCAGATCCTTGGTCTGCAGTGTGACAACTGCCTGATCGAACTGACCGAGATCCATGCGGGCGCCGGCGACCACGATCCTCAACTCCGAAGCCTCGTCGCCGGAAAGCAGGGCAGCCTCGTCGCTACGGCCGAGCTCGATGGCGCGTTCGGGTCGACCCAAACCGCGTTCGCAGTCGGCCATGACAGCGATCAGACCCGGTCCACCAGCCATTCGACGGGCAGCACGAAGCTCGGAGAGAGCTTCAGCCCATTCACCGGCGTGGTACGCGGTGATTCCAGCAGCTTCACGAACCACCGCAATTCGGCCGGCGCGCTGACGAGCAGCACGAGCGTGGAGCAGTGCAAGTTCCGGGTCTTCGTCGACAAGCTTGCCTGCCATGACCAGGTGACGCGCAACTGTGTTGGCGTTGTCCTTGTCGAGGCTGAGCAGATCCCGACGAACGGCCGGATCCAACTCGGTGGGCTCTACGTTGTCGGGCAAATCCGGTTCGTCAGGTCGTGCTTGCTGACGGTTGCGGTCGCCGTCGCGTCCACGAGGGGTGAACCCACCCTCGCCGCCGCGACGCTGTCCGCCGTTGAATCCGCCGCCACGGTTACTGTTTCCAGCACCGCCACGGTTGTTGTCTCCGGCACCACCGCGGCGGTCTCCGCCTGCAGCGCCGCGTGATCCACGCCCGTCGTTGTCACGACGGGGGCCACCTGATCGAGGCGCTCCTCCCCCACGGAAGGACCGACGCTCGTCGCCATTCTCCGACACAGTCATTCCTCTCATACAACGCACGAAAGGGGACCCAATATGTTGGGTCCCCTTTCGGTTAACGGGTGTTCGGCGGTGTCCTACTCTCCCACACCCTGTCGAGTGCAGTACCATCGGCGCTGAAGGGCTTAGCTTCCGGGTTCGGAATGGGACCGGGCGTTTCCCCTTCGCTATGACCGCCGTAACTCTATGAAACTGTCACAGTAACCAACCT